>CAZUQB010000233.1:0-4592 GCA_964622405.1 uncultured Opitutaceae bacterium | reverse complement strand
GTCGCCACCACGCGACCCGCGAGGCGGGCCGTGACCGTCACCCGCTGGCGCGCATGCAGCGTGAGTCGCGCGCGCACCGGCACCGGGTGCGACTCCCGCACCACGAGGCGCAGCGTCGCCGGACCCGCCGCCCACCGCCAGACGCGGCGGCCATCGCTCTCCTCCGCATACCAACCCGGACCCACCTCCCCATAGACCATCCGTCCCGGATAATGCAGCACCCAGCCCTGCGGCAGGATCGCGAGGTCGGCCGGCTGGCCGCGCCGAATCGCCCCGCACTGCTCCAGCCAGTGGTAGTCCGGCGGCGTCTCCTTCACGAAGCCGCCCAGGTTGAGCAGCACCGCCGCCAGCCCGGCGCCCCGACCGAGCCAGGCCGCCGTCCCGGAGGCGGACGCAATCGCCATGATCGCCAGCCACGCCAGGAGCAGCCGCGAAACGTAGAAATAGCTGTCGCCGTTCTCGAGCTCCACGAAGTTCCAGGTGTCCGGCCGCAGCCGGTAGGCGCAGGCCCCGGCGATCAGGAAAAACGCCAGGCCGGTCAGCAGGCGCTGCGGCCGCGCGGGATCGGGCCGGCTGGCCCACCAGCCGAGTGCCGCCACCACCGCGACGAGGAGCATCGCGGGCACCGGCGCGGGCAGGAGGAGCGCGAGCTTGGGCCCCAGCAGCGGCCAGGCGACCAGGCGCACGCCAAAGACATGGAGCATCATCGCCGGGTCGAGCGCGTGTTCCTGCGGCTCAAACCGCGGGCCGGTCATGGAAACCAGCCCGGCCTGGATCAAGGCGACGATGGTCGCGACCACCGCCACCACCACGCTGTAGCGGTCGCGGTCCCGCCCGAGCCGCACGTAGAACAGCGGCAGGAACACGACGATGAACGGCCCGGTGAGCCCGGTCAGCACGAGCAAACCCAGGTCCCGCCACCATTGGCCCGGCGTGCGGGCCGGCGCGATCAGCGCCTGCTGCACGAGGAAGAAGGCCGTGAGCCAGTGCAGGTTGGTAAGGTTGAGGAAGGTCTCGCCCGCGTTCGCGACCGCGACAAACGCGAGGATGAGCCAGGGCTTGCCCGGGAGCACCAGCCGCGGCGAGGCCATCCGGGCGAAGAGCGCGAACGCCACGCCGAGCGCCGCGAGCGCGTAGCCGAGCGGCCAGTGCGCGACATCGGTCGCGGCTCCGACCAGCCACGCGAGCAGGCGCGGCAGGGTGTGCAGGTAGCCGCGGTACGGCAGCAGCAGCGCCCCGAGGCCATGCGCCTCGTTGTCGAGCAGGTGCACCGAGCCGTCCTCCGCCCAGAGCTGCGGATGGATCAGCGCCGAGGGTTTCATCACCGCCACCAGCAGCGTCGCCGCCCCGACGGCCAGCCACGCGAGGCGGCGGGCGCCGGCGGGCGAAACGGCGGTGGTCGGCGGCGGCGGCATCGCCGGGCACCTTCCCCTCCCCGCCGCCCGCCGGGCAACGCCGAAATGCGGCGGCCGGACATTCGCCGCGGGGATGCGGCGCATTAGGCCGCCGCGTAGTTGGCGCCGGCGCGGCCTTGGCGTTTGCCACCGTCGAGCGGCGGCGCATCCTGTGCTTAGGATGAGAGGCTGGCTGACAGCCTGTTCGTTCGGCTTGGTCCTCGGCCTGACGCTCCCCGCCCAGGAGGTCACCCTCAGCGCGCCCCCCGGCCACGTCACGGTCGTCACGCTCAACGGTCCCATCGGTCCCGCCACCGCCGAGTTCATCGCCCGCACGAGCGCAGCCGCCGGCGCCCGCCGGTCCGAGTGCCTCGTCATCGAACTCGACACGCCCGGCGGCCTGCTCGAGTCGACCAAGCAGATCGTCCAGACGTTCTACGTCTCGCCCGTCCCGGTCGTGGTCTATGTCACGCCCTCGGGCGCCAACGCCGGCAGCGCCGGCTGCATCCTCACGCTCGCGGCCGATGTCGCCGCCATGGCCCCGCACACCAGCATCGGCGCCGCGCACCCGGTCGAGCTCGGGTCGCTCGGCGGCCGCGAGCGGCCCGACGACATCATGACCAAGAAGCTGGAAAACTTCGCCGTGAGCTATGTCGAGGCGATCGCGAACAAGCGCGGCCGCAACGCTGAGTGGGCGCGGGCCTCCGTGCGCGACAGCGCGAGCATCACGGCCGAGCGGGCCCTCGATCTCCGGGTCATCGACCTCCTGGCTCGGGACCTCCCCGACCTCCTCCGCCAGCTCGACGGCCGCCAGGCCGGCGAGCACCGGCTGCACACGGCCGCCGCGACCGTGGAGCGGCTCGAGATGCTCACCCGCGAGCGGGTCTTCCACGCGTTGTGGCGGCCGGAGGTGATGTTCGTGCTGATGCTGGTCGCGATCTACGGGATCATCTCCGAGCTCGGCAACCCGGGCGCGATCTTCCCGGGCGTCGCCGGCGCCATCGCCCTCGTGCTCGCGCTGTACATGGGCACCGTGCTCCCGGTGAACGTGGCGGGGGTCGCCCTCATCCTGCTCGCGGTGGCGCTCTTCGTCGTCGACCTGTTCGCCGCCACGCACGGCGTCCTGACCGTCGGGGGCATCATCGCGTTCTTCCTCGGCTCCCTGATGCTCTTCGATCCGGCACCACCGGCGTTCCGCCTGCCCCTGCTGGCGATCGTGCCGGCCACCGTGATCACGGCGCTGTTCTTCCTCTTCGTGGCCGGGGCCGGCCTGCGCGCGCAACGGCTGCCGGTGAGGGCCGGCCAGGAGACGATGCTCGGCCAGGTGGTGGTCGCGCTCACGCCGATCGGACCCGACGCGGGCGCGGTGCGCATCGAGGGCGAGCAGTGGAGCGCGCGCTGCCCGGTGCCCGTCGCGGCCGGCGAGCCCGTGGTCGTGATCGGCCGCCGCGGCCTGACTTTGCTGGTGAAACCCCAAACTCCGGAGGCCCCATGAGCATGCAAACGTGGATGGATTTCCTGTCGTGGCTGATCCCGCTGGTCGTCCTGTCGATCCTGGTCCTGCCCAGCGCGATCCGCATCCTGCGCGAGTACGAGCGCGGCGTCGTGTTCCGCCTCGGCAAGCTGCTCCGGGCGAAGGGCCCGGGCATCGTCCTGCTCATCCCGGTCGTCGACCGAATGGTCCGGATGGACCTGCGCGTGGTGACGATCGACGTACCGAAGCAGGAGATGATGACCCGCGACAACGTGCCCGTGACCGTCGACGCCGTCGTCTACTTCCGGGTGGTCGACCCCGAGGCCGCGGTCGTGAAGGTCGAGGACTACCTGAAGGCGTCCTCGCTGATCGCGCAGACCACGCTCCGCAGCGTGATCGGCCAGGCCGAGCTGGACGACCTGTTGGCGCGCCGGGACAAGATCAACCAGACCCTGCAGGAGTTCATCGACCGTCACACGGACCCGTGGGGCGTGAAGGTGACGGCGGTGGAGGTGAAGGACGTGGTGCTGCCCGACGACATGAAGCGCACCATGGCGAAGCAGGCGGAGAGCGAGCGCGAGCGCCGCGCGAAGATCATCAACGCCGAGGGTGAGTTCCAGGCCGCCGAGAAGCTCGTGCAGGCCGCGACCATGATCAACTCCCAGCCGATCGCCCTGCAGCTCCGCTTCCTGCAGACGATGCGGGAGATCTCCAGCGAGCACAACACGACGACCTTCCTGCCGGTCCCGATCGACCTGTTCGCGCCGTTCCTGAAGAAATAGCCCGCGCTCCGCGCGGGCGAAATTCGTAGTTCGAAATTCGGAATTCGGTTCCGAATCCTATTTCCGCACTTCTGCCCGCCATCGCGGCCTTGGCCGCCGAATTTCGAATTCCGAATCCCGAATTCCGCGGCGAACCGCCTCCGCGGTTCGCCGCTAGATCCTCGTCAGAATCTGCCCCACACCCTCGCTGGGGCGCGGGATGACATTCGACGAGATGACCTTCCCCACCCGCTCGGCGGCCTCGCGGCCCGCGGCCACGGCGGCGGTCACGGCGGCGACGTCACCGGCGACGATCACGGTGATGTAGCCGCCGCCGAGCTTTTCCTTCGCGATCACGCGGACGGCGGCGGTCTTGCACGCCGCGTCGGTCGCCGCGGTCACCGCGGTGAAGCCTTGCGTCTCGATGAGGCCCAGCGCCTCGGGAATTTCATTCTTGTCGGCCATGGTGCGAGTCCGGCGTCCCGGGATAAAAACAACCTCCTGCTGCAGAAGCGGCTGATACTCCGGCGAACCCTCGATCACAGTCCAAGCCTCTGCATCCGGGGAGTCGAGCACTTCCGCCGTCAGGGCCGCCTGCATTTCCGTGGTCACCGCCCGGGCCGTGTCGACCGCGATCCGCACCGCCGCGGCGTCGCCGGTCAGCTTGAGGAACAACCCGTAGTTGTCATTCAGCTCGGCCTGCAGCACGTCGACGGCCGCGGACTTCTCCACGCGGTCCAGGGTCACCAGCGCCGCCCCCAGCGAGTGGATCTCGAGGAGCGCAACGGCGGGTGGACGGACGGTCGGCATGCGCCGCCAACCTGAGGTCTCCGCGCGCGCTTGCCAAGCCCGCCCTTCCACCGCCCACCGGCGATGGCCAAGACCCGCGCCGCCCCGCCTAGAGCTTTGCCGCCGCGGCCTGCAGGTGGTCGCGCATCAGGATGGTCTCGGAGACGTTGTCGC
>CAZUQB010000232.1:0-4593 GCA_964622405.1 uncultured Opitutaceae bacterium | reverse complement strand
TGGCCTTCTCGGCGCTGGGCCGGGCGGTGCCGAAGATGAACGTCTTTGTCCTGAGTTTCTCGGTGCGCGCGCTGGCGGGCTTCAGCCTGCTGGGCGCAGCCGGGGCCCTGCTGGCCCGCTACCTCTACGCGGAATTCGCTGCCGCGCCCGGGCAGATGCTGCAGATGCTGCCGCTCCGCTGACGCGGAGGAAAGCCGGACGGCCCCGCGCGGGCACCGGGCAATTTCTGCCGGGATAATTTCGCGGCAAATCCATCACCTGGGGAATTCGCCTCTGGGGCGAATAGAAAAGATTTAAGTGGTTGGTGGTAAGCTGTTAAAAAGGCATCACGGTGCGTTGGCATCTGCATTGCTATTTTCCGGCCGCACATGGCCGAAAGCGACCAAGATCAAAAAACCGAACAGCCGACCGAGAAGCGGCTGCGTGAAGCGATGGAGCGCGGACAATTCGCGAAGTCGCCGGAGCTTTCGGTCGTCTTCACGCTGGCGGCGGTGCTGGGCGCGATCGCGTTCACCGCGCCGGCGGCGGCCCGCGACATTGGCGGCTACGCGGTCGGGATGTTTTCGCGCTTCGCGGTGACCACGGTCACGCGCGACACGGTGACGGGCGAGCTGCTGGTGCTGGTGCTGACGGTGGCGAAGGCGCTGCTGCCGCTCGCGCTGGCCTGCGTCGGCGCCGCGCTGCTCGCGGGCGGCGTGCAGAGCGGATTTCAGCTCACGCCCGAGGCGGCGACATTCAAGTTTGAGAATCTCAACCCGGTCGCGGGCTTCCAGCGCGTCTTCTCGAAGTCGGTCCTGGTGCGGGCCCTGATCGACCTGCTGAAGCTGATCGCGATCGGCGCGGCGCTCTATGTCGGCGCGCGCGGCCTGATGGCCGACCCGCTGTTCAATGCGCCGGTCGAGACCGCCTACCTCGGCGAGTTCCTCCAGCGCGCGACGATGGTCTTCCTCGGCCGCCTGCTGCTGGCGCTCGGCGTCGTCGCGGCGGTGAGCTACGGCTACGAGAAGTTCAAGACGGGGCGCGACCTGCGGATGACCCGCGAGGAGGTCAAGGAGGAGCGCCGCAATGCCGAGGGTGACGCCCACACGAAGGCGGCGATGCGCCGCATGGCGCGCCGCCTGATGCAGAAGCAGATGCTGGCGGCGGTCGCGACCGCCGACGTGGTGGTGACGAACCCGACCCACTTTGCCGTCGCGCTCAAGTACGAGCGCGGCAAGGACCAGGCCCCGGTCGTGCTGGCGAAGGGCGAGAACCGCTTCGCGCAGCGCATCAAGGCGATCGCCGCCGAGCACGGCGTGCCGACCGTCGAGAACAAGCCCGTGGCGCGCCTCCTGTTCGCGCTCGGCCAGGTCGGCGAGACCATCCCGGCCAATCTCTACCAGGCGGTCGCCGAGATCCTCGCGGTCGTCTACCGCACGCACCGCTACTATTTCCACCGGCTGAAGGCGCGGCGGATGGAGGCGTCCGCCTAAGCCATGAGCGCCGCTCCCTCCAGCCCGATTGCGACGCTGCTCCGGCGTGCCGACCTGATCTTCACCGGCGGCCTGTTCCTCACCGTCCTCCTGCTGATCGTCCCGATTCCGACGGTCCTGCTCGACACCTTCCTTGCGCTCAACATCGGCCTCTCGCTGCTGGTCCTGCTGGCCATCATCTACGTCAAGGACCCGCCGGAGTTCTCGAGCTTCCCGACGCTGCTGCTGGCGCTGACGCTCTTCCGCCTCGCGCTGAACATCAGCTCGACCCGCCTGGTGCTGGTCAAGGGCTACGCGGGCCAGGTGATCGACGCGTTCGGCCACTTCGTCATCCAGGGCAACTACATCGTCGGCGCGGTGGTGTTCCTGATCCTGGTGGTGATCAACTTCGTGGTCATCACGAAGGGCGCGGGCCGCATCGCTGAGGTGAGCGCGCGGTTCACCCTCGACGCGCTGCCCGGCAAGCAGATGGCCATCGATGCCGAGCTCAACGCCGGCATCATCGACGAGGTCACCGCCACCGCGCGCCGCCTCAAGGTGCAGAAGGAGGCCGATTTCTACGGCGCGATGGACGGCGCCTCCAAGTTTGTGCGCGGCGACGCGATCGCCGGCATCATCATCACGCTGGTCAACATCATCGGCGGCTTCGCCATCGGCGTGTTCCAGATGGGCATGTCGCTGGGCGAGTCGCTGCAGAAGTTCACGCTCCTCTCCATCGGTGACGGCCTGGTCTCGCAGATCCCCGCGCTGATCCTCTCGGTGGGCGCCGGCGTGCTGGTCACGCGCGCCTCGGAGAACACCAATCTCGGCACCCAGCTGGCCGGCCAGCTCTTCCGCTATCCGCGCGCGATGAACATCGCCGCCGGCATGCTGGCGGTCTTCGGCCTGATGCCGGGGATGCCGCTGCTGCCCTTCCTGCTCCTCGCCGGCATCGCCGCCTACCTGGCGCGCGTGCTGAAGGAGGAGGAGCTCAAGTCCGGCCACCCGCTTGGCGTCGAGCCCGCGGCGCCGGCCGCCAAGCCCGCCGCCAAGGGGGCGAATGGCAAGGCCGACGCCCCCGCCGCCGGCACGCCCGCGGGCACCGGCGCGGCCGAGGACGTGCGGAAGCTCATCGAGCTGGATGTCTTTGCGATCGAGATCGGCTACGGCCTGCTGCCGCTGGCCGACGTCAAGAAGGGTGGGGAACTCCTGGCCCGCGTGACCGGCGTCCGCAAGGGGCTCGCCCGCGAGAAGGGCATCGTCGTGCCGCCCGTCTCGGTGCGCGACAACCTCGAGCTCGAGCCGAACGACTATCGTTTCCTGCTGCGCGGCAAGGCCGTCGCCCGCGGGCAGCTGCTGCCCGGCCGCTTCCTCGCCATGAACGTCGCCGGCAGCAAGATCCGCCTCAAGGGCGTGCCGACCCGCGAGCCCGTGTTCAATCTCGAGGCGACCTGGATCGACGAGGCCGAGCGCAAGACCGCGGAGGTCAACGGCTACACCGTCGTCGATCCCGCCTCGGTGCTCATCACCCACCTGTCCGAGACGCTCAAGCTGTCCGCGCACCACCTGCTCGGGCGCCAGGAGGTCCAGCAGATGGTCGACCATATCAAGCAGTCGCAGCCCGCGCTCATCGCCGAGCTCCTGCCCGACCTCGTCAATCTCGGCATCATCCAGCGCGTCCTCCAGAACCTCCTGCGCGAGAACGTCGCGATTCTCAACCAGCCGCTCATCCTCGAGGGCATCGCGGACTTCGCCTCGCTCTCGAAGAATCCCGACGACCTGAGCGAGCTCGTCCGCCGCCGCCTCGGGCTGTACTTCGTGCCGGAGCACGAGTGCAAGCCGGGCGTCATCCGCGCCGTCACGCTGGATCCGCGCCTCGAGCAGTGGCTCGCCGGCCGCATCCACCGCTCGCCGACCGAGGTGGGGCTCGCGCTCGACCCGCTGTCGACCCGGCACCTGCTCGACGAGCTGACGCGCCGCACCGGCGTGCTCACCGCCGCCGGCCAGCCGTCCGTCGTGGTCGTCTCGAGCGAGATCCGGCTGCCGCTCAAGCGCTTCTTCGAGTCCTCCTTCCCGCGCCTCGTGGTGCTCGCGTACCAGGAATTGCCGCCGGCCACCGAGGTGGAGAACGCCGGCATCGTCACCCTTCCGGCCCACCTCGGCCGCACCGAAAACGCGCCGCTGCCCGCCGCTGCGTAATCCGCCATGCCCAACCCGCCTTCCAGTCTCGCGCCCGGCGCCTACAAGTTCACGGTGAATTCCGCCGCGGAGGCCGTCACGCTCATCCGCGAGCGCCTCGGTCCCGCCGCCCGCGTGCTGTCGGTCCGGTCCGTCGGGGCCAGCGGCCTGAAGAAGCTCCTTGGCGGCACCCAGCTCGAGGTCATCGCGCAGGTGGATCCCGCGCCGGCCGCCGCGCCCGCGCTCGAGGCCACCTCGGCCGAACCCGCCCTGCCGCCGGCCGCGGTCGAGTCGACCCCGCCGCCGCCGCCGGCCGCCGGCCTGTCCGGTCTCCTGCGCCGCTCCGGCCTGACCGAGGTCACCCTTTCGCGCCTCGAGCGCGGCGCGGGCTGGTCGGACCTGAGCTCCCTGCCGCTGCACCGCGCACTGGCGGAGACTTCGCGCCTGCTGCGGGAGTCGGCCGGCAGCCGCACCCCGCGCGCGCCGATCAGCCGGGCGGCCTTCCTGGGCGCGCCGGGCGTCGGCCGCACCACCGCCCTCTGCAAGTGGCTCGCCGTGGAAGTCTTCCGCCGCGCCCGCTTCGGCCATGTGGTCACGGTCGAGTTCGACCGCCCGAACGCCCTCGGGCCGCTGCCGGTCTTCAGCGAGGCGCTGGGCGTGCCGCTGGCCCACTTCCCGTGCGAGACGCGTCCGGCGGTGCCGGGCGGGTTCGTGTATTTCGACCTGCCGGGCCTCTCCCCGCGCCGGCCGGCGGACAACCGTCCGATCGCTGAGTTCCTGGACCGCGAGGAGATCACGGAGCGCGTGCTGGTGCTGAACGCCGCGTACGACCGCCCGGCGCTGCGCGACGCCTACGCCGCGGGCCGCGACCTCGGGGCCACGCACCTGGTCTTCACCCACCTCGACGAGGTCCCGCACTGGGGCAAGCTGTGGGACTACCTGTTCGACGAGCAGGTCGAGCCCC
>CAZUQB010000231.1:0-4594 GCA_964622405.1 uncultured Opitutaceae bacterium | reverse complement strand
TCATCTTCTTCAGCGCCTCGCCGACCGCGACGACCATCACGCTCAACCTGACGGCTGAGCAGGCGCTCGCCGCCACGCCGGCGGCGCAGGTCGATCATCTCAACGCGGTGCTGTGCGGCGGCAACCTGCCAACTTCCGCCCGGGACCGGATCGTCACCGCGCTGAACGCCCTGCCCGCGAGCACGACCACGCTCGAGCGGGCGCAGACCGCCATTCTCCTCGTCGCCACCTCGCCCGCCGGCGCGGTGCAGAAGTAAGCCATGCCCCGCTCCGCCCTCCCCGACCTCTCCCGCCGCCGCTTCATCGGCCAGGCGTGCTGCGCCGCCGTCGGCGCCACCGGCTTCCTGTCCTCCCTCGCCAGCCTTCGCCTGATCGCCGCCGCCGCGAGTCCCGACGGCTCGGCGGTGAGCGGCAACGCGACCGCCAGCGACTACAAGGCGCTCGTGTGTCTCTTTCTCCAGGGCGGCAACGACGCGAACAATCTCATCATCCCGGTCGACACCGCCAGCTACGCCGCCTACGCCGCCGCCCGCTCGAACCTCGCGCTGCCGCAGGCGGGCGTGCTGCCGATCACCCCGCGCACTTCCGACGGCCGCTCGTGGGGGCTCCACCCCGCGCTGGCCGAGATCCGCCAGTTGTTCGGCTCCGGCCAGGCCGCGGTCCTCGCCAACGTCGGCACCCTCGCGTTCCCCACCACGCTCGCGCAGTACCGGTCCGGCAGCTACACGCTGCCGAGGCAGCTGTATTCGCACAGCGACCAGCAGGTCCAGTGGCAGAGCTCCCTGCCCGACCAGCCCGCCACGTCCGGCTGGGGCGGACGGCTCGCGGACCTCGTGAACGCCGTCAACACGAGCAACCAGCTCTCGATGTCGATCAGCCTGGCCGGCACGAACTTCTTCCAGGTCGGGCGGACGGTCAGCCAGTACGCCATCAGCTCCAGCGGCGCGATCACCTTCAGCGGCACCACCGGCGGCAACAACCCGCTGCGCTACACCGCGCAGAAGGATCTCTTCGCCCAGTCGAATCCCGCCCTGCTCGACACGGCCTTCGGCGGCTTGTCCTCGGCCTCGATCGCCAACAGCGACCTGGTCAACTCCGCCCTCGCCGGCGCGCCGACCCTGGCCACGGTGTTTCCCACCACCTCGCTGGGCAACCAGCTCAAGATGGTCGCCCGGCTGATCAGCACGTCGGCCTCCTTCGGCCTCAAGCGGCAGATCTTTTTCTGCCAGGTCGGCGGCTACGACCTGCACGCCGCCCAAGTCACCGCGGGCGACACGGTCAACGGCGCCCACGCCACGCTGTTCTCGCAGCTCAGCCAGGCCGTGGCCGCGTTCTACAACGCCACGGTGGAGCTCGGTGTCGCCAACCAGGTCACGACGTTCACCGCGTCTGACTTCGGGCGCACGCTCAGCTCGAATGGCGACGGCTCCGACCACGGCTGGGGCAGCCACCACCTGGTCGTCGGCGGCGCGGTGCGCGGCACCGACATCTATGGCCAGATGCCCGACCTCGCCCTCAACGGCGCGAACGACACCGGCCGCGGCCGCTGGATTCCCACGACGAGCGTCGACGAGTACGCCGGCACGCTGGCAACGTGGTTCGGCGTGAGCGCGACCAATCTCCCGACCGTGCTGCCCAACATCGGGCGATTCGCGCATCCGAATCTCGGGTTCCTCGGATGAAACCCCGCCGCGCGCTGGCCGCCGCCCTCGCCGTCGTGGTCGCCCTGGTGGCGATCTTCACCTGGCTGCTGTGGCCCGCGCCCGAGGGCGCGCCGCCGCCGCGGCCCCTCCACCTCCGCAAGCGGACCGTCGCGTCGCCCCAGTCGCGGCCGCCGGCGTCCACCGAGGTCTCCACCCTCGCCGACCGGCTCAATGCCCCCAACGGCACCATCCAAGCCGACCTCCGCATCGTGGCGGACGTGATCGACGCATACCGCTCGAACTTCCACGAGAACCCGGTCGGCACCAATGCCGAGATCACGGCCACGCTGACCGGTCGCAATCGGCTCCTGCTCGCGTTGATCCCCCCGAATCACCCCGCCGTGAACCTCCGCGGGGAGCTCTGCGACCGCTGGAGTCACCCGTTTTTCTTTCACCAGCTCTCGGGCACCCGGATGGAAGTCCGCTCGGCGGGCCCCGACGGCAAGCTGTGGAGCGACGACGACGTGGTGCTGACGCCGGGGGAATAGGTGGGCGAGAGCGTCGAGGCTGGAGGCGATAGGCTTTCGGCGCTAGGCTATTGGCCCTAGGCTGTGGGCTCTCTGCAGGCAGCTGGACTTGCGCATGAAACGGAGGGAGTCGAACGCGGATTGGCAATTCGCGCCCCGTGGCTGCCGATGTCAGGCGGCTGGCGTTGGCCAAATCCGCCTATCTGCCACCGCCGATTCACATTGCGCAGCCTGACCCTGCACGACTTGCCAGGTCAGGCGCCCCGCGCGTCGATCCACTTTTGCATCGCCTTGCGAAGCGTATCAGCCGGCAGGAGTCTGATGTCGCGCTTCGAAAATCCTTTGGCCTGCAAGGACTGGAAATTGTGCGCCACGAAATCCTCGTAGCGGGCTTTGATTTCGGAGGTCGAGCGCAAGGGCGCACCCGCCTCCTGATGCAGCCAGTGGCTGACCAGCCTGATGACCTGCCGCTGGTCGTCCCGGTGGGCGCCGAAGTCGGAGCCGGCCAAGTCAGAAACAACCTTCTGCAGGCGATAGCGCTTGGTATCGAGGATGAGGAGCCGCTTCCTTCGGTGGGCGGCCCGTCCGAATTGCTTGCAGCCGAAATCGATCCCGAGTTCCAGGGGCATGTTCATGCGGGCGAATTCGCCGACGGTCTTGGCTCTGCAACGGGAAAGGTCGTGGATTCCAAAGCGGGACTCACCGATCAGTCCCACCAATTTGGCAATCCGCGGCTGACCGGCATCAGAAACCTCGTAAGAGGTGCGGGCTTCGAGGCCCAAGTACTGAATCGTAAAGACGATCGACTGGAAGAGGACGAGGTACTCGGAATCGAACGGACAGTTGACGAAGACGCTCTTCGCGAATTCAGGCATGGGTCTGCCCGCCCAAATCAGCGTTTCAGGTAGGTCGCGACGACCTTGATCTGGCCGTCCTGACCGTGAACGAAAAGTTCGCCACCAGCCGCCTTAAGGTAGGCGCGGGCCTGTCGGATCGCTGCGTCGCGGGTCGAGAATAGCGAATAGGCCCGGGTCGCACCGGACTTCCGGATCGCCCAGTCCTTCGCTCCCCAAGGAGAGACGTGCCATGCCGTGGTCATGAAGTCAGGTTGATTGCCTGGCAATCGAGGCGCCAACTCTTTCTCGGTCACATCATCATCGAATGAAGCTGATACGCTGCCACCGGGAGCTTCTCTCGAAGGCCAGCGCCACACCCCAACCGGACCGCGCTCCGCGGCTTGATCTCATTCGGAAAGGCCAGAGGAGTGAGCAGGCGGCGGAATTGCCCATGAAACGGAGGTGGCCGAGCCCCGCGTGGCCATTCACATCCCCGTGGCTGCCGACGTCAGGCGGCTGGCGCTCGGGCCTTTGCCTTAATGATCCAAAATCTCGGCCGGCCAGCGGCGACTTCATCGCCCGCCGATCTTCGCTTGAGCGGACGGTTGCGTTCTCTGGTTTCGTTCGTTGCCTGTCCGAAGATCGGTCGCCTTCGGCCTTCACCCCCAACCGCGCCACGCGAATGAACCTCGCCATCAGGAACTCGGTCGAACTCGTCGACCTCAGCCACACCATCGAGTCCGGGATGATCACCTACAAGGGCCTGCCGGCTCCGGTCATCTGTGATTTCCTGTCCCGGGAGGATTCCCGCAAGAACTACGACTGCGGCCACGAGTTCCACATCGGCCGCATCAACCTGGTGGCCAACACGGGCACGTACCTCGACAGCCCCTTCCATCGCTATGCCGACGGCAAGGACCTCTCCGAGCTGCCGCTGCCCTCCCTCTGCCAGCTTGAGACCCTCGTCGTGCGGCAACCCCACGCGCTGGGACTCGCCGTCGGCGTCGAGCGATTCCGCGGCCTGGAACTGCGCGGCAAGGCGGTCCTCGTGCACACCGGCTGGGACGAGCACTGGCGCACCGACCGTTACTTCGAAAACCACCCTTTCCTCACCGCGGAGGCCGCGCAGTTCCTGGCCGACGCGAAGGTCAGCCTGGTCGGCATCGACTCGCACAACATCGACGACACCCGAACCCGCGTGCGACCCGTGCACACGATCCTGCTCGGGGCCGAGATCCCAATCTGCGAGCACTTCTGCAACCTGGGTCGCGTGCCCGATACCGGAGCCCAGTTCTCGGCGGTGCCGCCGAAGGTGAAGGCCTTCGGGACTTTCCCCGTGCGCGCTTACGCGCGGGTCACCCGAGCGAGCTGAGCGTTTCGGCGCTCGCTGGCTGGATTTTCACAGGAGGCAACGGAGGGAGCGGAGGCCTTCGTGGTGACTCCGAGCATGCGTCGAAGGTTCGGGAGACCCGCGACTTCCATCCGTCAGCCGCTAGAGCAATTCAAGCAGAGTTGTAGCCGCAAAGACGCGCCGAAGGCACAAGAATTCGCCGCCGCAGCGCAGCCAAGTTCGGATCGATCTGCGTTT
>CAZUQB010000230.1:0-4594 GCA_964622405.1 uncultured Opitutaceae bacterium | reverse complement strand
GTCAGCGGCGCCATCACCGGCGAGTCGCCCTGCAGGGGGAAGCGCGTGGTGAGCCGCACCCCGCGCGCCACCAGCGGCCACGGGCGGTCGAGTTTCACGCCGCGCGCCGCGATGGAGACATTGGCCAGCGCCCCGCGCGTGCGCGAGGGGGTCAGTTCGAGCCGCAGCTCCGGCGCCTCCAGCGCCTCAAGGCGCTCCGCCGCGCGGATCAGGTGACGGCAGACTTCCGGGTAGTGCGCGGCAAAATAGTCGGGCAGCGACACGGCCTCGACTCCCGGCCCGGGCCGCGGCACGAGGTGCAGCCCGCCGCGGGCCGTCACGGCGATGCCGGCGACGCGCGCCGAGAGCTGCTCGATGAGCACCTCGCGGTCGCGGAGCACCAGGGTCGCGTCGAGCTCGCGCACAAAGTCCTCGGCCTGGCCGGAGCGCGAGAGCATGGCCGGCACCGTGAACACGGCCTCTGAGATCTCCAGGCGCTGCAGCTCGAAGCGGCCGGCCAGCAGGTCCCAGGGCTTGAGGCTGAGGTAGGCCGCGCGCGCGACCACCACCGGCTCGCGATAGGCCGGCAGCGACAGGCGGACGTTCTCGAGCAGGATGCGGCCGGTCGGATCGAACCGGGTCTGGCCGAACTTCACCTGGAGGTGGGCGGCGGCGAGCCGCTCCTCGAAGAGCCGCAGCACGAAGCCCGGCACGGCCAGCTCGTGCGACAGCGCGATCCAGGCCTGCACGGTCAGCAGGAGCAGCAGCGCCAGCCACACGGTCCAGAGGACGACGCGCAGCCCGGCGCGGCCGCACCAGAGGCCGGCCTGGCCGCAGAACTGGAAGACGCGTTTCATCCGGCGGGCGCGGGGGAAGGGCGCCGGCTATTTGGCGGCGGGACCGGGATCGCGGGGGCCTTCCGTCAGCACCCACAGGGCGTCGACCATGGCCTGCTCGACTCCGAACACGGTGTTGAATTCGGCGGCGGGCGATCCCGCCACCTGCAGGTCGCCGCCGAGGCGCGGGGTGAGGAACAGGGTCGTCACGCTGGTCTGCTCGCCCGTGCCGCCCACGAGGGTCGCGGTCGCCTCCAGCTTGTAGCGCCACGCGCGCTCCTCGCCGGCCACCGTCACCTTGTCGGCAAACTGGTCGGCCAGGAATTCCTTCGCGCGGAGCGTGTGCAGCTGCTTCAGCAGCGCCGCCACCGCCTGGTTCTGCGCGGCGGGCAGCACCGCCGTCGGCAGGCCCGTGGCGTCCAGCGGCGTGTCGAGCAGCACCTGGTTGTTCCCGAGGTCGGTCAGCTTGAGCGCCGTGAGCCGCGCGCCGTCCGGCAGCTCGCGCAGCAGGCGGTCGCGCCAGGCGCGCGGCGTCACCGGCAGCTCGCGGAGGATGTCGGCGTCGACCGCATAGACCGAGGCGCCGGGATTCGCGGACGGCCCGAGGCGGGCGTACACGCGGTGGGCGCTGTCGGTGCCGAGCTGCAGGGCGACGGGGACGGGGCTGCCGGCGAGCGTGAGCGTGACCTCGCGCTCGGGCCGGTTGAAGCCCCAGGTCTCGAGGTCGGCCGCGGTCGGGGCGTCGCTCTTGAACCCGTCGACCTCGGCGGCGCTGAGCCGCGTGAGCTGCTCGAGCAGGCGGGTGATGGCGGCGCGGTCGGCCGGCAGGGTCTGCGGGCCGGCGGCGGCCTCGCCGCGGCGGATGATCTGCCAGGCCGCGGCGTCGGGCGACTTCGCGGCGGACTCGAGGCGCTGGAGGTTCAGGTCGGGCTGGTTGGGCGCGGTGAGGGTGATGGCGTTCACCGCAGCGGCGTCGAAGTCGAGCACGTGGCGGTCGCGCAGCGCGACCTGGGCGTTCTGGAGCGTCTCGAGCAGCGCCAGGCGGCCCGAGCCGTCCTTGGCGCCGGACGGCAGGGTGACGGTGAACAGCGCGTTGCGGCCCTCGAGCTGGGCGTAGAAGGTGGTCCCACCCGGCTTGCGCGCGTCGCCGTTCACGGGCACGGGATCGCCGAGGATCAGGGTCTCGCGCCGGTTGTTGCCCTCGAGGGTGATCCGCAGCGACGGCTTCTCGGCGGGCCGCGGCGTGGGCGGGTTGGTGGTGATGAACGAGGCGACCTCGAGCTTGTTGAGGGCGTTGATGGCGAGCTCGGTCTCGGTCTTGGAGGCGCGGGCGACCACCGGCGTCTCGAACGACCAGCGGGAGCCGTCGCGGCGGAGCCGGATGCGGAGATTGGCGGGCGCCGCGGTCTGGAGGTTGAGCGAGCGGGCCTCGAAGACCGGGATGGTGAAGAGCGCGTCGCCGCGGAGGTCGTCGAAGCCGAGCGCGAGGCTGCGGGCCAGGCTCTGGCTCACGACGTGGATCCGCTCGCCGTCGGGCGACAGCACATAGAGGCGGAGCCCGTCCTTGGTCAGGTCGCCGATGCGGAGCCGGGTGGTGCGGGTGGTGCTGGCGAGCGAGGGGTTGGCGGGGTCGCCCGAGGTGATGGTCACCGTGAGCCGCGGCTGGTCGAGGCCGTAGTCGGCGAGCGACTGGCCGTTCTTGGCGAGGTCGGAGACATTGAAGCTGGTCTCGTGCTTGAGGAACTGGAGCTCGGTGAGGATGCGGCCGACGGCGTTGGGATTGGCGGGCCACTCGAGCGGGCGGGTGACCATCCAGGCATCCCCGGTCTTCTTGAGGATGAGCGAGCTGTTGCCGCCGGTGATCTCGAGCGCGCGGATGTCGGCCGTCTCGGCCCCGAGCACGTTGGTGCGCGTCACCCTCCAGGCGTCCTCCGTGCGCCAGCGGCGCTCGAACTGGAAGATGAAGAAGAACAGGGCGACGTTGAGGAAGAGGAGGACCAGCGTGACTTTGGTGCGCATGGCGGGAAGGGGTGGGTGGGTGGACGGCCTAGCGGCGGCGGGTCCAGTAGACGATGAGGCCGAGGGCGAGCGCGGTGCCGGGCAGGGCGAGGAGGAGCGCGCTGCGGAGGCGCGACAGCTCGCTGGCGCTGAGCGAGAGCTGGAACCGCTCGATCGGCCGGATGGGAATGTTGAACTGGGTCTGGTTCTCGACGGCCCAGTTCACGGCGTTGAGGAAGATGTCGAGGTTGCCCGGCAGCGCGATGCGGTTGTTGGCGATCAGGTCGCCGGTGCCGAAGACGACCAGCCGGCCGCCGCGCACGCTGAAATCGAGGCCGGCGCGGACGTTCACGCGCTCGGAGGCGATGACGATGCCAAGGTGGTTCGGGGGCTCGAGGCCCGGCCGGTCGTTGCGGATGTCGTAGCCGGCGTTGAACTCGGGCGCCCGCGACAGGCGGTAGCTGACCTCGCCCCAGGCGGTGTCGGAGGTGACCGCGAGGGTGGTGACGGTGAGGCCGGCGAGCTTGCGGCCCGGGTCGGGGCGCACGCTGCGCGCCTGGCCGATGCGGAGCGGCAGCACGTAGTCGATCAGGCTCTGGGTGATCGGGTGGGGCTGGAACAGGCGCAGGATGAGGTCACCCTCCTCGGTCATGGTGCCCGGGCCGGGATCGTACACGAGGTCGTCGTCCACCAGCACCCCCCAGTCGAGCAGCAGGCTCCCGAGCCCGTGGGGCGAGCCGGGCGCGAGGAGCGCGATGAGCCGGCCGGCGCCGGCGCCGAGGTACTGCCGGAGCAGCTCCTGCTCGGCGGCGGTGTAGGCGGCCTGCGGGGCGACGGCGATGAGCAGCGCCGCGTCGGCCGGCACCTTTCGGGTGGCCGCGAGGTCGAGCCGGTCGACGTCGAAGTTGCGCGCCCGCAGCTGGTCCTTCAGCGACGACAGGCCGCGCACCGGGTCGACCTCCTCGGGGTTGAGCTCGCCGTGGCCGGTGAGGAAATAGATCTTCTTGCGGACCTGGGCGGTGACCTCGAGGAGGGCGGACGTGAGCGTCTGCTCGCCGATGAACGCCTCGCGCTGCCGGTCCTTGACCCGGTAGAAATCGTCGACGTTGAGCGCCTTCCGGTTGGCGCCGGAGATCACGACGACGATGTCGGGCGAGTCGATGCCGTACTCCTCGGCCTTGCGGCGGTTCTTGTAGACGTCGAGGTATTCGACCGTGATGCGGCCATTCGGGTTGCTGTCGGCGGCGTAGGTGTACTCGCGGAGCAGCGCGCTGATGTCGCGGTGGGCCTGGGCGTTCGCGGGATTCTCGGAGTCGGGCGTGAGCGTGACCACGACGCGCGACGGCTGGGAGAGGCTGCCGAGGTAGGCCCGGGTCTCGGCCGAGAGCGAGTAGCGGTGCTGGTGGGTGAGGTCGAAGCGCCAGGAGTGGTTGCGCGCGAGATAGTTCAACCCCCCGAACAGCGTCAGGAACAGGATCGCCTGCAGCACGAGGTTGAGCGTGCGAATCCAGCGGGCGGTGCGGAAACTGTCGGGAGAGACCATGGGGGAAAGTACCAGGGATCAGGATTCAGGTAACAAGGTGAGGTGCGCCGCGCAGCGGAGCTGGATTCGCCTGTTACTTGGATCTTGGAAAATCATACTTGGCGGCCCCGGCCGCTTAGGCATGCAGCAGCTTCGCCTCCACGCCGAGGATGCTGAAGATGAGGGCGAGGACGGTGCCGCTGAGGTAGAACAGCAGCTGGCGGGTGTCGACGATGCCGCGGGTGAAGTCGTCGCGGTG
>CAZUQB010000229.1:0-4610 GCA_964622405.1 uncultured Opitutaceae bacterium | reverse complement strand
CACGGTAGATTTGGCGGGCGGCTATCTGTTAAGGCTACGGAAGTGGGCGATGAGTCCCTTGGTCTCGTCGTCGGACAAACTGTGGATGGGCTTCATGTGGACCTTCCCCTTGTTGTCGGCGATGCCCTCCTTGATGGCGTTGATCGCATCCTGGTCGGTGAACTCGGCTTGGAGCTTCGGATCGGTGAAGTCCTTGATGCCGAGCTTTCGTCCGGTCTTCGTGTCGCCCCGGCCGTCCTTGCCATGGCATTTGGCGCAGTGCTCGGACCAGCTGGCGGCGGGATCCATGGCGTAAGCCGAGACCCCGAAGCTCGCGAGCGCCGCGAGCAGCAGTACAGGTTTCATGGCAGAATCCTGGTTTGAGGTTGGGGTTGAACTGACGCCGATAGCGTCGCTCATTCCGCCGCCCGCGGCTCGGCGTGGCTTGGTCAAAACGGCGCGTTTCTTGACCTCAGGCCAAGCTTATCGCGGAGGCGCGGAGGGGCGGAACTCGGAGGGATCGCGAAAGTGCGAAAGGGCGAAAGCGCAAAAATACAATGGCCGGGAGCAGGTCGCTTTGGGCGACCCACTCCCGGCCAGCGGTGGTTTGCTTCCGTGTTTTTCGCTCTTCCGCGTTTTCGCGATGAGGCTTGGGCGCCTAGTGGCCCAGGCGGGACATCATCGCGTAGACGATGAGCACGAGGAGCACGAGGCCGGTGCCGAAGAAGAGGAAGCCCATGGCGCGGGCGACCTTCTTGCGACCCTCCCATTCGTCCTTCACGGCGTACTCATCAAGGCGGTTCGCGGCGACGAGGCGGTCATACCAGCGCCGGCGCTCGTGGAGCATCTCGGTCTTGGAGATGCGGCCGGAGAAGATGACCGTGTCCATCGGGAACTTCTCGATGCGGAAGTGCGTGTTGAAGAAGTGGAAGGTGAAGATGAAGCCGGCGGCGAGCAGGGCCTCGTCCGAGTGGATCACGTGCGCGATGTTGATCATCCAGCCCGGGAGGAACAGGGTGAAGAACTTCGGGAACCACAGGATCAGGCCCGAGACGCCGATCATGAACACGCCCCAGAACACCGCGAAGTAGTCGAAGCGCTCCCAGTAGGTCCAGCGGTCGAACTGCGGCCGCGGTCCCTTGCCGAAGAACCACTTCTGGTGGTCCACGAAGTCGCGGAGGTCCTGGAACGACGGCACCATCGAGTCGGGACCGAACACCGCCCGCAGGAAGCGGAACGGCTCGATCTTCCCGGTCTCCTGGTTGCGGATCAGCTTCCGGCGCTTCCAGAGCATGATCACGAGCGAGCCGACGTGGAGGATGAAGTAGCCAAACGTGACGATCGCGCCGAAGTGGTGCAGCGAGCGCGCGACGCCGGCGCCGCCGAACAGGTTGAAGATCACCTTCGCCCAGTCGGAGTAGTAGAACTTCAGCGGCATGCCGGTGATCACCAGCAGCAGGAAGCTCGTCACCACCATCATGTGCAGGAACCGCTCGAACGGCTTGAACCGCGTGTACTGCACGTCGTCATGGTGCTGCTTGATTACCGCCTCGCGGAAGGTCTTCGAGTCCGTCAGGAACAGGTAGATCGAGCGGAACAGCCAGAAGATCGTGTGCAGGCCGAAGAAGGCGAACGTGCCGATCAGCAGCGCCGTCATGAACATGAACACCTTGTTCAGGATCGGGTAGTTCACCTTGTCCAGCGGGTTGGCGTGCGGCTGATACTTCGTGAACTGCTCGTTGGCGCCCGGGTGGCACTGCGCGCAGGTGCCGACGATCTTCTCCTTGGAGAGGCGGGAGCGCGCGTCCGTGACCTTGAACACGTCGTGGTGGCCGTGGCAGTCGTAGCAGGCGGCGACATCGGACGCGACGTTGGGCCGGCCGAGGGCCATGGCCTTGCCGTGGTAGGTGTCGCGGTAGTGCTCGAGGCGGTCCTCGTGACACTTGCCGCAGCTCTGGTCGCTCAGCGCCTTGAAGTGCGCGGTGGCCGGCTTCTCGATGTCATGGGCGCTGTGGCAGTCGATGCAGACCGGGCCCTTCTTGTCGCCCTTGGCGAGGAGCTGCCCGTGCACGCTCTGGTTGTAGGTCTCCTCGATGCCGAGGTGGCAGGTGCCGCAGGTGCGGGCGACGTTGGCGTGGTTGGTGTGGGACTCCTTGTCGATGGAGCGCTTGATGTCGTGGACGCCGTGGCAGTCGTTGCAGGACGGCGCGACGACGAGGCCCATCTTCAGCAGCGCGCGGCCGTGGATGCTGTCGAGGTAGTGGCCCGCGGCCTTGGACTGGCCCATGCGGTACTCCTTCGTGAGCTTCGGGTCGTCGTGGCAGGTGCCGCAGGTCTTGGCCAGGTTCAGCTTGAACACCGGCGAGTCGAGCTGCTTCACGGGCACCATGTCGTGGGTGCCGTGGCAGCTCGCGCACGAGGCGGCGTCGGTGCCGCCCATCTGGTGGCTCACGCTGTGGATCGAGGTGGCGTACTGCTTGGTCTCCTTGTCGTGGCAGGAGGCGCACTGGGCGGGCGCGAGCTTGGACTCGTGCGGCGCCTCCTTGATGTCCGCGTGGCAGTCGACGCAGTTGAGCTTCCCGTGGACGGACTTCGCGAACACCTCGGGGCGCACGCCGATCCAGACGGGCTGCTCGCCCTTCTTGCGCGGCTTGAACTCGGCCTCGTGGCAATCCATGCACTCGCTGTTGGGGACCACGGGTGCCTTCGCGGCCGCGGCCGGCGGCTCGGCAGCCTGGGCGAGTCCGGCGAACGCGAGAAACAGCGGGGCCAGCCAGCGCGCGAGGCGGGGGGAAGAAAGCAATGCGACATTCATGGCTTTGGCCCAGTATAGGAAATCCCGGCAACCGGCACTCCGCAGGACTTGCGGCTTTAGGCGCGTCTTTTGCCTGCCGGCCGGACGCTGTCCGGCCAGCAGGCAGGTGGCAAGTCGCAGGACTCAAGTAACAGGAACCGTCCGCGGCTTTGCCACCGCTGGTTGGCCTTCGACTTTCCAAACTATGTCGGCGGCCAGCGCAGGGCCGATCACGGCGAGTGCCGATGGAAAGTTGGCTTTGCTGAGAGGGAACTATCGTCTGGGTACCCGACCTCTACCAAACGTCAAGGAAGCCGAGAGAGAAAACCACTAATCTCCGCTCATCCTCACTAATCCGGACCGAAGCTGATTAGCGGAGATAAGCGCGAATTAGCGGTTTCTCCCTCCGTTCTCTCCGTTTCCTCCTGTTCAAACCCTGCGGATGGTGTGCCGAAGCGGCCGCATCAAAGGGCCAGCGAGCCGCCGGCCTGTTTTGTTGCCTTGCGCAGGCGTTCGTCCAACGACGCCAGGGGCAGGCCTCTTCTCAGCGCGAGTTCGAGGTAGGCGGCGTCGTAGACTGTAAGATCGAAGCTTTCGGCCAGGCTCAGGGTCTTGGACCAGGCGACCGTCAGGGTTTCTCCATCCACCTCGATATCGTGGAGCGCCAGGACCGAGAGGAATTTCTCAATGCCAGCCTGGTCGATGCGGCCCTTGCGCTTCGCCCCGAGCAGCACGTTCCCCAACTCCAGATGCCATAGCGCCGGTACCCAGGCCTTGCCGCCGGCCGATAGCTCATCGAGCAAGGCGTCGGTGGCCTTGGTGGCCTCGGACGCAAACACCCACGGCAGCGTGGCGGAGCAATCGAGGACGACCTCTTTCACTTGCGGCCGGCGTCGATCAGTTCGCGGACGGAGAGGCCCTTGAGGCTGTAGCGTTCGCGCAGGACCCGCAGCTCTGCCGCGGCCTTCCGGCGTTCCTTCTGGCCGGGGACGACCGCCGGCACCAGCCTGGCCACCGGACGATCATGCTTGGTGATCGTGATCTCCGCCCCCCGTCCCACCTGCTCCAGCAGTTCCGAGAAGGTATTCTTGGCCTCGAAGGCGCCAACGGTTATGACCCGGGCTTTCATGACAAACAGGCTAGATAAACAGGCCTGTTTCGTCAAGCCCCGACCCGGGCGGACAGAAATCGTGGCTGGCGCCAGCGCCAAGGAACAGGCCTCGGCGTCGGTCGAGCGGACTTTCAGACGGGTAAATCGCATGAAGCCGCACTCGGGCGATTGGCGCCGACTGAGTCAACGGCGGGCGCGTCTATTCATCTGGTTCGCATTTGCCAGGCCGGCCGAGTGACTCGGGTCGAAAGTCCCACGTCGAAAGTCGCAGGTCACCCAGCGGCGGCGAAGTCGCAGACAAGACCTTGGACCTGAGACTTGCCGACTATCGACTACCTCCGGCGAAGCCGCCGGACGAGACCTGTGACCTTTGACTTCGCACATGTCAGGCCAGCCTCCTCACGTCGGCAGCTACGGGGAGGAATCGTTCCAGCAAGTTCGCCGGATATCCCGCGGACGCCTCCGTTCTCTCCGTTTCCTCCTGTGCGACGGTTTGGTTGAAGGGCTCGGGTCGAGGAGCTCGGGTCGAAAGTCCCACATCGAAAGTCGAAGGTCATCCAGCGGCGGCGAAGCCGCGGACGAGACCTGCGACTTGCGACCTGTCACCTTCGACTTCCGCCGCCGCCGCGGCGGCGGATCAGCTGGGATTGGTCGGCGGCGATTCCGGCGGCGTCGGCGCCGGCGGATGCGCGGTCCGCTTGGCCTCCTCGGCCTTCATCTCCTCGA
>CAZUQB010000228.1:0-4612 GCA_964622405.1 uncultured Opitutaceae bacterium | reverse complement strand
GCGCGGTGTGGAATCCCGACATCGACAGCCCGATCAAGTTCTTCGACGGCTGGGTCACGCAGCCCACGAACGACACCTTCGACAACGCGTTCAAGGTGCAGTGGGAGCTCTTCCTCCGCCATGTGGTCAAGGGCGACCCGTTCCCCTGGAACCTCCTGCAGGGCGCGAAGGGCGTGCAGCTCGCCGAGCTCGGTCTCAAGTCCTGGGCCGAGCGCCGCTGGGTCGACGTGCCGAAGCTCGACTGATCCCGCTCCGCGGTGGAAATCCGCGGGCTCTTTCCAAACGCGCGATTTGCACTGGCAAATCGCGCGTTTTGTTTAACGTAGGCTTCTGCCGGCATGGGCCGGAACCCACAGCCAATATTTCCGTCCCACTTCCAACCACCCTCCACCATGATCACCACGCTTGCCTACGGTTTCCTCCCCCCGGGGGCCTTCATGTTGCTGTTTATTCTGGTCTTCATCCTGGCGATCTACGCCCAGATCCGCGTCTCCTCGGCCTACAACAAGAACGCCCAGATCCCGTCCCGCGGCCGGATCACCGGCCGCGAGGCCGCCGAGGCCGTGATGTCGCACGCGGGCATCAGCGACGTCGAGATCGTCGAGACGGAAGGCCACCTGACCGACCACTACGACCCGATGCGGAAGCGCCTCGTGCTGTCCTCGGAGAACTACCGCGGCACCAGCCTGGCGGCGCTGGGCGTGGCGGCCCATGAGGCGGGCCACGCGATCCAGCACAAGGAGGGTTATGCCATGCTCAACCTCCGCATGCTGCTCGTGCCCGCGACGCAGATCGTCTCGGGCATTCTGCCGTTCGTGATCTTGGCCAGCTGGTTCTTCGTCAACAAAGCCGTGGGGGTGGTGCTGGACATCGCCATCATCTGCTATGCGGTGCTCTCGCTGTTCCAACTCGTGACACTGCCGGTGGAATTCGACGCCAGCCGGCGGGCGAAGGTGCAGTTGGTGAATCTCGGCATCCTGGACCGCGACGAGATGCCCGGCGTCAACGAGACGCTGAACGCCGCCGCCCTGACCTACGTGGCGGCCTTCGTCAGCGCGCTGCTCAACCTGCTGTACCTCCTGTCGCGCCGCGACTGAGGCCAGCGGCATCCTCTCCGGGCCGGCACTGGGGTGCCGGCCCTTTTTATTTTCCGGGGCTGCGGCGGCGGGTGCCTACCGGGATTCCGGTAGTCGGGGCAGTGGCGAAAGTGCCGCCACCGGTGCCTTGTATCGCTAGCATCGAGCTCGCTGGCAGGCGGGCTTGGTTCCGCCCCATGAAAATCTTGCACCTCGAGGATGACCCACAGGACGCCGAAATCGTCCTGATGTGCCTGCGCGAGGCCTGGCCGGACTGCGAGGTTCGGGTGGTGGCGAGTCGCGCGGAGTTCGAGACCGGGCTGGCGACCGAGCCGGATGTGGTGCTGTCGGACTTCACCATGCCTGGCTTCAGCGGCATCGAGGCCCTGGCGTGGCTGCGGGCGGTGGCGCCGGAAATACCGTTCATCTTTGTGTCGGGCACGATCGGCGAGGAGCGGGCGGTCGAAGCCCTGCAGGCCGGCGCCTGGGACTATGTGATCAAGGACCGGCCCAAGCGGCTCGTGTTCGCGATTGGCCGCGCGGTGGTCGAGGCGAAGCGCCAGCGCGAGGCGGCCGCCGAGGAAGAGCGCCGCCAGCGGGGCCAGCGGCTGGAGCACATCGGGATGCTCGCCGCCGGCATCGCCCACGACTTCAACAATATCCTCACGCCCATGGTCATGGGGTTGTCGATCCTCCGGCACCGGCACAAGGACCCGGCGGATGAGCGCATCTTCGCGACCATGGAGTCGTCGGTGCGGCGCGGCACCGGCCTCGTGCAGCAGATCATGGGCTTCGCCAAGGGCATGACCGGGAACCTGTCCGCCGTGGACGTGGCCCCGTTGGTGCGGGAAGTGGCGGCGCAGGTGGAGGTCGGCATGAACGCCCGGATCCGGACGGAAATATCCCTCGCGGCCAACGTCGGCGCGGTCCGGGCCAATCCGACCCAGCTGCATCAGGTCCTCCTCAATCTCTGCGTGAATGCCCGGGATGCGATGGCGAACGGCGGCGTGCTGACCATCGGGGCGCACCGGGAGTCGGTGGAGGCCGGGGAGGGCAACGAGGTGGCCACCGGCGAGTACGTTTGCTTCCGGGTGCAGGATACCGGCAGCGGCATGCCGCCGGAGGTGGTCACGCGGATCTGGGAGCCGTTTTTCTCCACCAAGCAGACCGGGAAGGGCACCGGGCTCGGGCTCGCGACGGTGCGCGGCATCGTGCAGAACCACCATGGGGCGGTCACGGTCGAGACCGAACTGGGCAAGGGGAGCGTGTTTCGCGTCTGGTGGCCGGCGGTGCCGTTGGGGGAGCGGCCGTGACGCCTGAGCCAGGCGCAGCCGCGACCGGTGATCTCGACCGGTTTTTCGCGGTGTCCCTCGACCTGATGGTCATCGCGAGCGCCGACGGCACCTTCAAGCGGGTCAGCCCTGCGGTGACCTCGATTCTCGGCTGGTCCCCGGAGGAGTTCCTCGCCCGGCCGTATCTCGACTGGGTGCACCCGGACGACCGCGACCGCACCGCGCGCGAGGTTGAGCGACAGGTCAGGGAGGGCCAGATCGTGCTGCGATTCGAGAACCGTTACCTTCACCGCGACGGCACCTGGCGGATCCTGTCGTGGCGGTCCGTGCCCCAGCCCGGCGGCCTGATGTATGCCATGGCCCGCGACGTGACCGAACGCCGGCGGCGCGAGAACGAAATCGCGCGCCTGAACGAACAGCTGCAGGCGCAGACGGCGGAACTCGAGGCGGCGAATGCGGCGCTCGCGCGCGGTCGCGACGACTTGGAGCGGCTGTTCGAGTCGCTGCCTGGGCTGTACCTGGTGCTGCGGCCTGACCTGACCATCGTGACGGCCAGCGAGGCTTACCTTCAGGCCACCCTCACGAAACGGGACGCGATTGTGGGGCGGGGGTTGTTCGAGGTGTTCCCGGACAATCCGAACGATCCCAAGGCCGATGGTGTGGTGAAACTGAAGGCGTCGCTCGAACGGGTGTTGGCCACCGGGGAGTCCGACACCATGGCGATCCAGCACTACGATGTGCGCCGGCCGGACGGCACCTTTGAGGAGAAATACTGGAGCCCGGTGAACGCGCCGATGCGGGGGGAGGACGGGCGGCTGCAGTACATCATCCATCGGGTGGAGGACGTGACCGAGTTTGTGCGTCAGCGGGCGGCCGGTGATCCGAGGGAGATGCAGCAAAAGCTCGACCAGCTTGCGGCGGAGGTTTTCCGCAGCACCCAGGAAGTGCAGGCGGCGAAACGGCGGCTGGAGGCGGCGAACGAGGAGCTGGCGGAGTTTTCCCATTCCGTGTCCCACGATCTCCGGGCCCCCCTGCGGCATGTCCAGGGTTACGTGCAAATGCTCAGCCGCGAACTGGGCACGAATCTGACTCCCGAGGCGCAGCGTCACCTTGGCGTGATCGCGAGCTCGGCCCAGCGCATGGGAGTCCTGATCGATGACCTGCTCTCGTTTTCCAGGATGGGTCGGACGGAGTTGCGGGACACGGTGGTGGACTTGAATGCCATCGTCGCGGGCGAGCGGCGACAGTGTGAGGATGCCGCGGCCGGCCGAAGCATCGACTGGCAGATCGCATCGCTGCCGAAGGTGCGCGGCGACGCGGCCATGCTGCGAGTGGTGTTCGCCAATCTGCTGGGCAACGCCGTCAAGTACACTCGCGGGCGCCAGTCGGCCCGCATCGAGGTGGCGGTCGCCGGCACGGAGGCGGGGCGGGTGATCGTCGCGGTGCGCGACAACGGCGCCGGCTTCGACATGAAGTACGCCGGCAAGCTCTTCGGGGTTTTTCAGCGACTGCACCACGCCGACGAGTTCGAGGGCACGGGCATCGGCCTGGCCACCGTTCGGCGCGTGATCGCCCGGCATGGCGGCCGCGTCTGGGCCGAGGGCGCCGTCGGGCAGGGCGCGACCGTCTTCCTGACCCTGGCCTCTGCCGAATCTTGAACCTAACCATGCAGCCCAAAAGCATACTCCTCGTGGATGATGATCCGCGCGATCGTGAACTCGCCGTCGATGCCCTGCGCCAATTCAACGTGGCCAATGAGATAATTCCCCTTCGTGACGGCGCCGAGGCGCTGGATTATCTTTACCGCCGGGGCGAATACGTCAGCCGCCCGGATGTGGACCCGGCCGTGGTCCTGCTCGACCTCAAGATGCCGCGGGTGGACGGCTTTGAGGTTCTGCAGCAGCTGAAGGCCGACCCGACCAAGCGGATGATTCCCGTCGTGGTGATGACCTCGTCTCGCGAAGAACAGGACCTGGTGCGCAGCTACGCGGCGGGCGTGAACGCCTACGTGGTCAAGCCGTTGGATTTCTTGGAACTGGTGTCGGCGGTGCGGGCGCTGGGCGCCTTTTGGATGATGCTGAACGAGCCGCCGCCCGGGCGTCGACCGGACTGAGCGTGAGAAGTGGCGCCGACTCGCCGCCCCTCAGCCGGCCCCGTTGCATGTTTGACCTCGCCGCGCGGTTCGGCACGGTAGGGGCGTCCCGGAGGAGTGGCTGAGTGGTTTAAGGCACCTGACTTGAAATC
>CAZUQB010000227.1:0-4612 GCA_964622405.1 uncultured Opitutaceae bacterium | reverse complement strand
AAGTACGACGCCAACCACGACGGCAAGCTCGAGCCCGAGGAGAAGGCGGTCCGCAAGGCCGACCGCGAGAAGGCCAAGGCGGAGCGCGACGCGAAGAAGCGCGAGCGCGCCGAGCGGGAGTCCGAGGAGGAGGCCAAGTAAACGGCCCGGTGACCTGCGACCAAAGAGCCCCGGCGGAAACGCCGGGGCTTTTTGCTTGGCCGGCCTGCGGAAACCGCGCGGCCGAACCCGCTCACGAGGATTCCTCGGGTTGAAAGGCAACGGTTGAAAGCTGAAGCGCCGGCCGGGCTAGGGTTGGGGCAGCGCATGGTGGCCCCGCCCGAACTCATCGGACGGTGCGGCCGAAATGACCCGCGGATTGCGCTACCTGGCCTCGGAGGCCGCGACTTTCAACTGCCGCCTTTCAACCTTCAACTGGCTTGCTGCCGCTCAGGCCTTCGGCGCCTCGATGGCCGCGCCGTTCCACTTGAGCTTCGTGCGGACGACGGCAAAGTGGGAGTAGTCCGGCCGCTGCACCAGCGAGAGGTGGAGCTTGGAGATCGAGATCTCCACCGGCGAACCGATGCCGACCTTCAGGTTGCGCTGGCCGTCGAGCGCCACGAGCAGGCGCGAGCGGTCGGTCCGGTTGAACACCTTCAGCCGGACATTGTCGCGGAAGATGATCGAGCGGTTGCTCAGCGTGTGCGGGCAGATCGGGGTCATCGCGATCACGGCGGCCGACGGATAGACCAGCGGCCCGCCCGCCGACAGGTTGTACGCGGTCGAGCCGGTCGGGGTGGAGAAGATCAGGCCGTCGCAATGGTAGTCGGTCACGAGCTCGCCGTCCGCGACGACTTCCAGGCGCACCAGGCGCGAATTGACCTCGTCCTTGATCAGCACGTCATTGAGCGCGAGGTCGTGTGCGCCGCGGCCGGTCGAGCACTCGAGCATCGCGCGGGAGGCGAGCTTGTAGGCCCCCTGCAGCAGGTCGCCGAAGTGCGCCCGCGCCTCGTCGGCCGAGAAGGTGGTGAGAAACCCGAGGCTGCCGCGGTTGACGCCGATGATCGGGATCTGCTCGCGCACGGCCTCCCGGGCGACCCCGAGCAGCGTGCCGTCGCCGCCGATCACGCAGCAGGCGTCGACGCCCCGCAGCGCGCCCCGCCTGAGCGGCGAGTGGTGGGAGAGCCGGTATTTCACCCCGGCCTGCTTCGCCACCGCCATCAGGGTGTGCGCCAACTCCAGGGCACCGGCCTTGTCCTGGTTGACGACAAACGCGAGCTTGCGGATGGGCTTCATGGGTCAGCCGAGCTTAGGGAAGGGCGGGCGGCGGGGAACATTATTCGATTCCGGAATTCGGATTCCGGATTCCGGAATTGGACTTCGGCCGGTCCTGACCGGAGGGGTGGAGGTTCTTTCGTCTGCCGTAGCCGGCCGGCCCTTTTTTCAGGGGAATGTGCAGAACTCCGGAATCCGGAATTCGGAATCCGGAATTTGAAATCAATCACTCGCTCTCTGCCCACTTCGTCGCAGGACCATCAAGAACTCCCTATTCCCATCCGCGCCCGTGATCGGCGAGTCCATCGTGCCGACGAGGCTGGCGCCGGGGAGCTCGGCGAGGGCGAAGTCCCGGACGGCGGTGAGCGTGGCTTCCTGGACTGCGGGGTCGCGGATCACGCCGCGACCCTTGTCGACCTCGGCCTTGCCGGCCTCGAACTGCGGCTTGACCAGCGCGACCAGCACGCCCCCGGGACGCAGGCAGGGCCACACGGCGGGCAGGACTGCCTTCAGGGAAATGAACGAGAGGTCCATCACGATGGCGTCGTAGTCGGGGTGGGGCAGGTCCGCCGGCTTCAGGTGGCGGGCGTTGACCTGCTCGAGATTCGTGACGCGGGGGTCGGCGCGCAGCTTGGCGTGCAGCTGCGCCCGGCCCACGTCGACGCAGACGACATCGGCCGCCCCGGCCTGCAGCGCGCAGTCCGTGAATCCGCCCGTGGACGCACCGACGTCGAGCACGTGCGCGCCGCGCAGCTCGAGTTGGAACCGCTCGAGCGCGCCGGCCAGCTTCTCCCCGCCGCGGCTCACGAAGCGTGGGGGCTGGTCGACGGTGATCTCGAGGTCCGGCGAAAACTCCTTCCCGGGCTTCTCGAGCCGCTCGGTGCCGAGCCGCACGCGTCCCGACATGATGAGACCCTTGGCCTGCGCGCGGCTGGCGGCCAGGCCGCGCGCGACCAGCAGCTCGTCGAGGCGGAGCTTCCCGGCGGCCATGCGGATCAGAGGGCGCCGACGGCCGCGAGGAACGCCCGCGCGATCACGGCGTGGCCGAGGTGGTTCGGGTGCACGCGGTCCCACGCGATCGCGTTCGCATGCATGTGCGCGAGGACGCCGTCGAAGGCCGCCTGGACGTCCACGAACGGCACGCCGTGCCGCGTCGCGACCTGGCGCATCAGCGCGCCGTACTCGTCCATGCGGTGACGCATCGCGTCGGCGCGGTTGGGCTCGATGTAGAACGGCGACATCAGCACCAAATTGGGCACGACCGGGCGGGTCCGGGTCACCAACTCGTCCAGCGTGCGGACGTAGGTCTCCGGCGAGACGTGGATCTCGGTCTGACGGGGCAGGTCGAACTGGCGCCAGACGTCGTTCACGCCGATCATCACGACGAGCCAGTCCGGCTTCAGGTCGATGACGTCGGTCTGCCAGCGGGCCTTCAGGTCGACGACGGTGTTGCCGGAGGTCCCCATGTTGACCACGCGGACGGCGTGGGCGGGGTGGGCGGCGGCAAGGTGACCGTCGACCAGCGCGACGTACCCCTTGCCGACGGCGCCGAAGAGGCCCTCGCCAACGGGTCGGGCGCGTTCGCAGTCCGTGATCGAGTCGCCGATGAAGACGAGCTTGCTGCGGGGAGCGATTTTCATCGGGGCCATCGTAGGGACGGGCCCGAGCCTGACGAGTCTGGAGGTGCCGCGTCCACCATTAGTGTGGATTAGCGCGGATTAGCCGTTAGACCGATCCGCGTCACCCCGCCGCCCCATGAATTTCCGCCGTCTGGCCGTCCCGGTTCTGCTGTGTCTCAGCCTCTTTGCCGTCGGTGCTCCTGCCGCCGAGCCGCGCTATACCATCGCCGTGATCCCGATGGGCACGACACATGAGTACTGGAAGATGATCCACGCCGGCGCCCGCAAGGCCGAGGCCGAGCTCCGGGCCGCGGGCACGCCAGTCGAGATCATTTGGAAGGGCCCGCTGCGCGAGGACGACCGCGACCAGCAGGTGCAGGTCGTCGAGAACTTCATCGGGCGCAAGGTGAGCGGCATGGTGCTCGCGCCGCTCGACCAGCGCGCGTTGGCCGCTCCGGTGGAGCAGGCGGCGAAGGCGGGCATCCCCGTCGTGATCGTCGACTCGGGCCTCAAGTCCGAGGCCCCGGTCAGCTTCATCGCGACCAACAACTACGCTGGTGGCCAGCTCGCGGCGCGACGCCTGGGCGAACTGCTGCACGGCAAGGGCAACGTGATCCTGCTCCGCGTGCAGGTGGGCTCGGGCAGCTGCGAGGCGCGCGAGGCAGGATTTCTCGACGAGCTGGCGGCGAAGTTTCCGGCGATCCAGGTGATCTCCTCGAACCAGCACGGCGGCGCCACGCGGGAGACGGCGCTGGCCGCCTCGCAGAACCTGCTCAACCGCTTTGGCGCCAAGGTCGACGGCATCTTCACCCCCAACGAGTCCACGATGGCCGGCATGCTGCTGGCGCTGACCAACGCCGGGCTGGGCCAGGGCAAGGTGAAGCTCGTGGGCTTCGCCAACAGCGAGACCTATGCCGCCGCCATTCGCCGCGGCGACCTGCAGGGTCTCGTGCTGCAGGACCCCGTGAAGATGGGCTACCTCGGCGTCAAATCGATCGTCGAGGTCCTCGAGGGCCGGAACGTGCCCGCGCTCGTCGACACCGGCGTCAAGCTCGCGACCGCGGAGAATCTGGGTGATCCGGAGATCGCGGCCCTGTTGAAGGCGGAATAGCTTTTCGAAAACGCCAAATGCCAAACCGCCAAACGCCAAAAACGTCCGTGGCCCGAGGCCACTAGGGAGGCGTGATTGGATTTGTCCTGGGGACGGTCATCCACCAACGGCCGGCAGATTCATCCACTCACGTGCCACGTAGGGCGCGCAGCGCCGGACTGATTTGGCGTTTGGAGGTTTGGCGTCTGGCATTTTGAAATCCAAGAACGCCCGTCGCCCTCGCGCCCTTGTTATCCCACGATCGGAAACAGCTCGCCGTCGAGCTTCTGGCCCTGCCGCAGATTGAGCGGATCCGTCACCGGGTGGCCGACCTTGTTGTAGGTCGTGCCCTCCGGCATGTAGATGATCGCGATCGCCTCGCGCATGCCGTCCGAGCGGTTCGGGCCGGCGTAGTGGAAGGTCATGCCGTTGTGCACGGTGACGGATCCGGCCTTGAGCTCGCACGTGACCGGTTTGATGCCCTTGGTCTGCGGCGCCACGGCATAGAGGTCCTGCGGGTCGGCCAGATTCACCGGCTCGATGTCGAGGAATTTCTGGGTGCCGGGGAGGAAGGACATGCAGCCGTTCTGGATGGTGGCGTCGCGCAGCGCGATCCAGATGGTCAGCTGGTGCATCTTCTGCTCGTGCG
>CAZUQB010000226.1:0-4623 GCA_964622405.1 uncultured Opitutaceae bacterium | reverse complement strand
ATAACGTGGGGCATGACTCTATCCGCGCTCGGCGACTCGGCCGTCGTGATTGCCCTGGGCGAGGGCATCGACGAGCAGGTGCTGGCGCGGGTGCGGGCGCTGACGGCGGCGCTGGAGCAGGACCGCCTGCCCGGGGTGGTCGACGTCGTGCCGGCGTATGCGACGGTCACGGTGTTCTACGACCCGGCGGAGGTGGCTGCGACGGGCGAGCGGCCCTTTGAGCGCATCTCGCGGCTCGTCACCGAGCGGGCGGGCCGGATCGAGGCGGACGCGAAGAAGAAGTTCTCGTCGCCGGGCCGCACGATCGAGATCCCGGTGGTCTACGGCGGCGAATTCGGTCCCGACCTCGAGGCGGTGGCGCGCCACTGCGCGATGGAGACCGGGGAGGTCATCAAGCGTCACCAGGCGGGCGACTACCTCGTGCATGCCATCGGGTTCGTGCCCGGTTTCTGCTACCTGGGCGGCCTGGTGCCCGCGCTCCACGTGCCGCGGCACGCGACGCCACGCCCGAGCGTGGCGGCGGGCTCGGTCGGCATCGGCGGGGCCCAGACCGGCGTGTACCCGCTGGTGACGCCGGGCGGATGGAATCTCATCGGCCGGACGCCGCTGGCGCTGTTCCGGCCGAACGACCCGGAGCCGGCGCTGCTGCGGGTGGGCGACCGCGTGAAGTTCCGCGCCATCACCCGGGAGGAATTTGGCCAATGGAAATAGTCGTCCACCGGGCCGGCATGCTCACGACGGTCCAGGACCTGGGCCGGCGGGGACACCGCGCGGCCGGCGTGCCCCTCAGCGGGGCCATGGACCGCTTCGCCCTGCGTGTGGGCAACCTCCTCGTGGGAAATGAGCAGGACGCGGCCGGCATCGAGACGACGCTGGCGGGCCCCGAGCTGGAATTCACGACCGACGCGATCGTGGCGGTGACGGGCGCGACCTTTGCCGGCGTGCCGTCATGGCAGCCATTCCTCGTCCGGGCGCACGAGCGCCTGCGCCTCGGCAATCCGGTGAAGGGCTGCCGGGGCTATCTCCTGGTGGCCGGCGGCATCCAGGTCCCGCGGGCGCTGGGCAGCCGCAGCACCTACCTGCGGGCGGGACTGGGCGGTCACGAGGGTCGCGCGCTGCGCGAGGGCGACCGCCTCCCGGCCGGCGAGTCGCCGCGACGACTCGCGGCGCGCTGGCACATCGACGAGCGCATCCTGCCGCGCTACTCGCCGGCGGCCACGGTGCGGGTCGTGCGCGGTCCGCAGGCCGACGAGTTCGGCGGTCGCCTGGAGAAGGGCGAATTCCGCCTGCTGCCCCAGTCCGACCGCATGGGGGTGCGGCTCGGCGGCTCCCGCCTGCTGCGCATCGGGCGGGCTGACGAGCTGGTGTCGGCGGCGGTGGCGCCGGGCACCGTGCAGGTGCCGCCGGACGGCCTGCCCATCGTCCTTATGGCGGACGCCCAGACCATCGGCGGCTATCCGCAGGCGGCGAACGTCATCGGCGTGGATCTGCCCATCATCGCCCAGGCCCGGCCGGGCGACCGGCTGCGCTTCGAGGAGATTCCCCTGACCGAGGCCCAGCAGTTGTTCCTCGCCCGCGAGCGCGTGCTGGCGATGCTGCAACAGGGCCTGAGGGAGAAGGTGGTGCCGGAGCCGGCCGCACCGGACGTCCAGCCCTGATCCCGGCCGCCCGCTCCCTGTTGCCTTTCCGGACATGCGCACGATCGACCTCAACTGTGACCTCGGCGAAGGCGCGGGCCGCGACGCCGAGCTGATGCCGCTGGTCACGTCGGCCAACATCGCGTGCGGCGGCCATGCCGGCGACGAGATCTCGATGCGCGCGGCCGTGACCCTCGCGCAGCGGCACGGCGTGGCCATCGGGGCGCACCCGAGCTTCAACGACCGGGCGAACTTCGGCCGGAAGGAGTGGCAGCTCTCGCCGGCGGTGGTCTACCAGCTCGTGACCGAGCAGGTGGCGGCCCTGGCCCGGCATGCGCCCGTGCGCCACGTGAAGCCGCACGGCGCGCTCTACAACCTCGCGGCCCGCGATCCCGACGTGGCCGGCGCCGTCGCGTCCGCCGTGGCGGGCATCGGCGGCCTGATCCTCTACGCGCTGGCCGGGAGCGAGCTGGTGCGCGCGGGGCGCCGGCAGGGCGTGCGCGTGGCGGAGGAGGTCTTTGCGGACCGGACCTACCGTCGCGACGGCACCCTGACGCCGCGCAGTGAGCCGGACGCGCTGATCGTCGACGAGTCGGCGGCGGTGGCGCAGGTGCTGCGGATGGTGCGCGAGGGCACGGTGGTCGCGTCGGACGGCACGGTGGCGCCGATCGTGGCGGACACGGTGTGCGTGCACGGCGACGGCCCGCACGCGGTGGAGTTTGCCCGGCGGCTCCGGACGGAGCTGGCCGCGGCGGGCGTGACGGTCCGGGCGCTCGGCCGATGATCAAGCTGATCGGCATTCTCGTGGTCGCGGCGGGCTTCGCCCTGCGGCTCAACACGCTGCTCGTGGTGATGGCGGCCGGCGTCGCGACGGGCCTGGTGGCCGGGTTCTCGTTCAACGAGATCATGGCGGCGTTCGGCCAGTACTTCGTCGACAACCGCTACATGACGCTGCCGGTGGTCCTGATGGTGCCCGTGATCGGCGTGCTCGAGCGCTATGGCCTGCAGGAGCGCGCGGAGACGCTGATCCGGCGGGCGGCGGCGGCGACGGCGGGGCGGGTGCTGCTGCTGTACACGGCGGTGCGCCAGGTCTCGATCAGCTTCGGCGTGAACATCGGCGGCCACGCGGGCGCGGTGCGCCCGCTGATCGCGCCGATGGCGGAGGGCGCGGCGCGGGCGAGGCACGGCGAGCTGACGGAGGCGGAGGCGCACGCGATCCGGGCGCATGCGGCCGCGGCGGAGAACATCGGCAATTTCTTCGGCGAGGACATCTTCATCGCGGTGGGGGCGATCCTGCTCATGAAGGGCTTCTTTGACGCGCTGAAGGTGGAGGTGAGCGTGTGGAAGATGGCCCTGTGGGGCATTCCGACGGCGCTGGTGGCGTTCGCGGCGATGGCGTGGCGGGCGAGGGCGCTCGACCGCCGGCTGGCGCGGCGGACGAAGCCGGGCAAGGAGCCGCGGTCATGAACCTCCAGCTGGGCCTCGAACATTTCTACGGCCTGGTCGGGCTGATCCTCGCGCTGGTGGCGGTGCGGATCGCGCGCGACCGGGCGCATCCGCGCCGCTGGGGCTCGGCGCTGTTCTGGGGCCTGCTGGCCGCCGTGTTCATCGGGGGCAAACAGCTGCCGCCGGTGGTGGCGGGCTACGCCGTGCTCGCGATGGTGATCCTCGCGGCGACCCGGCAGGTCGCGCGGTCCACCACGGTTTCCACCGGCCGGGAGGAGCGCGCCGCGCACGCCGCCCGCCTTGGCTACGCGGTGTTCTGGCCGGCGCTCCTCATTCCCGCCACGGTCGTCGTCATCGCGCTCTGGGTGGCGAAGTGGGGCTCGTTTCCCGGGATCGATCCCAAGCAGACGACGCTGGTGTCCCTCGGCCTGGGCGCGCTGATCGGCCTGGGCCTCGCGCTGCGCAACACGGGGGCGCGGCTCGCCGAGCCGATCCAGGAGGGCAGCCGGCTCCTCGAGGTGATCGGCTGGTCGCTGGTGCTCCCGCAGTTTCTCGCGGCGCTGGGCGGGATCTTTGCGAAGGCGGGAGTCGGTCAGGTGGTCGCCGATGGCGTGGCGCGCGCGCTGCCGACCCAGTACCCGCTGGTGGCGGTGCTGGCCTACTGCGTGGGCATGGCCCTGTTCACGATCATCATGGGCAACGCCTTCGCGGCGTTCCCCGTCATCACGCTCGGCATCGGTCTCCCGCTGATCGTCCAGCAGCATCACGGCGATCCCGCGATCATGGCCGCGATCGGCATGCTCTCGGGCTACTGCGGCACGCTGCTCACGCCGATGGCGGCGAACTTCAACCTCGTGCCGGCGCTGCTCCTCGAGTTGCCCGACAAGCACGCCGTGATCAAGGCCCAGGCCCCGCTCGCCGTCGTGATCCTCGCCGCCAACATCGCGCTGATGTACCTCTGTGTGTTTCGGTTTTAGCGGTAGGCGGAAGGCGGAAGGCGGTAGGCGATAGGCTGTAGGCTGTAGGCGATTGGCGGGTGGCGGTTCGTGGTTTGATTTGCCGCGCGCCGGGATCATGCTGGCGGGATGAAGACGATCCTGGTCACGGGCTTTGAGCCGTTTGGCGGCGAGACGGTCAACCCGTCGCAGGAGATCGCGCGACAGCTCCATGGGCATGTCGTGGCCCGGCACCGCGTGGTTGGACGGATCCTGCCGTGCGTCTTCGGCGCGGCCCACCGGGAGCTGCGCGGGTTGGTGCGCGAGTTCCAGCCGGCGGTGGTGATCGCCGTGGGGCAGGCGGGCGGACGGGCGGAGATCACGCCGGAGCGGGTGGCGATCAATGTCGACGACGCGCGGATCCCTGACAACGCCGGCGTCCAGCCGGTGGACCGTCCCGTGGTGTCGCGCGGGCCGGCGGCCTACTGGAGCACGCTGCCGATCAAGGCGATCGTCGCGGCGCTGCGCGCGCACGAGATTCCCGCGGCGGTGTCCCAGACCGCGGGCACCTTCGTCTGCAATCATGTCTTCTACGGCCTCATGCA
>CAZUQB010000225.1:0-4633 GCA_964622405.1 uncultured Opitutaceae bacterium | reverse complement strand
CAGGAGGTGAACCGCGCCGTGACCGTGCCGTTCGCGCTGCGGCAGTGCGAGGAGACGGGCCGGATGAAGAACTTCGACCTCGCGGCCGAGACGCTGCGCCGGCGCGCGGCGGGCGAGAAGTCTTTCCAGAACAAGCCGGCCACGATCTACCCGTTCGACGACTCCGACGTCTACAAGGTGATCGAGGGCGCGGCCTACACGCTGAGCCTCAAGCGCGACCCGGCGCTCGAGTCGCAGCTCGACGCGTGCATCGCGCGCATCGCGGCGGCGCAGGAGCCGGACGGCTACCTCTATACCTTCCGCACGATGCACCCGGACACGCCGGTGCACGAGTGGATCGATCCCAAGCGCTGGCTGAAGGACCCGGATCTCAGCCACGAGCTCTACAATCTCGGGCACATGTATGAGGCGGGCGTGGCGTATTACCAGGCCACGGGCAAACGCACGCTCCTCGACGTGTGCCTGCGCAGCGCGGAGCTGGTGTGGCACGACTTCGGCGACCGGAAGCTCCGCATCGCGCCGGGTCACCAGGTGATCGAGATGGGGCTGGCGAAGCTCTACCGCGTCACCGGCGACGCGCGCTGGCTCGAGCTGGCGCAGATCTTCCTCGAGGCGCGGGGTCCGGGCGGCAAGGCGTACAGCCAGCAGCACGAGCTCATCATCAACCAGACCGAGGCGGTGGGTCACGCGGTCCGCGCCAACTACATGTACGCCGGGATGGCGGACATCGCGGCCCTGACCGGCGACGCACGCTACGTCGGCGCCATCACGAAGATCTGGGAGAGCGCAGCCGACCGGAAAATGTACCTCACGGGCGGCGTCGGGGCGCGCCGCGATGGCGAGGCGTATGGCGCGGACTACGAGCTGCCGAACGACGGCTACAACGAGACCTGCGCGGCGATCGCGTTCATGATGTGGAACCACCGCATGTTCCTCCTCACGGGCGACGCGAAGTACCTCGACGTGCTCGAGCGCGTCACGTTCAACGGCTTCATCAGCGGCGCGTCGCTCACGGGCGACCGATTCTTCTACCCGAACCCGCTGGCCTACGACGGCGTGGCGAAGTTCAACCACGGGTTCGCCGGCCGGGCGCCGTGGTTTGGCTGCGCGTGCTGTCCGCCGAACCTGATGCGCACGACCGCGGCGATCACCGGCTATTTCTACGCGGTGCGCGACCGCTCGCTTTACGTGAATTTCTTCGCCGAGAGCGAGGGCAGCGTGACAGTGGACGGTGGACAGGTGGCGGTGAGACAGGTGACGGATTATCCGTGGCAGGGCCGCGTGAAGCTCACCGTCAGTCCCGCGAAACCCCAGACCTTCGCCCTGCGCGTCCGCATCCCCGGCTGGGTGCGCGGCCAGCCGGTGCCATCGGACCTCTACGCCTACGACGATCCCGCGGCGGCCGCGTGGACGATCCGCGTGGCGGGCCAGCCGCTGACGCTGCCGTTGGAGCATGGCTTCGCCGTGATCGAGCGGGAGTGGAAGGCCGGCGATGTGGTCGAGCTCGATATGCCAATGCCGGTGAGGGCCGTGCACGGGAATTCAAAGATCGCCGCCGTGCAGGGCGCGGTCGCGCTCGAGCGCGGCCCGGTGCTCTATTGCGCCGAGGGCACGCCGGACAATCCGGCGCCGGCCACGCTGACGCTCTCGCCACGGGCGACGTTTGAGCCGCGTCCCGAGCCCGCGCTGCTGGGCGGAGTCACCACCTTGGCGGTGACCGACGGCCCGGAGCACTTCACCGCGATCCCGTACTACTCCTGGAACAACCGCGGCCTCGCCCCGATGTCGGTCTGGTACCAGCGGGCGAAGTAAGCCCCGCTTTCACAGGAGACAACTGAGAGAACGGAGGGCCGGGCCGTTTCGGTCTTGGTTGCCTCCGTTTCCTCCTGTGCAGTTCGGGTCCCTATTGGAACGACTGCCGGGAGTTGTCCCTGAGGTAGCTCGCGATTTCCGCGGCGAAGATTTCGCCGAATTCGGCGCGCTTCTTTTCGCCCATGCCTGGGATGCTCTCCATCGCGGCCAGATCCTCCGGATAGTAGCGCGCCATGGCCCGCAGGGTCGTGTCGCCGAATACGATGTAGGCCGGCACGCGGCGTTCGTCGGCGAGCCGCTTGCGCAGGGTCCGCAGGCGCTCGAACAGGATCTCGTCGCACTCGACCTCGCCCGCGCGGTGCACCACGCGCCGGGCCTTGGGCGTGAGCATGGGCTTGGTGAGCGTGACGGCGGCCCGGCTCCGCAGGAGTTCGCGGCCCTCGGCGGTCAGCTCGAGCGTGGCGTATTCGCCCGCGGCGACGGCGAGGTAGCCGAGCCGCATCAGTTCGCGGCCGACGGCGGCCCACTGGGGTCGCGAGAACTCGCCGCCGATGCCGTAGGTCGTGAGCCGGTCGTGGCCCCAGCGGCGGATCTTGTCCGTGTCGGCTCCGGTGAGGACCTCGGTGATGTGGTTCATGCCGACGCTGAAACCGCCGTGCTGCACGATGCGATAGACGCACGACAGGAATTTCTGGGCGGCGATGGTGCCGTCGTAGGTGTCGCGGGGTTCGAGGCAGTTGTCGCAGGCCCCGCAATTATCCAGGGGAAAGGTTTCGCCGAAATATCCCAGCAGTTCGGACCGCCGGCAGCCGGCGCTCTCGGCGTAATGCACGATCTGCCGGAGCTGGGCGCGGGCGACCTGCTGCTCGTGCTCGTCGGTGATCTCGTCGAGGAAATGGTTCTGCTTCGCAATGTCGCCGGCGCTGAACAGCAGCAGGCAGTCGCCCGGCAGGCCGTCGCGGCCGGCCCGTCCGGTCTCCTGGTAGTAACCCTCGATGTTCTTCGGCAGGTCGTGATGGATGATCCACCGGACGTTCGGCTTGTTGATGCCCATGCCGAACGCGATGGTCGCGCAGATGATCCGGGTGTCGTCGCGCAGAAAACTCTCCTGGTTGGCCGCGCGCTCCTCGCCGGTCAGTCCCGCGTGGTACGGCCGGGCCGAGAACCCGCGCCCGGCAAGCGCCTCGGCCACGCGCTCGGCGGCGGCGCGGCTGGCGCAGTAGATGATGCCGCTCTCGTGCTCCCGGGGCCGGACAAAGTTGATGACCTGCTTGAGGGGCTCGTCCTTGGGGATGACGCGGTAGGTGAGGTTCGGGCGGTTGAAGCTCGCCACGAACGTGGCCGGCTCGCGGAGCTGGAGATGGGTCGTGATGTCCTTCCGCACGCGGTCGGTGGCCGTGGCGGTGACGGCCATGACGGGCACCTGGGGCAGCGCGGCTCGGAGCTTGGTCAGCTGGCGGTACTCCGGACGGAAGTCGTGGCCCCACTCGGACACGCAATGGGCTTCGTCGATCGCTAGGCATGAGACGTTCCACGCCTTGAGATTTTCAGCCCAGCCCTCGAGCATGAGCCGTTCGGGCGCGGCGTAGAGGAGCTTGAAGTCGCCGCGATGCAGGCCGCGGAGGCGGGCGCGGGATTCGTCGGCGCCGAGGGTGGAGTTGAGGAAGGTCGCGGCGATGCCGCTGGCCTGGAGCGCGTCGACTTGGTCCTTCATGAGGGCGATCAGGGGCGAGACGACGACGGTCAAACCGGGCCGGGCCAGCGCGGGAAGCTGGAAGCAGAGGGATTTGCCCCCGCCGGTCGGCAGCAGGGCGAAGACGTCCTGGCCCGCGAGGCTGGCCTCGATGATCTCGCGCTGGAGCGGCCGGAAGGCGCTGTAGCCGAAGGTGCGCTTGAGCAGAGGGAGCAGGTCGGACGCGGCAGGCATGAAGCCGCTCGATTACGTCCAGCCGCGCGCGCGGTGCACGGAGAAAATGACTCAACGGGTCGAGGACGGCGGCAGGGCCGGTCCAGACTTTTCACAGGAGTTAACGGAGGAGAACGGAGATTCGGTTCGGCTTTTCCAAGTAATCCCCATTCGCGACCGTTGCTTCGGGGGCGATGTGTATGGGGGGCTGGTTGGCCACATTACGCGGACTGAGTGCGGCGTTTACCGCGGATTTCGTGGATCTTGCGCGGATGAAGCGGGCGATTCCTCCCGGACCGTCGCCTTGCGCTGCGCGCAAAGCTGGGTCCGCTCGGCCATCGGACAGGATCCAGTAACCCGCCTATCGGGCTACTGGATTCACCGGATTGCCGTCCAAGGCCTTCCGGACCGGGTGTTGCGCGGAGCGCAACGCCCGGTCCGGGAGGATTCGCCTGCCGCTCCCGTGAAAATCCGAGAAATCCGTGGTAAGAAAAGACCACGGCCGACTTCAGACACCGTCCGAGACACCAACGCTATTTTCACCCAATCGCGGGTGTTCCTCTGCGCCTTTGGCGCTCCCTTGCGGCAACAGCACCAGCTACGGAGTCCCCGGATTGGCCCGGGCCGAGGGTTCGGCGGGGAAGGGCTCGCGGCCGCTCACGGCCTCGGGGCCGCCGCGCACGGGCAACGTCATCGTGGCGAGGTCCGGGTACTGTTCGATGCGTCGCACGAGGATCGACGCCAGCGGGTCAGTGTAAACCAGCGTCCAGCCCATCCGGCGCAACAGGGTCATGCCCCCGCGGTTGGTAGGCAGCAGCGCGACATCCGCCCGGCTGACGTCGAGCACGGCCGGGTCGAATGGGTCGCCCCGATAGAACTGCCAGTGGGCCTGGATCAGGTCGCGCGGGTAGACGG
>CAZUQB010000224.1:0-4658 GCA_964622405.1 uncultured Opitutaceae bacterium | reverse complement strand
AGGTCATCGTGGTCGGCGAGCCCGCCGCCTACGGCATGGCCGTCCGCAACAGCGAGTCCAAGCAGCGCATCACGCACCTCCGCCAGGAAATCCTCGCGCGTTGCCAAGGATGAGGGCGGGGCGCGAGTGGGTCGAAGGTCGGCAGGTCGAAAGTCGAAGGTCGCGAGCACATTACCGAATTTCGAATGGCGAATTCCGAATTTCGAATGTTGTCCGCGGCTTCGCCGCCACTGGAGGACGTTCGACATTTGACGTGGGGCCCCTCGACCGAAGTCCGCACAGGAGGAAACGGAGGAGCGGAGATCGTTCTTTCGGTCATGCTCGCTACTCACTACTCGCTACCCGCTACTACGGCCGCGCGCGGCCGGCAGGTCACAGGTCGCGAGCACATTGCCGAATTCCGAATGGCGAATTCCGAGTTCCGAATTCCGATTGCTCGGGCTCCTCGACCCCTCGCCTCCTCGACTCTCCCCGCAATACCGCTCATCCCGGCGACTAGCCAGATGGCCTAAAATGAGGGCCGTTCGCCGCAACAGGCTTGGCGGCGGGCTAGGAAACGCACAGCCTGCCGGCCAAATTACCCGCATGAAACTCCGCACCCTGTTCCTGTTCACCCTCGCGGCCATTCTGCCCCTGGCGCGCGCCGAGAATCCCGTCGACGTCCCGTCCCGCCCCCAGGCGCCCAATGACGAGTCCAGCTATCGCCGGTTCACCTTGGACAATGGCATCAAGGTCCTCCTGCTCTCCGACCCCAAGCTCAACAAGTCGGCCGCGTCCCTCGCCGTCGGCGTCGGCTCCTACAGCGACCCGGCGAACCGCCAGGGCCTCGCCCACTTCCTGGAGCACATGCTGTTCCTCGGCACCGAGAAGTACCCGGACGAGTCCGCCTACCGCGTGTACCTCGAGGGCAACGGCGGCTACTCCAACGCCTACACCGCCGGCGCGCTCACCAATTACCACTTCGAGGTCCGTCACGAGGCGCTCGAGGGCGCGCTCGACCGGTTCGCCCAGTTCTTCATCGCCCCGCTCTTCGCGCCGAAGTTCGCCGAGCGCGAGATGAACGCCGTCAACTCCGAGTACCAGTTCCGCCTCGAGAACGACCTCTGGCGCGAATTCCATCTCCACAGCACGTTCTACCGTCAGGGCCACCCGGCCAACCACTTCAACATCGGCAGCCGCGAGACGCTCACGGGCACGACGCATGAGGAGCTGCTGGAGTTCTACAAGACGCACTACTCCGCGGGCATCATGACGCTGGCCGTGACGGGCAAGGCGCCGCTCGACCAGCTCGAGCGCTGGGTCCGCGAGTATTTCAGCCCGATCGAGAACCGCCACCTCGCGCCGATCGAGCGGCCGGCCGACTTCCTGCCGCCCAAGCCCGCCCTGCGCCTGATCCGCATGGAGCCGGTCAAGGACCTGCGCCAGCTCACGCTCGAGTTCGCGCTGCCCGGCGTCCGCCAGTACTACGCGAGCAAGCCCACCGAGTTCCTCGGCTACATCTTCGGTTACGAGGGCGAAGGCAGCCTGCTGTCGCAGCTCAAGGCCGAGGGCCTCGCCACCGGCATCAGCGGCGGCGCGGATTTCGACGCGAAGGAATTCGGGTCGTTCACGCTCACCATCAAGCTGACCCCGGCGGGCCTGAAGGATTACTCCCGGGTCCTCGACCTCGTGTTCGCCGCGATCCACCAGGTCCGCGCCGCGGGCTATCCCTCGTATCTCTTCAAGGAGCGCCAGGCCATGGCCCGGCTGGACGAGATGTTCAAGGACAAGGGCGAGGGCGCCGAGCGCGCCGTCGCGCTGGCCAACCAGGTCCAGGAATATCCGTTCGAGATCGCCGAGCGCGGTCCCTTCCTCTGGCTCAAGGAGGATCCCGCCGCCTACCAGCTGGTCCTCGACCAGCTGCGCCCGGACAATGTCCTGATCTCGCTGGTCGCGAAGGGCCAGGCGACCGACAAGGTCGAGCATTACTACGGCACGCACTACGGCTACACCGAGGATGCCGGCGCGGCCTACACCCGCCTGCTCAACCCGCCGGCTGTCCCGGGCATCCAGCTCCCGAAGGCCAACCCGTTCATCCCGACCCGGACCGCGCAGCTGCCGATGCAGCCGCTGCACCTCGTCGACGAGCCGGGCTTCAGCCTGTTCTACGCGCAGGACACCGAGTTCCTCCGTCCGATGGTGGCCGAGGTGTACCGGGTTCGCCTGCCCCGCGCCCTCGGCGCGCTCGAGAACTCGGTGCTGCTCAGCTTCTACCAGGCCTGCGTCAATGAGGTGCTCAACGAGACCGCCTACACCGCGGGCCAGGCCGGCCTGAACTTCAGCCTCACGTCCGACCTCGAGGGCGTGAAGATCTCGCTCGAAGGCTACAACGAGTCGATGGGCGGCCTGCGCGATGTCGTCGCGGCCAATCTCGTCGACTTCAAGCTGGCACCCGAGCGCTTCAACGCGATCAAGGACCGGATCGTGCGCGGGCTCACGAGCTTCCCGCGGTCCGACGCCTACGAGGTCATCAACCAGACCCGCCGCGCCACCGTCCGCGAGTTCTACTACCGTCCCGACGAGGCGCTGCCCGTGGCGTCCGGCGTGACCCTCGCCGCGGTGCAGGAGTTCGCCCACCGCCTCTATGCGCACGGCAAGATCGAGGCGCTCGTGTACGGCAACGTCACGGCTCCCGAGGCCACCGCGGCCGCCCGCCGCTTCGCCTCGGTGCTGAAGGTCGCGCCCGTGGCCGACGGCGACCTGCTGCGCCGCCGCCTGCTCACGCTACCCACCGGCGGCTCGGTCCGCACCAGCGAGACCCTCGCCGGCAACAACTCGTGCTATCGCGCCGAGTACATGCTGGGGCGCGACACGCCCGAGCTGCGGGCGGCCACGCTCGTGCTGAGCAATTTCGTCAGCCCGCCGTACTTCGGCGAGATGCGGACGCACCAGCAGCTCGGTTACGTCGTCTGGGGCGGCGCGGGCGACGAGGAGAAGTCCAACTTCGCCTACTTCATCATCCAGTCCGGCGAGCACCCGGCGGACGAGCTGGAGGCCCGTTCCAATGCCTTCATCGCCACCCTCCCCGATCAACTGGCCGCCCTGCCCGACGAGGCCTTTGCCACGATCATCGCCGGCGTGCGCGCGAAGCTGCTCGAGAAGGACAAGACCATCGCCGAGCGCGGCGGCCGGCTGTTCGACCTCGCCTACAACCGCGACGGCGACTGGGGCCGCCAGGAGGAGACCGTGGCCGCGCTCGACCACCTCACCAAGGCGCGCGCCGCGGAGATCCTGCGCGCGAGCCTGACCCCGGCCACCGCGCAGTCCCGCACCTTCCTCGGCTTCGCCCGCCAGCACACGCCCAAGGCGCCGCCGGCGACGACGTTCACCGACCGCACGGCCTGGAAAAAGACGCAGACGTTTGAGTAAGTCCGGTCTGGAAAACCACTAATCTTCGCTGATCTTCGCTCATCCTGAATCCGACCACACGGACGCAGGTCGATTAGCGAGGATTAGCGGTTATTAGCGGTTTCCCCCGGTTTAGGTCGCCGCACGCAGGCTGGCCGACGCTATTTCCCCTGTTCGGCCGCCTGCTGCTCGGTTGCGAGCTTCAGCTCGGCGGCGGCCTGCTCCAGGAGCGACTTCGCCATCGCCGCATGACCGCCCAAGTCAAACTCGTTGGCCTTCTGCGCCGCGGTGACCTTGTCGAAGGCCTGCTTCGTCAACTGCTGGGCCGCAGTCAGGTTCTTGTGGCCCGCGTTCGCGCTGGAACGCGCCGGCCGGGTCACGGTGCCAGTCGCCACGCCCACCAGCAGCGCAGCCACGAGGATTGCGATCGTTTGTTTCATGGGGAGCTCGTTCGAGCATTTTCCCAGTAGCGACCGGCGAGGTCAACGACCCACTGGAGAGGTGACCTGGGCGAGCGGGTTTGGCGGACTTGAGCGGTCGGTGAAAACCGCCGGGCGCGACGAAGGAATCTGATATCCGCGTCCATCCGCGGCATTCGCGGAATCCCCAGAGCCGTCGCGCTGCCAAGGCAACCGAGCGTTTCCGCGGATGACGCGAATGCACGCGGATGCCTGGTGCAGAGTTGGGAAGTCCGAATGACAGTTCCCTGATAGAAAAACATCTGCGGGGAGATTGCCCTCATCCAGAGAGATGACGGCGCGGGCGCGAAACCCGCGGGGTGAGGGCACCCCGCCCACACTCGATTCAACGCAGGAGGGTTAGTGATTCATCTTCCCGCTAGCGCTGTCGGTACTTGTCGTAGAGATCTGTCGCAGGGTGCGCAGACCGCCAGCCCGGGAAGACATGGCCCCATATCCGCGTCCATCCGCGCCATTCGCGGAAACGTCAGGGCCGTCGCGCTGCCAAGGCAATCGAGCGTTTCCGCGGATGACGCGAATGCACGCGGATGCCTGGTGCAGAGTTGGGAAGTCCGAATGACGGTTCCCTGATAGAAAAACATCTGCGGGCAGGGTGCCCTCATCCAGAGAGATGACGGCGCGGGCGCGAATCCCGCGGGGTGAGGGCACCCCGCCCACATTCGATTCAACGCAGGACGGTTTGTGATCTATCTTCCCGCTAGCGCTGGCGGTACTTGTCGTAGAGATCCGTCTGCCGGGTGCGCAGTTCGATGCGGGCGCCGTCGATGTAGGCCTGCTTGATCTGCGTCGGGA
>CAZUQB010000223.1:0-4667 GCA_964622405.1 uncultured Opitutaceae bacterium | reverse complement strand
GGTTCCACGACCGTGACAATCCCGTCGGCCCGGAAGAACCGGGTCATGTCGTCCACGTGACCATCGGTGTCGTCGCCCGCGATGCCGTCCCCGAGCCACAGCACCTGCTCCACCCCGAGATGATCGCGGAGCATGCGCTCGATCTCGACCCGGGACAGCGAGGGATTGCGATTCGGGTTCAGCAGGCACGACTCGGTCGTGAGCAGCGACCCCGCGCCGTTGACGTCGATGGAGCCGCCCTCGAGCACGCGATTGATCTGGAAACGGCGGAGTCCCAGGGCCCGGGCGATCTTGGGCGGGATCGTGTTGTCGAGATCGTAGGGCGGATATTTTCCGCCCCAGGCGTTGTGCTGCCAGTCGGTGACCGCCACTTCGCCGGTCTGCCGGTGCTTCACAAAGATCGGCCCATGATCGCGGCACCAGGCGTCGTTGGTCGGGTGCGAGAAAAACTTCACGCAGGCGAGATCCGCCTTGGCGCGGTTGATCAGGTCCCGGGCCCGGGGCTGGAGCGCGCGACCGAGGTTGATGCGCACTTCCTCAAATCGGCTGATCGCCGCGACGATCTCGGCGAACTTCCCGGGAATCGGGCGAAAATGGCCGGGCCACGTCCGGCGATTGTGCGGCCAGGAGAGCCAGACAGCGGCCTGGGGTTCCCACTCGGCCGGCATCCGAAACCCCAAGGCCGCCGGCGTCCTGGCGTGCGGCGCGGCCATGGGTCAGTCGACGAACCGCTTGGTGAGGTCGCCGTACGCGTCGATGCGACGGTCGCGCAGGAACGGCCAGTGCGTGCGGGTCACGTCCACCTTGGCGAGATCCAGCGGGACGAGGAGAATCTCCTCCCGGTCGACGCTGGCCTTCGCGATGATCTGTCCGCTGGTGCCGGCCACGAAGCTCTGGCCCCAGAACTCCAGCCCGTCGCCGCCGACCGGCTGCTCCAACCCGATGCGGTTCACGGCCGCCACGTAGCAGCCGTTCGCGACCGCGTGACCCTGATGGCTGATCTGCCAGGCCCCGTGCTGGTCGGCCCCATAGGTCGCCTTCTCGCCCGGATGCCAGCCGATGGCCGTCGGATAGAACAAAATCTCCGCCCCCTGCAGCGCGGTCAATCGGGCCCCCTCGGGATACCACTGGTCCCAGCAGATGAGCACGCCGATGCGGCCGAACTTGGTCTGCCAGGCCCGGAAGCCAGTGTCGCCCGGCGTGAAATAGAACTTCTCGTAGTACAGCGGGTCATCCGGGATGTGCATCTTCCGGTAGATGCCCAGCAGCGAGCCGTCGGCGTCGATGATGACCGCGGTGTTGTGATACAGGCCCGCGGCGCGCTTCTCGAAGAGCGAGGCGATGATCACCACGCCGTGCTTTTTCGCGATCCGCTGGAAGGCCTTGGTGCTGGGCCCGGGAATCGGCTCCGCCAGCGCGAAATTGCGGTGATCCTCGCTCTGGCAGAAATACTGCGAGCGAAACAGCTCCTGCGTGCAGATGATCTGGGCGCCCTGGCGCGCCGCCCGCTCGGCGAGGGCCAGGGTCTTCTTCAGGTTGGCCGCCGGGCTGCCGGAGCAGGCGTGCTGCAAAAGACCGAGCGTGACTTTCATGACCGGGAACGGCCGCTCAATAAACGACCTTGTTCAGCGGATATTCGACAATGCCCTCGGCGCCAAGCTCCTTCAGCTGCGGGATGATCTCGCGCACCACGCTTTCGTCGATGATGGTCTCGAGCGCGATCCATTCGGGTGAGCTCAGCTGCGAGATCGTGGGGTTGCGCAGCGCGGGCAGTTTCTTGACCACCGCGTCCAGCGCGTCCTTCCGGAGATTCATCTTGAGGCCCACCTTGCTCTCGGCCTCGAGCGCGCCGCGCAGCAGCAGTGCGATCGTCTCGATCTTTTTCCGTTTCGCGGGATTCGCCCAGCTGGCCTTGTTGGCGATGAACTTCGTGTTCGTCTCCAGCAGCGTGTCGATGATCCGGAGCTTGTTCGCCCGGATCGAGTTTCCGGTCTCGGTGATGTCGACGATCGCGTCGACCAGATCCGGCACCTTCACCTCGGTCGCACCCCACGAAAACTCCACCTCCGCGGCGATCTTCCGGGATTCGAAATAGCGGCGCACTGTGCCGACCAACTCGGTTGCGACCCGCTTGCCGGCCAGCTGCTCCGGCTTGGTGATCGAGGAAGCCTCCGGGACGCACAGGACCCAGCGCGACTTCTGCACCGAGGCGCGGCTGTAGATGAGGTCGCAGACTTCCACGACATCCGAGGCGTTCTCCTGGATCCAGTCGTACCCGGTCAGGCCGCAATCAAAGAAACCGTGCTCCACGTAGCGGCTCACTTCCTGGGCGCGCACAAACCGGCCGTCGAGGTCGGCATCGTCGATCGACGGCTTGTAGGAACGCGAACTCGTCGTGATTTTCCACCCGGCCTTCGCAAACAGCGCCTTGGTGGAGTCCTCCAGGCTGCCCTTCGGCAGACCCAGCATCAGCAGTGGTTTCTTGTCAGACACGCGGCCAAAGCACACCCCCGCCGATTGTTCGTTCAAGATAAATCGCGGCCGACGCCGAGACGTTGCCGGATCGAATGGGTCGCGGAGATTCTCCCTGCCTTCATCGGCCAGAGCGGCGCAGCTATCGAGTCATGCAATTGGGATGCAGCGCGGCGCGTTTCATGCCGCGAAAAACGTGGAAAATTCGAGCTGCGACGGCTCGTGGCGGGCGGTTTCTAGGTAATCAACCCCATCTATTGACATCGCTACCCCCGGACCTAGGCTATGATTCGTTGACGAACAACCCTTTGCCCATGCGCTCCGAACCCAAGCCCCTCATCGTGGTGGTCGAGGATGAGGCGGAGCTCGCAAAACTCATCGCCATCCATTTGGAGCGTTCCGGCATGCAGACCCAGGTCTGCAATCGTGCCGCCCACGCGCTGAGCTTCCTCAAGAAGAACTTCGCGAACCTGCTGCTCCTCGACATCACGCTCCCGGATCAGTCGGGCTTCCAGCTCCTCGAGGAGTTGAAGGCGGCCGACATCGCGGTGCCGACGATTTTTCTCACGGGCAACGTCGACGAGCCCAACAAGCTCAAGGGGCTGAACATGGGCGGCGACGACTACATCACCAAGCCGTTCAGCAACGCCGAACTGGTGGCCCGGATCAACGCCGTCCTGCGCCGGTCCGAGGCGCGGCGCGATCATCATGTCACGAAGAACGTGCGCCTGACGGACGAGCCGTTCGATTTCTGCGGCGCGCAGATCAATCCGGTGCGGCTTGAGATCACCTTCCCCGGCCACGAGGTGATGAAGCTCGGGCGCAAAGAGCTCGGGATTCTCTCCTACCTCAACTCCCACCAGGGCGAGGTGATCACGCGCCAAGCGCTGATCCACTCGGTCTGGGGCGTGCACGCCGACGTGAAGAGCCGCTCGCTGGACCAGTACATCGTCAAGGTCCGCGAGCTGTACGCAAAGCATGGCCAGTCGCTCGATGCGTTTCGCACCGTGCACGGGATCGGCTATATCTTCGATCCCAAGGGAACCGCCACCGCCTAAACGGGCGGACGGGCGGGTTCACTCCGGCCCGACGATCAGTCGGACAGCTGGCAGACTTCCCAGACGCGCTCGAGGGCGCCGGCCAGGTGATCGCGGCGCTGCGGTCCACCCAGGGGCTTGTTCGCCTCGATGCGGGCGATCCAGGTGGTGATGAGCTCGGTGTTGTAGGCCTGGGCCACCAGTTCGATCGCCCGTTCGCGGCCCACTTTCGCGACGATGGCGGCCATCAGTTGTTTCTTGTCCATGATGAAGCGCGTTGGGGATTTGTCGCGGGTTCCCGATGACTTTGCAAGGCCGGCGTAAGGCCTAGAACAATTCCCGCTGCTCGTACCGGGTGCGCGCCTCGGCCAGCGCGGACTTCATCTCCATCTCGGTCAGCAGACGGAACAGCTCCCCCGCCCTGACCTCGGCCGGCTGCGCCGCCAGCGTGGGCAGGGCCAGGTTGAGCGTCGTGAGCCGGAGGTTCTTCCGGAGCCGGTCGGCGTCAGCCTGCACCGCCGCCTGAAACCGGTCCGGCTTGAGGCTCGCGGCATTCGCGATCACGCCCTCGAGGGTGCGGTGCTCCAGCAGCCACTTCGAGGCGGTCTTCGGTCCGACGCCGTCGATGCCGGGAATGTTGTCCGCCGTGTCGCCCACCAGCGCGAGGTAGTCGGCGATCATCGCCGGCGGCACCCCGAATTTCTCCTGCACGCCTGCCGCATCCATCACCCGCCACCCCAGCTTCGGGTTCGCCGACGGCGGCGGGAGCATGATCTTGATCCGGTCGTTGACGATCTGGGCGAAGTCCTTGTCCGCGCTGACCACCAAGACGTCGTGCCCCTGCCCCGCCAGGGCCACCGCCTGCGACGCCAGCAGGTCGTCGGACTCGACGCCATCCTGCTCCACTCCGACCAGCCCCATCGCCCGCGTGAATGACTTGATGGGCTCGATCTGCTTTTGGAGCGCCTCCGGCATCTCCTCCCGGTTCGCCTTGTAGTCGGCGTGGAGCGCCAGCCGGTCTTGAGCGCCGCCAAGGTCGAAGAACACCAGCGTGGCCGCCGGCTTTTCCTGGTCCTCCAGCCGCCACAGCGATTTCACCCAGCCATGGAGGGCGCCGGTCGGGAAGCCATCCGAACGCGTCAGTTCCGGCACGGCATA
>CAZUQB010000222.1:3051-4693 GCA_964622405.1 uncultured Opitutaceae bacterium | reverse complement strand
AGCTCAGCCACGCCTCGCGCCGGCGGCGCTTCACGTCGGCGAACCAGCGGCAGGGGAGGTACAGCGCGAGCACGACGGCGGCCCAGATGGCATACACGGCGAGCAGACTCAGGCCGGCGTTGGCCGGGGAGTTCTCGCCCAGGAGGAGGAAGTCGGCGCGGCCGAAGCTCGCCTTGGCCCAGATCCACGCGAGCGCATGGATGAGCGGGATGTGGAGCACGTAGTAGAACATGGGCACGCGCCCGTAAACGAGCAGCGGCCGCAGGGCCGACGGCGTGCGGCCGTCCCACCACGCCAGCAGCAGGCACGCGGGCCCGAGGGTCATCAGGAGATAGAGCAGCGACGGCGGATACTTGGCGCAGTTCAGGAAGGACAGCACCGTGAACAGCCCGCTGCCCTGGTGGGACCACGGCGTCGGGTTGCCGTAGAGGTTGCTCCACCGCAGCAGCACGAACGCCGCGGTCAGGCCGAGGCCGAGCTGCGCCAGGCGGCGACGGCGAGCCGCCGCGTCGAGGCGGTACAGCGAGCCGAAGACGTACCCGAGCGCCATCACGCCCGGCCACGGGATCAGGGGATAGAACGCCCAGAAGTGGATCTTCCCGAGATCGAAGAACCCGCCCGTGTGGAGCACCTGCCACGCCGGCGCCCACGCGCCCCACGCCGCCGGGGCGACGCCGTCGAAGGCGTTGTGCAGGAGCACGAGCGCCAGGCCCAGCGCCGCCACCAGGCCCGTGGGCAGCCAGATCAGGCCCGCCAGCACGATCATTGCCCAGCCGAGCGACCACAAGGTCGCGAGCACATAGAAATCGAGGGTGATCTTGAACATCCAGCCGAACCACACCAGCAGCGTCAGCTCGAGGAAGATCAGCCACGCGCCGCGCGTGACCAGGAACCAGCTCATCTCCGCCCGGCTCTTGCCCCGCGCCAGCGCAAAGCAGACGCCCGTGCCGGCTAGGAACGAGAAGATCGGCGCGCAGAAATGCGTGATCCAGCGCGTGAGGAACACCGGCGCGGTCGTCCGGGCCAGGTCCAGCGGGTCGACCCCCTGGATGGCGCCGAAGTGGAAGAAATCCCGCACGTGGTCGATGGCCATGATGACCATGATGAGGCCGCGCAGGAGGTCGACCGACTCCAGGCGGGCAGCAGGCGCCGGTGCTGCGATGGCGGCAGGGGTTTCCGTCATGGCAAGGTAAGGTGACGGAACGCTGGCGGCCCCGGCTTCCGAGGCGAGCCCGAAACACTCAGGCGACCGGCACCGGGTCGAGGGCCGTCACCAGGACTTCCACGGTCATCTTGTGTTCGCTGGTGCCCCGGTAGGTGCCCTTGATCGGCGGCACGTCGCCGTAGTCGCGGCCGACCGCGACCTTCACGTAGCGCTCGTCCGGCTGGGAGTTGTTGGTCGGGTCCAGGCCGCGCCAGCCCAGCTCCGGCAGGTAGACCTCGACCCAGGCGTGGCTGGCCTGCGCGCCGCGGAGCTGGTCCGCCGGCCCGTTGTAGAGGTAGCCGCTCACGTACCGGCACGGGATCCGCAGCGCGCGGCAGGCGCCGATCATCACGTGGGCGAAATCCTGGCAGACCCCGCGCCCAAGCTTCAGGACGTCGCGCATGTGCGTGTGCACGTGCGTCGCCGCCGGCATGTAGG
>CAZUQB010000222.1:0-2951 GCA_964622405.1 uncultured Opitutaceae bacterium | reverse complement strand
AGCGCCGCGTGGGGCTCGGTGAGGTCGAAGAGGTGGACGCAGTTGAACTGGAAATCGAGGTAGTGCGTGAGCCGCGTCGGCGGGACCACCGTGAGCACGAAGCTGTGGCAGACCTGACCGTCCGCCGTCGCCGGCTGGAGGCGGGCCTCGTTGAAACTGTCCCGCACGGGCGCGCCGTAGGCGTAGTGGGTGCGGTGGTGGACCTGCAGCTTCATCTTCCGGGCGTCAGCTGTTGCTGCTGTTCTTCCTGCTGCTGCAGCTGCTCCGTGTCGAGCGTCTGGAACGATTGGAAGATATAGGCCTGGAAGAGGGCGGTGCCGATGTCGCTCAGCTTGGTCTGCAGCTCGTCGACATACATGTGGAGGCCGGTCGCGAAGATCTCGGCCGCGGTCGTGAACTGCAGCTCCGCCAGCAGGCGGCCCGCCAGGCGCTCGGCGTCGTTGGCGAACCGGTCCGGGGCCGTCCCCGAGATGCCCCGCAGCGTGGCGTTCAGGGACTGCACGCAGAACCGCACCGACCGGGGAAAGTCCGGGGTGAGCAGGAGGTACTCCGCCACCAGCGCCGGCTGCACGTCCGCCCCGTGGAGCGAGCGGTAGGCGTCCCACGCGCTGCAGGACCGCAGCACCGCCGCCCACTCGAGCGCCCCCGACTGGTTCACGGGCGCCGGCGGGCCCTTGGCCGGGAAGGTCGCGTGGCGGACGTCGAGGATGCGCGAGGTCTGGTCGGCGCGCTCGAGGTACTTGCCCGCCTGCTGGAACAGCCAGCCCTCGTTGCGCACCACGGTCGCGTTCGTCAGGCCCTGCAGGTGCAGCGAGCTCGCCTTGATCTCCTGGAAGAACTCGCCCGGGCTCGACTCGAGCTGGGCCCGCGCGGCGGCCGACCGCAGGTAGAGGTAGAGGCGGTTGAGCTCCTCCCACACCTCGATCGTGATCTGGTCGCGCACCATGCGCGCGTTCTCGCGGGCCTGCGTGACCGCGGCCAGGATCGAGTTGGGGTTCTCGGGCTGGAAGACGAGGAACTCCGAGACGGTGCGGCCCGTGGGCTGCCCGTGCAGCGACCGGAACAGCGACTCGTCGCCGGCGCTCTGGACCACGGGCATCCACCGCTCGGCCAGCTCGCGGTCGTCGCGGGCGCGGAAATCGAGGAAGAGCTGGAGGTTCACGTCCACCAGGCGCGCGGTGTTGTCGGCGCGCTCGAGGTAGCGGCTCATCCAGTAGAGGGAGTTGGCGACGCGGCTGAGCATGGCGGTTATTCGTCGGCGTACAGCACCCAGGTGTCCTTGCTCCCGCCGCCCTGCGACGAGTTCACGACCAGCGAGCCGCGCCGGAGCGCGACGCGCGTCAGGCCGCCGGGGATCACGGTGGTCTTCTTGCCGTACAGGATGTAGGGCCGGAGGTCGATGTGACGGCCCTCGCAGCGGCCCGTCTCCTCGATGTAGGTCGGGTGCCGCGACAGCGAGATCATCGGCTGCGCGATGTAGTTCCGCGGCTCCGCGATGATCTTGTCGCGGAACGCCGCGCGCTCCGCCGCCGAGGCCTGCGGGCCCATCAGCATGCCGTAGCCGCCGGCCTCGTTCGCCGCCTTCACCACCAGCTCGTCGAGGTGCTCCAGGATGTAGGCCCGGTCCTGCTCCTCGCTCGCGAGGTAGGTCGGCACGTTCGCGAGCAGGGGCTCCTGGTCGAGGTAGTATTTGATGATCCGCGGGACGAAGTAGTACATCACCTTGTCGTCCGCGACGCCGGTGCCGACGGAGTTCGCGAGGGACACGTTGCCGGCCCGGTAGGCGTGGATCAGCCCGGGCACGCCGAGCGCCGAGTCGGGCCGGAAGACCGTCGGGTCGAGGAAATCGTCGTCGATCCGCCGGTAGATCACGTGCACCGGCTGCTGGCCCTTCGTCGTGCGCATGTACACGCGCTGGTCCCGCACCACCAGGTCGCGGCCCTCGACGATCTCGATGCCCATCTGCCGGGCGAGGTAGGTGTGCTCGAAATAGGCCGAGTTGTACGGCCCGGGGGTGAGCAGCACCACGGTCGGGTCGGCGACGCCCGCCGGCGCCGAGTGCTGCAGCACCGCGAGGAGTTCCGCCGGGTAGTTGTCCACCGGCCGCACGCCCGTGCCGTCGAAGAACCCCGGGAAGGTCCGCCGCATCGCGCGCCGGTTCTCCAGCAGGTAGCTCACCCCCGACGGGCACCGCGCGTTGTCCTCCAGCACGAGGTAGGTCCCGTCGGCGCCCCGGATCAGGTCCGTCCCGCAGACGTGGATGTAGGTGTCGCCCGGCACGCGGAAATTCACGAACTCCCGCCGGAAGTGCCGCGCCGAGAGGACGAAATAGGGCGGGATCACCCCGTCCTTCAGGATCCGCTGCTCGTGGTAGATGTCGTGGAGGAAAAGGTTCAGCGCCGTGATGCGCTGCACGAGGCCCGCCTCGAGCTTCTCCCACTCGGCCGCGGGGATCACCCGGGGCAGCAGGTCGAACGGGAAGATGCGCTCCGTGCCCTGCGAGTCGCCGTAGACGTTGAACGTGATGCCCTGCCGGAGGAACATCGCGTCGACCGCCTGGCGGCGGGCGTCCAGGTCGGCCCGGGGAATCGAGCCCAGCCGGGCGGCGAATTTCCGGTAATGCGGCCGGAGCGCGCCGTCGGCCTGGAACATCTCGTCGAAGAAGCTCTCCGGGGCGTACCCGTCGAGGACGCTGAACGACGGGGCGGTTCCCGGTGCGCGCGGGTGGGCGGGGGTGGGGGCGGGCACGGTCATGGGGGGTCTCCAAGCAAGACCCGTGCGAGCCGGCGGAAATTCCGGGATGAATTTCGGAAATCGGGCCGCCGCCCGTCGCCGCCGCCCGTTTCAATCGCCTGATGGCCACGGGCATCCGTCAGCCGCCCGCGCCGGCGCCGCGGTCCGATTTGCCATTTGCCAAGCCCCCGGGTGCTTCTATGGTATCGGCCCTTCAT
>CAZUQB010000221.1:0-4725 GCA_964622405.1 uncultured Opitutaceae bacterium | reverse complement strand
CGCCGGATTCCGCTTCAGTTGCCGAGGCCGCCGGGCTTCACGACCGGCGTGCCGATCTTCACCTTGCCCTCGGGCACGTTCATGTACTTCGCGAGGAACGCCTCGATGCGACGGTAGAAATCGAGCTTGTTCTCGAGCTTCCGGAAACCGTGGCCCTCGTTCTCCTCGATCAGGCTCTCGTAGGTCTTGCCGTAGTCCTTGAGCTTGCTCTCGAGGAGCTGCCACTGGTCGAACCGCACGCGCGGGTCGTTCTTGCCGTAGGCGGCGAAAAGCGGGGCGCGGATGTTCTGGATGTGGGCGATCGGGTTCACGGCGTGCAGCAGGTTGGCGTCCTTGACCGGATTTAGCTCGCGGATCTGCTGGCCCTCGCGAAGCACGCGCGGCAGCACGGCGCTCCGGGACGGGGCGCGGGCCTCGAGGTCGGAGACGCCGACGTAGTCGACGCCGCAGCAATAGAGCTCGGGGGTGAGGGTGAGGCCGGCGAGCACCGCGTAGCCGCCGTAGCTGGCGCCGAAGATGCCGACCCGGGCGGGGTCGGCGAGGCCCTGTTCGATACACCACTTCACACCGTCGGTCAGGTCATCCTGCATTTGCCGCCCCCAGCCACGGTAGCCCGCCATTTGGAACTTCAGCCCGTAGCCGCCGCTGCCGCGGTAGTTGACCTGGAGCACGGCATACCCGCGGTTGGCGAGATACTGGATCTGGTCGTTGAAGCCCCAGGTGTCGCGGGGGCCGTACGGGCCGCCGTGCGGCACAAGAATCATCGGCAGGTTCTTCGCCTCGCGGCCGGCGGGGATCGTCAGGTAGCCGGCGACCTCCAGGCCGTCGCGGGCCTTGAAGCGGATGGGCCGCATCTCGGCCATCTGGGCCGGGTTGATCTTGGAGCGGGCGCGGCCGATGGCGGCCAGTTCGAATTTCTTCGCGTCAAACAGGTAGAACGTGCCGGGATCGCGGTCGCTGGCCGCGCGGATGATGTAGAGGCTGCCGTCGGAGGTCGCGCTGACGATGGCGTTGCGGGTGCCCGGCAACGCGGCGTCGAGGTCATGCATCAGCTTCGCCATCTTCGGATCCAGCCACTGCACCTCGGGGTACTCGTCGTCATAGCCGACCCCGGCGAGATCGCCGTTGGAATTGAAGATCAGCCCGTCGACCGCGGCGCGCGAGCTGAGCCCGCCGCGGCGGTAGTTGGCCAGGCGGTCGCCGGGCTCGACCCGCGGGTGGTGGAACAGGACCGGGCCCCACGTGCCGGTCTCGGGATCGAGCGTCCGGATCGCGGCCGTGTCGTGCTCCATGAAGCTCTTCACATACAGGGTACGGTCGTCCTTGGCGAAGATGCTCGGCCGCCAGTGGGGCTCGAGCGGCGCGGCCTCCTCGAAGAAGAGCGAGGTCTCCATGCTGAACTGCCCGATCGTGCGCCACTCGGACTTCTCGTCCTTGCGGTACTTGATGGTGATCGGCTCCTCGAAATCGGTGCAGATCGCCGCCCGGATCACGCCCTTGCTGTCCGGGATCCAGACGCGGGCGTTGATGTAGTTGCGCTCCTCGATGGTCTCGCGCCCGGTGCGGATGTTGACCTTGATGACGTCGCCCAGGAACGAATTGCCCCGGATGCGGTTCATCAGGATGCAGTCGGGGTCGTGGGGCAGGAGACTGACGAGCGACTTGGGCAGGTCGCGCTCGCTGGACGGCAGGTCGCCCTCGCCGGCGCCGTCGGACGTGGCCTCGACGCGCTCGAGCTTGTTGATCACGACGAGATTCTTGCCGTCCGGATCGCAGGCGAACATGCCGTACTGCTCGCGGCCGCCGTACTGCTGCGCGAAGAGGATGCGGTCCTTCTTGGCCCACATGTACGAGACGACGCTCTCCTCCTTCATGTTGGTCAGCCACTGAACGCGCTTGGTCTCGCGGTCCTGGATCGCGAGGTTCATCCGCTGGTTCTTGGGCGCGAGCCAGGTCAGATAGCGCCCGGTGGGCGAGATCTGCACGCTTTGGATCTCGGCGTCGCCGAAGAGAACCTCGAGCGGCAGGACGGGAGGGGCTTCGGCGCGGAGCAGGGCGGCGCCGCTGGTCAGGAGGACGGCCAGGAGGCAGGACGTGAGGGGTTTCATTGGGTTGGTTGGGGTGCAGACAGAGCGAAAAGCCGGGCGAGTCAATGCCGCGGCCCGGGGGGAAGGCCCCAAAATATGGGATTGCCATGGGCGGCGCCCGTCCGCTGTGCTGGAGAGTGACACAACCTAACCAGCGGGCGCGGAAGCGGTCGCTGGCCACAACCAACACAAACTGACACTATGAACAGATCGCTGCTTGCAGCCGCGTTTGCGGCTGCGCGTCTCACGGCGATCGCGTTGCTCGGCGCCGGCCTTTTGGCCGCTCAGGACGCCAAGAACGCGACCGCTTCGACCACGGCCAAGAAGACCACCCCTGCGACCACCACGGAGCCGCAGGAAACCTCGGGCGACCTCCAGAAGCTGGAGAAGTTCGAGGTTACCGGCTCCCGCATCAAGACGGTCGAGGCCGAGGGTCCTTCCCCGGTCAAGATCATCACCCGGATGGACATTGAGAATTCGGGCCGCACCAACCTGACCGACCTGCTCCGCGACCTCCCCGAGGCCGGCGTGACGGGCATCAACGAGGGTGGCACGACCGCCGCCGTCCGCGGTTCCACCGCGCTCAACCTCCGCGACCTCGGTGCCAACAACACCCTGGTGATCGTCAATGGCCGCCGCACGGTGGTCACGGCGAACGCCTCCGGTGGCACGACCTTCGTCGACCTCAACCGCTTCCCGATCAGCATGGTCGAGCGCGTTGAAGTCCTGAAGGACGGTGCGTCCGCCGTGTACGGCGCCGACGCCACCGCCGGTGTCGTGAACATCATCCTCCGCAAGGATTTCAACGGCGCTGAGTTCGGCTTCTCGTACGGCAATCCGTTCAAGAGCCGCGCCACCAGCACCGACGTCTCCGAGCGCGCGTTCAACTTCTTCGGCGGCGCCGGTTCCGGCAAGGCCAGCATGACCGTCGGCGTGAGCTACTTCACCCGCGGCGCCCTCAAGGGCATTGACACTTGGTTCGGCCGGAATGCCGACCTCACCGCCCGCTATGCCGCCAAGGGTGGCGTGCAGGCCGATGAGGCCGCGGCCGGCCTGTTCGACCTCCGTTCCGGCACCGGCCCGCAGCTTCGCATCAGCCTCGCGGGCGTGGCGGCCGGTCAGGTCCAGGGCGTCAACGGCGTCAACATCCCCGGGCTGCCCGCTGGCACCGTCATCACCCGCCTGCCCGGCACGGGCGGCGTGGTTCCTTCCGGCCCTGGTGCGCTCACGGGCACGCTCTCGACGGCCACCCCGTCGTTCACGAACGCCCCGATCATCGCGACCGGCGGCGCGTTCAACGCCACGGCGGCCGCCACCTACGTGGCGCAGATCACCGCCCCGAAGTCCAACCCGTCCAACCTGTACAACTTCCAGGAGTTCGTGTGGCTCACCCCGCAGGTGCAGCGCGCGGGCATGTACACGACGTTCCGCTACGACCTCGCGAAGAACATCGAGCTCTACGCCGAGGCCTCCTACCAGCAGAACAAGTCGCACATCGAGCTCGCGCCCTCGCCGATCTCGACCTCGGGTGACAACAACATCCTCATCCCGAAGACCAACTACTGGAATCCGTTCGGCGTGGACCTGAACTTCAACTACCGCCCGGTCGACATCGGCGCCCGCAAGGCCGACATCACGAACAACGACTATCAGGTCCTGTTCGGCGCCCGCGGCACGATCCTCGACAAGTTCGATTGGGACACCGGCTACACCTACCAGTACGACGACGTGGTGGACCTCACGAGCAACGCGATCTCGGAGAGCCGCCTGCGCGCGCAGCTGGCCCTCAACACCCCGGCGGCCCTCAATCCGTTCGGCGGCGCGAGCTACAAGAACCCGCAGTCCACGCTCGACGCGATCCGCGTCCAGACCCAGAAGGCCGGCAACTCGGCCCTCGACCTGTGGGATGCCAAGATCTCGGGTGACCTCCTCGAGCTGCCGACCGGCACGCTCGGCGCGGCGCTCTACACGGAAGTCCGCATGGAGAAGTTCAACGTCGCCAACGACTCGCTCTCGACCGTGCTCGACGACATCATCGGTCAGGTTCGCCTGGCCAATGCCACGCAGTCGCACCGCACGGTCAAGTCGGTCGCCGGTGAGTTCCGCGTGCCGCTCGCCAAGCCCGCCTCGGCCCCCGGCCTCTACAAGCTCGACCTCAGCGTCGCGGCCCGCTTCGAGGACTTCAGCGACGGCTACAACTCGGGCCTCAAGCCCTACTTCGGCCTCCGCTACCAGCCGATCAAGGACCTGCTGATCCGCGGCTCGTACTCCAAGACGTTCCGCGCCCCGACGCTGCCGCAGCTCTACGGCGGTGAGTCGCAGTCGCTCCCGAACGGTCTCCCCGACCTGCGTCGTCCGCAGGCCCTCACGGGCGACCCGTTTGACGGCTCGGCCACGCAGCGCCTCGTCCGCCAGGGTGGTAACCCCAACCTGACGCCGGAAAAGGCCGACGTGTACCAGTACGGCTTCGTCTATGACCTGCCGTTCGAGATCGTGAAGGGCGCGTCTGTCGGCGCCTCCTTCTTCCACATCGCCCAGACGGACATCATCGCGGCCACCAGCACGACCTACATTCGCCAGAATGAGGTCGGCGGCGGCACCGCCCAGTTCGTCATCCGCGATCCGGGCACCGAGACCT
>CAZUQB010000220.1:0-4745 GCA_964622405.1 uncultured Opitutaceae bacterium | reverse complement strand
GCCGCGCCCAGCGTCGCGGCGGCGTCGAACCGCGCGCGGTCGAGCAGCAGCTCGCACGCGACCTGCCCGCGCTCGGTCCGGACGAGTTCGGCCCGCGGGTTCAGGGCGCGCAGGACCGCTTCGACCTGCGTCAGCTCGGCGGCGTTCACGAGGTCGCACTTGTTCAGCAGGAGCACGTCGGCGCACTCCGCCTGGTCGACCATGAGCTCGAAGATCGGCTTCGGCATGCCCGGCTCGGGCGGCGGCAGCTCGCGGCCCCGGCGCCATTCGTCGAGAAAGTGCCGGGCGTCGATGACCGTGACCAGCGAGGACAGCCGGGCAAAGTCGCCGAGGCTGCGCCCGAACGCATTGCGGCGCGTGAACAGCCCCGCGATCGCGCGCGGGTCGGCCACGCCGGTGGTCTCGACCAGCACGTGGTCGTAGGTCCCGGTGGCGCACAATTCCGCCAGCGTCTCCGCCAGCGAGTCACGGACCGTGCAGCAGACGCAGCCGTTGCCGATGGAGACGAGCTTGCCCGCCGGCGGGGCGTCGACGAGCTGGGCATCGATGTTCACCGCCGCAACATCGTTTACCACGGCCGCCCAGCGCCGGCCGGGATTCGCCCCGCCGCCAGCCGTGCCCGCCTGGGCGAGGAGATGCCGGAGCAGCGTCGTCTTGCCCGCGCCCAGGAAACCGCACAGCACGGTGACGGGAGGCGCGGGATGTGTGGCAGGGCCGGCGGCGGACATGGTTGGGGCATACCGGACACCCAAAGCCCGTCCGTTCCAAGCCATTCCTTCGCGCGCCGGGTCCGGAATCTCCCGGGTGAAATTTCGGGGGCCTCCGGGGAGGAACAGCCTTGCGAAGAGGTTGGCGGCCGTCCCAATGGGCGCATGCCCAGCACCGTCTCCACGCCGCCCTTCAGCCCGGGCCTCCTCGTCGCGCTCACCGGCGCACCCGGCACGGGCAAGACGCGCGTGCTGGCGGAGCTCGCCACGCGGCAGCGGGCGCGGGGCGGGAGAACCGATGGGTTTCTGGCGGTGGCCGGCGCCCGGCGGGCCCCGGACGAGGGCGCCGTCGAGTACAACCTGCGGATGCTGGCGACCGACGAGGAGCTGACGTGGGCGATCCGCGACGAGACGCGCACGCCGCCGTACCGGTTCGACGACATCACGTTTTTCCGGCTGCAGGACTGGGCCAACAGCCTCTCGACGCGGACCCCGCTCGTGCTGCTCGACGAATTCGCGAAATTCGAGGCGCAAGGCGAGGGCCTGCTGCCGCTCTGGCCGGCCATCTGCTCACAGCGACCGCGCATCGTGGTGATGGCGGTTCGCGCCGGCCTGGTGGAGGCGATCGAGGATCGGCTGGGGCGGAAGTTTGATGTGATCGTGGACGCCGAGTCGCCCGAGGCCCTCGCCCACCTGGAGCGGCTCTGCGACGAGTTTGGCGAATGGACCCGCATCGGCCTGTTCGGCGGGGCGAGCGGGGTGATTGAAGCCGGTCTCGGTTCCGCGCTGCACGCGGCCAAGATCCCGTTCCGGAGCACGTTTCTCTCGGCGCTCCAGGGTGCGATGATGGTTTTCGCGGGCTTCGGGCTCACGCAGCCCGGGCGCGTGATGTGGGTCTCGTTCATCTCGTCGGGCCTGAAGGCGCTCTCGCCGGCCGGCAACCGCCTCCGGCCGATGCTCGCAATCTTCGTGCAGGGTTTCCTCTTCGGCACGACCGTGCAGATTCTCGGGTTCAATGTCCTCGCCATCGGCCTTGGCGGCCTGCTGATGGGCCTCTGGGCTTCGCTGCAGGGTTTCCTCCTTGAGTACCTGATGCTGGGCGAGGACCTGTTCCGCGCGTACGACACCGTGGTGGTGTGGCTGGCCAAGGTGTGGGACGTGCAGGCCCCGGGACTTCCCTGGCTGGTCGGCGGATGGGCCGTTATCCACGGCCTCATCTGCGCCTTCACCGGCCTGGCCGCCTGGCGCCTCCAGCAGCCACCGGCCACGCTGCGCCGGGTCCTGGAACAGGAGGCCGCCGGCGGTCACGCCGCCGCCGCGACCGCCCCGAAATCCCGCTGGGCCCGCTGGGCGGAATTTACCCGGTGGAAGTTCTGGCTCCCGCTGGCCGTCGTCGCCGCCATCCTGCTCGCGGGCGGCAGTTCGTGGGCCAAGGTCGGCTGGCTCACCCTGCGGTTTGCCGCCGTCGGGCTCGTCTTCATGGCGCTGGTCTCCCTTGTGCGCCCCGCGCGCTGGGCCGACCAGCTCCGCCGGCTCGGTTGGTGGGGACCCGCCCTGGCCTTTTCTGATGCCTTTGGCCGGCGACGTCTCGTCGAGCCGCCGCCGCGAAACCCGCAGGCATGAACCGCCTCGGTCTCCTGCTCGGCTTGCTGGCCGTCGTGGCCCGGGCGGAGGCTCCGCTGCCCGTGGCGGGCTCGAAACTTGCCGTGCCGGCCGAACGGATTGCCGTCAGCGCCAATCTCGTGACCGGCCGCGACGGAGCCGTGTGGCTCACCTGGATCGAATATCCGTCTCCGCTCGGTAAAGTCCTGCGTTGCGCACGGCTCGATCCCGTCACCGGGGCCTGGGGACCGGCGCGGGCGATCACCAGCGGACCAGACCTGGTCGTGAATCGCTCCGACATTCCTGCCTTGGCGGTCGACGCCGGCGGACGTCTGACGGCGGCCTGGCTGACGACATCGCCCTCGTCCGGGCCTGAAGCCGGGGCGGTCGCGTGGACCAGTCGCTCAACCGACCAAGGCCTCAGCTGGAGCGCGCCGTCCCGCCTGACCGCCGAGAGCGCTGCGGTCGAGTTCGTGGTTTTGGAGGCGGACAGCGAGGGGCGCGTTCTGGCTGCATGGCTCGACGGACGAGCCAAGCGCGGCGAAGACGGCGCGCAGTGTCTCTATGCCCGCGTGGTGGGGGCCGCCGGGACTGACACCCTGGTGGATGCCTACGTCTGCGATTGCTGCCGGCCGACATTGACGGGATTTCCTGATGGCAGCGTGCTGCTGGCGTACCGCGGCCGGACCAAGGACGAGATTCGCGACATTCACGTGGCGCGGTTCCACGAAGGCGCCTGGTCGGCGGGACGGGTCGTGAATAACGACGGTTGGAAGATCGCCGGCTGTCCGGTCAACGGACCGCAGCTGGCGAGTGCCGGTGGCCGGGCGGGGTTGGCGTGGTTCACCGGAGCTGGTGGCCGGCCGCGGGTGATGGCGTCGGTTTCTCCCGACGCAGGAGTTCGGTGGTTGCGGCCGGTGCCAATCGACCTCGGCCATGCGACCGGGCAGGTCGACACCGTGATGCTGGCGGACGGGACCCTTTATGTGACATGGCTCGAACTCGGCGGTGGCGAGGGCCGGAGCGGGCTTTGGATGCGGCGGGTCGCACCCTCCGGTGAGGCGGGACAGGCCGTGCGTCTTTCGACCCTTGATCCCCGATCTGACGCGGGCACACCGCGCATGACGGTGGTCAAGGACTACGACGCTGCCCCGGCTCGGCTCGTCGTGGCGTATTACGATGGGATTTTTGATGCCGCACCGGGACCGGTGCTCAGCACCCAGCTGGTGACGTTGCCAGCGCTTTCGGCCTTGGCCGGGCGGGCGCCCTGTGCCCCCTGCGACGAGGATGACGCCGCAGCGGCGCGGGGATATCCGGTGAAAGGGCGCGTGGTGAGGGTGGATGCCGCAGGCGGGACGGTGGTGGTGGCGAACGAGGAAATCCCCGGTGTCATGCGGGCCAACACGATGGAATTTCGCGCTGCACCCGAGGTGATCGCCGGGGCGCATCCGGGACGAGGCCTGCTGGCCCGCATTGAGCGCCGCGGCAAACCGTGGTGGATCTTCGGCGTGAGGTGGCTGGGAGAATAGCGGTCGAGCGGAGGGTCGTGACTGGGCACCGGAGTTTTCGGCCGTACTGCGCCGCCTTGGGATCTGCCGAGATGCGAACTAGATGAACAGACGCGTGCGGCATTGACTCGGTTTGCTCGGTCGAACCGAGTGCGGTCCGATGCGACAACCGCGCTTGCTCATCAATCCGCTCGAGAGTGAGGCGCGTTACCACGTGATGTCGCGGGCGGTGAACGGGGAGTTCTATTTCAAGAAGGCAACCGACAAGGAGAGCTTCTGCCGGATGATGTGGAAGGTGGCGGACTTCTGCGGACTGCAGGTCCTCACCTTTGCGGTGATGTCGAATCACTTCCACATCGAGGTGCACGTGCCGCTGTTGGGACCCATCAGCGACGAGGAACTTCTGCGGAGGTACGAGTTACTTCATCCTTCACCCACGCCCCGCGAGGCGGCGCGGATTGAAGTGATCAGGGAAAGGCTCCGGCAGAATGGACCGGATGCGGACGCGTGGCGGAAACGGCAGCAAAAACTGATGGGGAACCTGCCGTCTTTCATGAAGCTCCTGAAGCAACGCTTCTCGATTCGGTACAACCGCACGCATAACCGTTTCGGCACCCTGTGGGCCGAGCGCTACAAGAGCGTGACGATGGAAGGGCAATCGCGGGAGGATGCCTCGCTTTGCACCGCGCTCTACATTGACCTGAATCCAATACGGGCCGGCATCACGAAGGACCCGAAAGACTATCGATTCTGTGGCTATGGGGCGGCGGTGGGCGGGGATGAGCGAGCCCGCCGAGGCATCATGATCCTGACCGGGTCTGTCACCTGGGAAGATGCGCAGGCGAAGTACCGCGAAATGCTCTTTGCCGCGGGGGCCGAGGCCCGGGAGAAAGGCGCGGCGATCTCGGAGGAAGATCTGGAAGAGACG
>CAZUQB010000219.1:0-4753 GCA_964622405.1 uncultured Opitutaceae bacterium | reverse complement strand
GTGATCGAGAGCGTCTCGATCGGCAACAATCCCGCCTCCCTCATCAAGACCCACCACAACGTCGGCGGCCTGCCGGAGCGGATGAAGCTAAAGCTCATTGAGCCGCTCCGCGAGCTGTTCAAGGACGAGGTCCGCGCCGTCGGGTCCGCGCTCGGCCTCCCGCGCGAGGTCGTGTGGCGCCAGCCCTTCCCCGGCCCGGGGCTCGGGGTCCGCGTGATGGGTGACATCACCGCCGAGAAGCTCGAGATCCTCCGCAATGCCGACGCGGTGCTCCAGGAGGAGATGATGCGGACCGGTTACTACTGGAAGGTCTGGCAGTCCTTCGCCGTTTTCCTGCCGGTCCGGACCGTCGGCGTGTTTGGCGACGAGCGGACCTACGACTACGTCGTCGCGCTGCGGATCGTCGAGAGCACCGACGCCATGACGGCCGACTGGGCCAAGCTGCCCCACGATCTGCTCCAGAAGATCTCCAGCCGGATCACCAACGAGGTCCGGGGCGTCAGCCGCGTCGTGCTCGACATCAGCTCGAAGCCGCCGGCGACGATCGAGTGGGAGTGACCGGTTGGGTAAGCGGGTGGGGGAGAACGGGTCCGGCACCGTCATAAGGCGGCGGCCGGGTGCTTTTCGCCCTTCAACTTTGCGCCAACCTCGTCCATGCTGGCCGCCCGCATGATTTACTCCCTCCTCCGTCGGTTTGCCCTGCTGGCGGTCCTGGTGGCCGCCGCCACGGTCGCCCGGGCCGAGCTCCCGATCATCACCAAGGCGCGCGCTTTCGTCGGCCCCGACGCCGCGCTCGATGCCGTGAAGTCGATCCACTACGTCGGCTCGTTCGTCACGCCCGATCCGACCGACGCGAAGAAGATGACTTTCGTCACCATCGAGATCGTCATCCAGTCGCCCTATCAGCAGCGCATCGTCGCCAGTTCCGACCGGAGCGTGGAGACCACCGCGCTCGACGGCTACGACGCCTGGCACCGGGTGCAGGATCCCAAGAACCCCAAGGCCTGGCGCCTCTCGATCATCGGCAAGGACCAGATCCGCCGGCTTCGCGCCAACACCTGGGAAAACCTGGCGTTCTACCGCGGTCTCGAGCGGGAGGGCGGCAAGGTCGTCGATCTCGGCCGCGTCACCGCCGACGGCGTCGAGTGCCAGAAGGTCGCCTTCGTGCATGGCGACAACCTCGTGTTCACCCGCTATTTTGACGTGGCCACCGGCCGCCTGGTCATGACCGACGCGGGCAACGGCGTGACGGTGCGCGAGCAGGGCGAGCTGCGGGTCAACGGCGTCCGTTTCCCGAAGAGCGTCGCCACCACCACGCCGGGGCCCAACGGCCAGGCGCAGACGGTGACCATCACGTTCGACAAGATCACGGTGAACGAGACGTTCGCCTCGAGCCTCTTCGCGATCCCGCCGCTGACGGCGCGCTGACTTTCCTCCCGTGCGGACTCTCTCCCATACCTCCCGGACGTTTCAGGACGAGCTGGCGGCGTTCTGCCGCGGCGCCGCGCCCTCGCGCGAGCTGTCGGCCGGCGTCGCGGCCATCCTCGCCGCGGTGTACGAACGCGGTGACGAGGCGGTCAGCTACTACGCCGCCAAGTTCGACGGCGCCAAGCTCCAGGCCCGCGATTTCCGCGTGAAGCCGGCCGAGCTGGCCGCCGCCGCCCGCCGCCTGCCCGCGGCCGAGCGCCGCGCGCTGGCCGCGGCCCACGAGAACATCGTGGCCTTCAACCGGCGGGGCCTGCCGTCCGACTGGACGGCCAAGAACAAGCACGGCGCGGTGGTGGGCGAGAAGTTCGACCCGATCCGTCGCGTCGGCCTCTACGTGCCCGGCGGCCAGGTGCCGCTGGTGTCGTCGGTGCTCATGACGGCCACGCTCGCGAAGATCGCCGGCTGCCCGGAGATCGCCGTGTTCACGCCCTCGAATTCCTCCGGCAAGGTCGCCGACGGCCTGCTCGCCGCCCTGCATCTGGTCGGGGTGGACGAGGTCTACCGGGTCGGTGGCGTGCACGCCATCGGCGCCATGGCCTACGGCACCACCACCATCCCGGCGGTCGACAAGGTCTTCGGCCCGGGCAATGCGTTTGTCTGCGAGGCCAAGCGCCAGGTGTTCGGCACCGTGGGCGTCGACTCGCTGCCCGGTCCCAGCGAGGTGATGATCATCGCCGATGACACCGCGCGCGCCGACTTCGCGGCGTCCGACCTGCTGGCCCAGGCCGAGCACGGCTCCGGCCGCGAGAAGATCTACCTCGTCGCCACCTCCGCGAGGATCATCGCCGCCATCCTCGCCGAGGTGGAGAAGCAGCTCCACCTCATCACCCGCTCCGAAAAATCCTCCCGCGTGCTCGCCGACGGCTTCCTGGCCGTCGAGGTCGCAACCCTCGCGCAGGCTGCCGCCGTGGCCAACTACGTCGCGCCCGAGCATCTCGAGCTGCTCGTGAAGGACTCCGCGGCGAAGGTGCTCACCCGGACCATCACGACGGCGGGGGCGATCATGACGGGCAATTTCACGCCGACGGCCCTCGGGGATTTCACCGCCGGGCCGAGCCACGTGCTCCCGACCGGCCGGGCCGGCCGGTTTTTCAGCGGCCTGCGGGTCGCGGATTTCCTGCGCCGTACCAGCATCGTCGCCTATTCCCGTGGCACGGTCCGGAAGGCCGAGCCGATCGTGTCGGCCTTCGCCGCGATGGAACAGCTCGACGCCCATGGACGGTCGGTGCGGATCCGGACGGAGAAGTAAGCCGCCATGCCGTCCTCCCCGCTGACGCCGCTGGCGCTGCCGCACGTCCCGAAGCTCCACGCCTACACCCCGGGCCTCCAGCCGACCGAACCCGGCTGGGTGAAGCTCAACACCAACGAGTTTCCGTATCCGCCCAGCCCGCGGGTGGCGGAGGCCATCCTGCGCGAGGTCGGGAGCGACGGTGCGTCGCTCCGGCTCTATCCGAATCCCAAGAGCCAGCCGCTCCGCGCCGCCGTCGCCCGGCTCCACGGGCTGCGCGAGGAGCAGGTCTGCATCGGCAACGGCTCGGACGACATCCTCAACCTGCTCGTGCGCGTGTTTGGCGGTCCAGAGGCCGGGGTGGGGTACACCTTCCCGAGCTACTCTCTTTACCCGGTGCTGGTGGAGATCCAGGACGGCCGGAAGGACGTCCTCGAATTCGACCGCAGCCTGCGGCTCCCGGTCGAGCGGATGACCGCGTCGTCGTCGCAGGCGTTTTTCCTGACCTCGCCCAACGCGCCGACCGGCGTGTCCTTCGCCAACGCCGACCTGGAACGCGTGCTGGCCGCCTACCGCGGCGTGCTCGTGGTGGACGAGGCCTACGCGCCGTTCGCGGCGGAAAACGCCGTCCCGCTGCTGGCAAAGTATCCCCGCCTGGTGGTCGTGCGCACGCTCTCGAAGGCCTACGCCCTCGCGGGCCTGCGCGTCGGCTACGCGCTGGGCGATCCGGAACTGATCGGCCTGCTGGACCGCGTTCGCGACAGCTACAACGTGAACCGACTCTCGCAGGCCGCGGCCCTCGCCGCGCTCGGCGACGCGGAGTACTACGCCGGCGTGGTGGCCAAGGTGAAGGCCACCCGCGACGCCCACCAAGGCCGCTTCGCGCAGCGCGGATGGTTCACGTACCCGTCCCAGGCCAACTTCCTCTTCACCGAGCCGCGCAACGCTCGCGGTGAGTCCGGCCCCGCGGTGGCCAAGGCTGCCTACGATTTCCTCTGCTCGCGCAAGGTCCTCGTCCGGCACTTTCCCAACCACCCGCTGACGGCGCCGTTCCTCCGCATCACCGTCGGCACCGACGACGAGATGCGCGTGCTGCAGCAGACGCTCGACGAGTGGCTGGCCGGGCGGGCGGGTTGAAGCAGGGCGGGCGCAAGGCCGTCGCCCGGTCGCCCTACTTTCTGGCTTTCAACTTTCACCCATCAACCTTCAACTCCCCCTCGTATGGCCAAGAACTCCCCTCGCGTAGCGACCATTGCCCGCAAGACGGCGGAGACCGACATCGCGCTGACCCTGGCGGTCGATGGCCGCGGGACGGCGAAGATCGACACCGGCGTGCCGTTCTTTGACCACATGCTGACCCTGTTCGCGAAGCACGGGCTGTTTGACCTCACCGTGAAGGCGAAGGGCGACACCGACGTCGACTACCATCACACGGTGGAGGACGTGGGCCTCGTGCTCGGGCAGGCCTTCAAGGAGGCGCTGGGCGACAAGGTTGGCATCCGCCGCTACGGCTTTTTCGTCCTCCCCATGGATGAGTCGCTGGCCCGTGTGGTGATCGATGTCGGCGGCCGCCCGCACCTCGTCTACAAGGCCGAGGCGCCGACGATGTTTGTCCGCGACTTCAACATCGTGCTCGTGAAGGAATTCTGCCGGGCGTTCAGCAACACGCTCGGCGCGAACCTGCACGTTGAGCTCCTTTACGGCGAGGAGCCGCATCACGTCGCCGAGGCGATCTTCAAGGGCCTGGCCCGCGCCCTCGACGTGGCCACGCAGATCGACCCCCGCTCGGCCGACCAGCTGCCCTCGACCAAGGGCCTGATCTGAAGCCGCCAGGAAGCCGAAGGCCGGGGAGCGAGGCGCAAGCGCTTCAGCTGGCTTGCGCCGGCCGCCCTCCCGACACTTGCCTCTCGGCGCCTCGTCACTTCGACTCCTCGCTTTTCCCAGCATGATCGCGGTCATCGACAACGGCATCTGCAACCTCCGGAGCGTCACCAAGGCGCTTGAGGCGGTCGGCGCCTCGCCGCGCGTGGTGCGGAC
>CAZUQB010000218.1:0-4773 GCA_964622405.1 uncultured Opitutaceae bacterium | reverse complement strand
GCTGCGCGCGCAGCCATTTCACGGCCCGGCGGCAGGTGTCGCAGTTGGCGTAGGTGTAGACTTTCAGCATCGGCGCCTCACTTCACCCACGACTCGTCGCGGATCACGAACTGCCAGTGCTCCTTGTAAAGGCCGAGCTCGCCGTAGAATTTCACCGTCTCGCCGGCGCGGAAACACTCACGGAGGCGCGCCCGCAGGGCGCCGTCTGGCACCCACACGTCGTAGGGTTCGCCGAGGAACTCAACGGCGATGCGCTTGCCCTCGGCGACCTTGGCCTCGACGCGGATGATCTTGCCGAGGTTGGCCGGCACGCGCAGCGCGGCGCCGGTCGCCACCTGCGCGGCAGGCAGGGCCACCTTTTCCACGTCGATCTTCGAGCGCCCGATCTTCACCGGCTCGTCGGACTCGACCGCCGGGGCGGACTTGGCGACCGGCAGGTAGCGGTCGGCGCGGTTGTCGGTCACGGTCTTGAACACCGCATAGACCGGGAAATGGTCGGAATAGCCCGAGCCGGTCGGGCCCGCGCCGTTCCAGTGGATCGGCAGGCCGTCGGCGTCCATGTTGATGCCGGCGAATTTCGCCACCCGGAAGGAGTGATCCACGTACTGCACGCCGCGGAAATCAAACAGCCCGCGCGAGATGATCAGCTGCATGAGCGTGCCCCACTCGCCGTTATAGGTGTCGCTCCCGCGCTCGGCCGGCGGCAGGTCGTACCAGAGGTTGTACAGGTCGCGCTGCGGCCCGCGCACGGCGAGGGCGTTGCCCTGCGACCGAAGCACGTCGTTCATGCCGGTCTGGGGCATGAGCTTTCCGTAGCGGCCCTTCTGATTGTACTGGGAGTTGAAGTCGCCGCCGATGACGATGTCGGCGTTGGGATCCTGGGCGAGGATCTCGTCGAGACGCTTGCGGAGGGTGCCGGCGTTCACCACGCGGGTCTTCTCAGTCACCGGGTCGCCCGCTCCGGACTTCCAGTGATTGCCGAAGAGATAAACCGGCGCGCCGTCGACCTCGGCATCCACCTCGAGGATCGCCCGGGCGTCGAGCGTCGGCCATTCGTGCACCGCGGTCACCGGCAGCCGGGTGAACACCACGCACTTCTGGGCCAGCTGGCGCTTGCCGTCGGTCGACTCGGTGTTGCGCGAGGCGATCACGCGGTAGCCCGTCAGCCCGTGGTCGACAAATGCCTTCACGAGCAGCGCCTCAGCCGGCAGGTCCGCCACGTCGGCGTCGAATTTCGACCCGAGCATCTCCTCGATCGTCACGCCCGCGTACTTCCGGAGGATCGCGTCGTAGTCCGGCGGCGTGGGGCCCGGGGTCTGGTCGACCTCGATCTCGCAGAAAAAGATCACGTCCGGCCCCTGCCCGTGCGCCAACTGCTGCACGACCTGGGTGACGTGCTGCAGCTTGGTCAGGACGTGGGCCGGCGTGTACTTGTCGCCGCGGTACTCGTCGAACACCGCCTTGCCGTCGGCGTCGAAGAGGTTCTCCACGTTGTAGGCCATGACGGTGAAAGTCCGGGCGGACGCGGCGACCGCGGTCAACAGCGCCAGCAGGAACAGGGAACGGAAACGCATCGGGTGCATCCCCGCATCGTGCAGCAAGGTCGGGGCGCGGCGCGAGCGGATTTCCCGCGGCTTCCGGGTGTCGCGCGTGTTTCGTGGTTTGCATCCGCCGGACACTCCGGTATCCGCAGACGGCAAGCGCCCATGAAACCCGTCCTTGCCGTCTCCGGCCTCACCGTCCTCCGCGGCCGGACTACCATTCTCCGCGACGTCGCCTGGCGCGTCCGGCCTGGCGAGCACTGGGTCATCCTCGGAGCCAACGGCTCGGGCAAGACGTCGCTCCTGAAGGTCCTCAACGGCCATCTCCCGCCGACCCGGGGCGAGATCGCCGTGCTGGGCCAGGACTACGGCGCGAGCGACTGGCGGGCGCTGCGGCTGCGGGTCGGCGTGGTCATGAGCGCCTTTGTCGCCGCCATCCCGCCGGCCGAGGTGGCGCTCGACACCGTGATCAGCGGCAAGTTTGCCCAGCTCGACCTCTGGGCGCGGGTCACCGCCGCGGACCGCGCCGCCGCCCGCCGCCTGCTGCGGATGGTCGGCGCCACGCGCATCGCGGCCCGGGAGTGGGCCTACCTGTCCCAGGGCGAGCGCCAGCGCGTGCTCATCGCCCGGGCGCTGATGGCGCGGCCCGAGCTGCTGATCCTCGACGAGCCGTGCGCCGGGCTGGACCCGGTGGCCCGCGAGCACTTCCTGGCCTTCGTGAACCGGCTCGCCCACCGCCGCGCCGCGCCGGCGCTCGTGCTGGTCACCCACCACGTCGAGGAGATCATGCCCGCGTTCACGCACGCGCTGCTGCTCCGCCGGGGCCGCGTCCTGGCCGCGGGGAGCCGCCGGGAGGTCCTGACCTCCGCGGGCCTGTCCGCGGCGTTTGGCGCCCCGGTGCGGCTCCGCCGCGCCGGCCGCCGGTACCAGCTTGGCGTGCCCCACCCGTGAACCCCCTCGCCGAGGCCATCGAGCAGCTGGGCTTCACCAGCCTCTGGACCTATCTCGCCCTGTTTCTCGTCGCGTCGCTGCTCATGATCTGGCGGCTCGAGGCGCTGCTCGACCACGGCCTCGAGGGCACCGCGCTGGGCACGCTCGTGATGCCGTACTGCTCCGGGCTCGGGAACCTGATCTTCGTCGCGATCATCGCCGTGCGCCATGGGCCGGCCCAGGAGGTCCTGACCAACTGTCTCGTCAACAATGTCACCAACCTCACGCTCGTCCTCGGCCTGCCCGCGCTGTTCTGGGGCCTCGATCTCCGCGGCGACGGCGGTGCCCGCAAGGGCGGCCGGCGCAAGGGCGGCGACGGCGGCGCGACCGAGCAGAAGATCAACCGGCTGTCCCTGCTGCTGACGCTCGCGGCCGTGGTTTTCTTCACCGGCGTGACCTGGGCGCTCGGGGCGGACGGGCGCCTCGACCCCAGCGACGGCCTGGTGCTCGTCGCGCTGTTCCTCTTCTGGCAGTGCTTCCAGGTCTTCGACGTGCTCAAGCACAACGTCCGCCAGCAGCGCTCGTTCGGCCCGCTCTTCTATCTCGACCTGTTCATCATCCTGCTCGCCGCCTATGCGGTGTACGAGAGCATCGACTGGCTCGTGAACTGGCTGTCGGCGCAGAAGGGCGCCTTCGTCAACGCGGCGCACCTCGGCTGGCTGAGCGGCTGGCTCATGGTGGTGCCGAACGCCCTGCTCGCGTTCTTCTACGCCGCCCGCCGGCGCGCCGACATCGCGTACGCGTCGCAGGTCGGCGACGGCCACATCTGCATCCCGCTCTGCCTCGGCCTCAGCGCTCTGCTCGCGCCCATGCCGGTGCCGAGGTTCTTCGAGACCGGCCTCGCCATCCTCCTCGGCGCCGCCGTGGTCCACGCGCTCTGCGTCCTGATCGCCGGCGGGCTACCCAAGTGGATGGGCTGGCCGCTGCTCGCCGCCTATGCCTGGTTCGTCGGGACCGGGTTGCTCGGCGGGTAGCCGCGGCCGACGGCCGACGGCCGAAGGCGGTCGAAGGTCGAAAGTCCCAGGTCGAAGGTCGGCCAGCGGCTTTGCCGCCGCTTGACGACCTTCGACGTTCGACCTGTGACCTTCGACGCTCAGGTCTACTCCGAGCGCACTTCCAGCCGCACGGCGGCGAGCGCGAGGTGCAGGTCGAGGATGAAGGCGATCATCGAGCCGATCAGGCAGCCCTGCGACACGCAGAAGACGATGGCCACCACGCCGCCCAGCTCGAGGCGGGCCCAGGCCGAGAGGAACAGGAGCAGCATCAGCACGGCGTCGAGCAGGACCGTGACGGCACCAAGCGTGATCGACACGCGCAGGATGCCGGCGCGCCGCATCAGGATCCCGATCTGGGTCTGCATGGCCGCCCGCTTCGCCGCCGGCAGTTCCGCCGCGAGATCCTGTTTCAACTGCCGGGTCCGGTCGAGCGTGCGCCCGAAACGGTTGGTCATCGTGAGCAGGAGCAGGCCCACGCCGGAGATGAGGATGACGGGGCCGATCGAGGACTGCAGGATCGGGAGAAGTTCGGTGACGGTAGTGGTCATGGCGGCCTCCATCGCCAGCCTACCAAATCCCGCGCCGTCCTCCTACGCAGATCTTGGCAATCTCGTCCGGCGGGGCAGGCATTGCACAGGAGGAAACGGAGAGAACGGAGGGGGCGGAACCGCCAATGCCCGCTCATTCGCCCAACTGTCTCCGAGCCGGATTAGCGCGGATGAGCGAAGATGAGCGGTATTACCCTCCGTTCTCCTCCGTTGCCTCCTGTGCAAAGTCCGACCGCTACGCCTCGAGCGGGTCGGTGCGGAATTTCTCGCAGAGGTCGACGAACGCCGTCTGGGCCTTGAGCCAGCGCGCGTCCTTGCGGATCTCGGCCATCGAGTGGTCGAGATTGTTGCAGACGAGATAGCTGGTCGCGCCGAGTCGGATCAGCGCGTCGTGCCGGGTGCCGTCGCCTTCCTGCGTGAACTCGAAGTCGCCGATCGCCAGGTTACGGCCGGCCACCTGGGCGAGCAGCGGCTCCACATCCGAGGGCAGCTTCTTCCGGAACTCCTCCAGGCGCGGGCCCGAGTAGGCCAGCACGCCGCTGTGCTTGCCGGACGGGGTCAGGATCACCCATTCGTCGAACACCGGCCGGGTGTAGAGCGCGTGCATGCGCTCCAGGCTGGTTTCCACGAGTCGACGCGCGGCGGAAAGGTTCATGCCCGCACACAAGACAATCCGCGCCCCGAGGCAAGCCGCCCGCG
>CAZUQB010000217.1:0-4791 GCA_964622405.1 uncultured Opitutaceae bacterium | reverse complement strand
CACTCCCCGATGATCTGCATGTCCACCGTGCGTTTCTCGACGACCTTGTTCATGGCTTAGATCGAGAAGTCGACTACGGGAGCCTGGCTGCGCTCGAGGAACGAGCGGACCAGGGTGTAGAGCTCCTCGGACTCGAGGAGAAACGAGTCATGGCCGAGGTCGGTGGTGAGCTCGGCGTAGCTGGCGCGCTTGCCGGCCCGGAGCAGGGCGTGGGCGATGGTGCGGTTCTGCTCGGGCGGGAACAGCCAGTCGCTCGTGAACCCGACGACCAGGGTCTCGGCCTGCACCGGGCCGAACGCCGCCTCCAGCGAGCCGTAGGCGGCCGCGAGGTCGAACTGGTCGAGGGCCCGGGTGATGTAGAGGTACGAGTTCGCGTCGAAGCGGTTGATGAAACTCTGGCCCTGGTGGCGCAGGTAGCTCTCCACCTCGAACTGGACGTCGAAGTTGTAGGCCTCGCCGTTGCCCGGGTTCTTCTTCCGCCGGCCGAACTTCCGGTCCATCGAGGCGTCGGAGAGGTACGTGATGTGCGCCATCATGCGCGCGATCGCGAGGCCGACCCGCGGGCCGCCGCCCTTGGGATAGGCGCCGTGGTTCCACTCGGGATCCTGCATGATGGCCTGGCGGCCGACCTCGTTGAACGCGATGGCCTGCGCGCTCTCGCGGGCGGTGGTCGCCATCGCCAGGACGCGCCGCACGAAGCCGGGAAACTCGATCGCGAACTGCAGCGCCTGCATGCCGCCCATCGAGCCGCCGATGACGGCGTGGAGGGTGGTGACCCCGAGGTGGTCGAGCAGCAGCTTCTGCGCGCGCACCATGTCGGGGATCGTCACGAACGGGAAGTTGATGCCGTAGGGCTCGCCGGTGACGGGGTTGACGGTCGACGGGCCGCTGGAGCCGACACAGCCGCCGAGCACATTGGCGCAGACCACGAAGAAGCGCGAGGTGTCGACCGCCTTGCCGGGACCGATGAGATTGTTCCACCAGCCCGGCTTGCGGTCCTGCAGCGCGTGCACGCCGGCGCAGTGGTGGTCGCCGCTCAGCGCGTGGCAGATGAGTACGGCATTGTCGCGCGTGGCGTTGAGCTCGCCGTAGGTCTCGTAGCGCAGCGTGAAGCCCGGCAGCACCTGGCCGCTCCGGAAGGTGAACTCCCGCGCATGGACGAAGTCGCGGGGCGTAACCACGCCGACCTCGCCGGGGGCGAGGGGAGTCGGGGTGGACGCACTTTCCTCAGGGTCGGTCATGCCGGAAGGAAGACGATTGAGGTTGGTAAAACCGAGACAAGCACCCGACCTGTCATTATGACAGCCGCGCTGGCGCGCGGCGGTTGAGAGCTGAAAGTTGAAGGTTGAACGGTGAGGGAGCGCCGAGAGGGAACGCCAAACTGGCCGGGTGGCGCCTGGTTCCCTGGGATCGCGGCTTTCAACCGGAAACCTTCAACTTTCAACGACCCATCCGCCTCACGCCTGCGCGGCGGCGGCCACGGCGTCGTCCATCTCCTCGTTCGAGTAGACGGCCTGGACGTCGTCCATCTCCTCGAGCGCGTCGTGCAGCTTGAGAATCGAGCGGGCCACGTTGACGTCGGTGACCGGCACCGCGTTGGTCGGGATGTAGGCGATCTCGGCGCTCTCGGTCTTCAGGCCCTTTTGCTCGAGGGCGTGCGAGACCTTGTCGAACGCGTGGATGCCGCAGCGGACCTCGAAACCCTGCTCGCTGGTGATCACGTCGTCGGCCCCGGCCTCGAGCGCGACCTCCATGAGCGCGTCCTCGGTCGTCTGGTCCTTGGTGAGGAGGAACTGCCCCGCGTGGAGGAACTGGAACGCCACGGCGCCGCTGCTGGCGAGGTTGCCGGCGTTGTGGGCGAAGGTGGAGCGGATCTCCTGTGCGGCGCGGGACTTGTTGTCGGTCGTGACCTTCACGACGAACGCGACACCGCCGGGTCCGTAGCCCTCGTAGGTGATCTCCTCGAACACGACACCGGGGAGCTCGCCGGTGCCCTTCTTGATGGCGCGGTCGACGTTGTCGACGGGCATGTTCGCGTCGCGGGCCTTGAGCAGCAGCGTGCGCAGGCGCGCGTTGCCGTTCGGGTCGCCGCCGCCCGCCTTCGCGGCGAGGGTGATGTCGCGCGAGAGGCGCGAGAAGACCTTGCCCTTGCGCGCGTCGGTGATGGCCTTCGCGCGTTTGACTTTGGACCACTTGTTATGGCCGGCCATGATGGGGGAGCTTTAGACTTTTGGCGTCAGGCGGTAAGCCAGAAATGTACGCCGGTTGGGTTTTTCCGATGGTCTGCTGCCGGTTGCTTGACGCCTTCCGCTTACCGCCCAGCGCCTGACGCCTGCTAGCGCTTCCCGCCCTTCTTGGGCGTGACGTTCTTCAGGCCGTCGGCGCCGACGGGATGATCGGCCGGGTCGCCGTCGTCCTTCATGCGGTTGATCACGATCTGCTGACCGATCGAGAAGAGGCCGTTGATGGTCGAGTAGAGGGCGAGCGAGCACGAGAACGTGTAGCAGAACAGCATGAAGATCCAGGGCATGAACTTGAGCATCTTCGCCTGGGCGTTGTCCACGGACGGCTGCGGCGTGAGCTTCATCTGGATGATCATCGTCGCGCCCATGAGGATCGGCATGATGTTGATCGGCAGCCCGAACAGGTGGGCGACGGTGTCCGGCGCGGCGAGGTCCTGCGCCCAGAGGAACGGCACGAACCGCAGCTCGGCCGCGCTGGGCAGCATCTGGAAGAAGCCGAAGAAGAACGGCATCGTGATCAGCACCGGGATGCAGCCGCCGAGCGGGTTCACCTTGTGCTTCTTGAAGAGCTCCATCGTCGCCGCCTGCATCTTCTGGGGGTTGTCCTTGAACTTCTCCCGGACGGCCTGCATCTCGGGCTGGATCTTCTGCATGCGGCGCGCGGAGCGCGACGCGGCGACGGTGAACGGCACGAAGACGATCTTGAGGATCAGGGTCGTGAGGATGATCGCGACGCCCCAGTTGGGCAGCCACGAGTGGACCCAGGTCATGAGGGTGAGCAGGATCTGGCTGAAGAACTTGAAGAACCCGAACTGCATGACCTTGTCCTGGTCGGCCTTGAACACGTTCGAGTTGGAGAGCCGGCGGTATTCCTTCGGGCCGACGTAGAGGCTGAAGCCGAGCTTCGTCTCGCCGTGCGCCGCGAGCGGCTTCACGTCGAACTGCGCCGCGCCGGCCAGGCCGTACGCGTTGCGCTGGTCGTCCGGCGCCTTCGCGACGAGCTTCAGGCGGCTCGTGACCAGGCCGACGCCGGGCTGGTCGGGCGTGAGGATCGCGGTGAAGAACTGGTTGTCGATCGAGGCCCAGTGGATGGAGCCGCCGGTGGCGACGGAGGCCTTCGCCTCGTGGGAGCCGAGGCCGAGGAAGCCGCCGCTGCTCTCGAGGTCGGTGCGGTGGACGAAGGTCTGGCCGTCGCCGTTCGAGAGGCCGGTGGAGACTCGCTGGCCGTAGACGGTGTCGCTGACGGGCCCGATCGTGCCGACGGCGAGGGCGAACCGCGGGATGGGCACCAGCTGATCGGTCAGGTTGCGCAGCGTCACCTCATGGCGCAGCTGGTAGGGGTCGTGGGTGTCGTCGGGCTGCGCGACGAGCGTGTAGCGGCGCGTCACCTCGACCTGCGTGCCGAGCACCGCGCGGTAGACGACCTCGGTGGGCGTCTGCGACACGAGCGTGTAAGCCGTGCGCTGGTCGAGTCCGGGAAAATCCACGAATGCCAGCATCGGGTCGGAGTGGTGCTCGTTGACGACATACGGGTCGGTGCGATGCAGCTCGGCGGGGAACTTGCGCAGGGCGACGTCGCGGATGGCGCCGCCGAGGTTCGTGAAGCGAACGGAGAGGTAGCCGTTGTCGAGGGTCGTGATCGTGGCCTCGGTCGAGACGGCGGCGGGGGCGGGCGTGGCGAGGGTGGCGGTCCCGGTGCTCGCGGCGGCCGGCGCAGCCGGGGTGGCGGCGGTGGTCGAGGCGGCGGAAGCGGACGCGACGGGCGCGGGCGCCGGGGGAGCAAATTTCTGGCCGAGGTAAAAGCTGGCAAACGCGGCGACAATCAGCAGGCCGCCGATGATGGTGTTCTTTTTATCCATGAATAACGGAGCGGGAAAGGTTCAGGGGCTCAGCCCCGGGCCGGGGTGGCCTTGGAGACAGTGACGCAGGAAAAGCGGTGGCGGGGCGGGACGGGGTCGAAGCCGCCCGGGTGCAGCGGCGTGCATTTCACGAGCCGGCGGACCGCCAGCCAGAGACCGACGATCACGCCATGGGTCCGGAGGGCGCCGGCCGCATAGTGCGAGCAGGTCGGGTAGAACCGGCAGCCGCAGGCCGGGCCGAAGATCACCGGCAGGGCCGGCGAGAGCGTCCGCTGGTACAGCCAGATCAGCCCGAGCAGCAGCGAGGCGGGCAGCTGCCAAAGGCGGCGGGCGAGGGAGGGGCGCTCAGGCATGCGGGGTGGACGAGAGGCGGCGGCAGGCGTCGGCAAACTTCGCGGCGAGCGCGGGATAGTCGAGCCGGTTGACGGAGGAACGGGCAACCATCACGAGGTCGGTGCCGGCAGGCAGGAGATCCTGGTGCTGGCGGAAAAGTTCCCGGAGGCGGCGCTTGGCGCGGTTGCGTTGCACGGCATCGCCCACGGACACGGTCGAGGCGACAACCCCGACCCGCGGGCGGTCGACGACGCCGTCGCGCCGCCGGTGCCAGAGCGTGAACGCCCCGCAGTCGAATCGTTGTCCCTGCTCACGGATGGCGCGAAACTCGCCTGGGCGGCGGATATGCTGCTCAG
>CAZUQB010000216.1:0-4797 GCA_964622405.1 uncultured Opitutaceae bacterium | reverse complement strand
TCGATGGCCGCATCCGACGTGCGCAGCGTCCCGCTGCGCGCCGACCAGGTGAGTTCGGCGGCCCAAGGGGCCAGGGCGAGGTCCTGGGGCGGGTCATCAACCTTGAGCGTGACAGCGAACGAGCGCGCCGACTTGGGCTGGTCGTTGTCCCCGCCATAGACGACCCTTGCCGCCATGGGCGTGACCGTGATGGCACGGGTGTCCGCCGAGGCGTCGGCCGTCTTGCCCTTCCACGAACCCACAAAATCGGAATTCCATCCACCCAGAATCAGCGGCGCGCCGATCACGATCGCCGCCAGGATGACGTACGCCGCAGTCGTGCGGCGGGAGTGGAATTGGCGCACGATCACCACGACCAAGCCCGCGACCACCACCGCCAAGGCCAGCGCGAGGCGCGAGAGCAGCAGGTTCAGTGTCAGGGTCTCAGGGCTCGGGAAGTACGCGACCCTCATCAACGCGGTAAAGACCACGAGGCCCGCCGCGACGACGGCCAAGGTGAAGTATCGGCCAAAGGTCTCGGAGACCACCGCCAGGCCGAATGCCGGCAGCACCAGCAGCGCCTGCCAGACAAGGACGTTGACAGCGGCGCCGCCGATTTCGGTCGGTCCGAAACCGCAGGCCAGCCACCAGGGCAGGTCCACCAGCAACGGCAGCGCCCCAAACATAAGCACCAGCGTCAGCACCTTGGATCCGAGCAAGCGCGCACCGGAGATCGGGCGAGTGCGCCAGAAGACCTGCGTGCCCACGGTGGCGTCCTCGTGGACCAGCACCGCCACCAGCGCGAACATGATCAGGGCCTGCAGCCCCAGGCAGAGGAACGTGTAGGACTGGATCCGGTTGAACCAGGCCACGTCGACGCTGTCGCCGGCGCGCAGGACCGCGCCGAGAACCACTCGCGCGATCAGTACCAGGGCGAAGCCCGTCAAGGGCAGGCGGAGGCGAGTCAGGTCCTTTTTCGTGATGTGCCAGGTCAGGTTCATGCCGCCACCCCTTTCTGCGCCGCCGTCCGCTCGGTGCGGGCCAAGGTGAGAAAGATCTCGCGCAGGCTCATCGGCTGCGCCGTCACGGTCGCGCCCGGAAACCGCTCGCGCCAGCTTCGCTCCGTGGGCTCCCCGCCGTAGCCGGGATCGACAAAGCTTACCAGGCCGCCCGCACGCGCCCACTCCAGCCAGCCCGGAGCCGCCTGCGTTCCGTCCGCCGCGCCGAGCACCTCGACACGCCGAAACCGGGCCAGCAGGGCCTCGGCCGGCTCGTTGAAGCGCAGGCGACCCTGCTGCAGCACGGCCACCCGGTCACAGAGACGTTCCACCTCGTCGATGTCGTGGGACGAGACCAGGACCGACCAGTCCTCGCCCGCCGCCACCTCGAGCAATCCTCGCACCAATTCCTCGCGCACCAGGGCGTCGAGCCCGCTGAACGGCTCGTCGAGCACGAGCAACCGGGGTCGGTAGGCCAGCGACGACAGCAGCGCGGCCTTCATGAGCATGCCGCGCGACAGCTCGCGCAACCGGCGCTGTTCCGGCAGCCCAAACTGGGCCAGCAGGCGGCGCTCGAGGTCGCGGTCCCACGACGGATAGAACGGCCGGCAATAGTCGAGCAGCTGCCGGATGGTCATCCAGCCGGGCTGCTGCTGGTTTTCCGACACATAGCCGATCTGCGCCAGCTGCGCGGGCCCGAGGCGCCGGGCCGGGACGCCCAGGACGCGGGCCTCGCCGCCGGTGGGCTCGAGCAGGTTCATCAGCAGCTTGAGCGTGGTGGTCTTGCCTGCGCCGTTCGGCCCCAGGAGGGCGCACACGCTGCCGGCCGGGATGGCCAGGTCGAGGTCGTGCACCGCCTCGGTCCGGCCGAAGCGCCGGGACAACTGATGCGTTTCAATGATGTTCATGAGATTGGTCCGTTACCGTCCCCCGAGTTTTTTCCAGTGCGCGCCCACGGCCGCCTGCACGTCGTCGAGCGCCAGTCCCAGCTTGCGGGCCTCCACCACCAGCCGCTCCACTTCCGCGCCGAGCAGCTCCGCGCGTTCCTTGCGCCCGCCCGCCTCGCGTTCGGCCACGACACTGCCCACCGCCGGGGTCGTCACCAGCACGCCCTCGGCCACCAGCGCCGCGACGACCTTGTGCGCCGTGTTCGGGTTCACCCTCAGCTCCTGGCTGAGCACCCGCACCGACGGGAACCGGTCGCCCGGCCGCAGTTGCCCCGCGACCACGGCCTTTTTCACGGCAAACAGGATCTGCTCGGCCACCGGCAATCCCGGCTTGAGCTCAATCGTGAACGGCAGCATGCCGTCCTAGTTGCACTAGTACAGTTAGGACAGCAAGGTTTTTCTTTGCCCTTTCGCGGAATGAGTCACGGGGACGGAATTTCCAAACGCCAAACCGCCAAACGCCAAACGGCCAAACGCCAAGCAAGGTGTCGGGCGGTAAGCAGGTAAGGGCGAAATGCAGATCCGACTCCCTGCTGCGCGCTGCGCAATTGGCCTCCCACCCTCTTCCTTCAGCCGACAGCCAATTTGGCGTTTGGTTATTTCCTCCCCGGCTCCTCCGACCGCGCTGGACCCCGTCCGCCAAGAAATTCCTTTCCTCGCCTCCGCGGAACGGTCACAAAGAGAAAACGTGGCTTCATCCCAGACCATCGGAGCGAAGGAGATACACGCTGCGATCGAGCGGCTGGCGGCTGGCATTGGGCAGCGGCATCCGCGCACCAAGCATCTCGTGCTGCTCGGCATCGCCAATGGCGGCATCGAGCTCGCCCGCCGCCTGGCCCGGCTGCTTTCCCAGGCCGGTGGACCCACCGCCGTTGCCGGGACGATCGATGTCTCGTTCCACCGCGACGACTTCGGCCGCCATCCGATCCCGAAGGAATTCTCCCCCACCCACATCCCGGCCGACGTGCACGGCGCGACCGTCGTGCTGGTGGACGACGTCCTGTTTTCCGGCCGCACGGTGAAGGCCGCCCTCGACGAGCTGTTCGACCACGGCCGTCCCGCCAAGGTGGAGCTCGCGGTCCTGGTCGAGCGCGGCGGGCGGCTCCTGCCGGTCGCCGCCGACTACCGCGGCATCACCCTCGACGTCGCCCACGAGGAAAAGGTGGTGGTCCGGCTCGACGCCAAGGACCCGGGATCCGACGCCATCGAGATCCAGCCCCGCCCGGCCGCGGGGGCCAAGCCCGCCGCCAAGGGCCGACGACCGGCCCGCTCCTAGGTCCCGCCGCGCGCCCACCGCCGATTTTCGCCCCGCCCGAATCCTCCTCCCATGCCCTGGACGCGCCGCCATCTCCTCACCCTTGAAGACCTCTCGCTCGCCGAGATCGAGCAGGTCCACGCCACCGCCGCGGCCTTCAAGCGCACGCTCACGCGCAGCGTGAAGAAGGTCCCCGCCCTCCGCGGCAAGACCATCGTCAATCTCTTCCTCGAGCCGAGCACCCGGACCCGCATGGCGTTCACCATGGCGGCCAAGCGGCTCAGCGCCGACGTGATCTCGCTCGACGGTTCCAGCTCCAGCACCACCAAGGGCGAGACGCTGCGCGACACCGCGCAGAACATCCAGGCGCTGCAGGCCGACATGATCGTCCTCCGCCACTCCGCCGCCGGGTCGCCGCTGTACCTGTCCAAGATCCTCGACATCCCGGTCATCAACGCCGGCGACGGCGCGCATGAGCACCCGACGCAGGGCCTGCTGGACACGTTCACGATGAAGGAGCACCTCGGCCGCCTGAAGGGCCGCAAGGTGGTCATCCTCGGCGACATCCTGTTCAGCCGCGTGGCCCGCTCGAACATCTACGCCCTGAACAAGCTCGGCGCGGCCGTGACCCTGGTCGGACCGTCCACGCTCGTTCCGCACTGGTTCACCGACCTCGGCGTGAAGGTCTCGCACGATCTGCGCTCGGCGCTGGCCAACGCCGAGGTCGTGATGCTCCTCCGCATCCAGCACGAGCGCCAGGCCTCCAGCCACTTCCCGTCGCTCGGCGAGTACACGAGCATGTTTGGACTGAACAAGACCCGCGCCAGCTGGCTGAATCCGAAGGCGATCATCATGCACCCCGGCCCGATCAACCGCGGCGTGGAGATCGACAGCGACCTCGCCGACGGCGAGCGCAGCGTGATCCTCGAGCAGGTGACCAACGGCATCGCCGTCCGCATGGCGGTGCTCTACCTCTGCGCCGGCGGCCAGCCCGAGCACGTCTACGCCGCCCCCGATCCCGCCTGACCCGTTTCCCGATTTCTCAGTTCCCAATTTCCCGCCCCCATGTCCTCCCTCTGGATCCGCCAGGCCCGCATCATTGACCCGGCCTCCTCGCGCAACGCGGTCGGCGACCTCTTTATCAGCGACGGCAAGTTCGTGCCGTCCCTGTCCGCGGCGGCCAAGGCCGCCGCCCGGCAGATCAACGCCCGCGGGCTCGTCGCCTGCCCCGGTCTCGTCGACATCCACGTCCATTTCCGCGAGCCCGGTCAGACCCACAAGGAGACGATCGCCACCGGCTCCCGCGCCGCGGCGGCCGGCGGGTTCACCACCGTGGTCTGCATGCCGAACACGTCGCCGGTCGCCGACAACGCCGGCACGATCCAGTTCATCAACGACGCCACCCGCCGCGACGCGGTGGTGAAGGTGCTTCCCACCGGCTGCATCACCGTCGGCCAGAAGGGCGCCGCCCTCGCCCCCATCGGCTCGCTCAAGCGCGCCGGCGTGGTCGCCATCACGGATGACGGCGACTGCGTGCAGAGCAACGAGCTCATGCGCCGCGCGTGCGAGTACGCGAAGATGTTCGACCTCCCGATCATGGACCACTGCCAGGACGCGT
>CAZUQB010000215.1:0-4806 GCA_964622405.1 uncultured Opitutaceae bacterium | reverse complement strand
GGCATTCCGGCGAGCGCACGCTGCAGGAACTGATGATCAAGTGGGGCGGCTTTGAGGGCAACGCCCAGACCCTCCGCCTGCTCACCGGCACGATCTATCAGAACGAGACCGGCGTCCGCGGCATGCAGCCGACCCGCGCGCTCCTCGACGGCGTGCTGAAGTACAAGAAACTCTTCAGCGAGTTCCCCCGGCGGCCGCAGAACCACTTCCTCTACGACCCGCAGGCGGCCGAACGTGAGTTTGTGTTCGGCGACAAGAAGATCCCGAAGGCGCTGCACGCCGGCGAGAGCCTCAACGCGTTCAAGAGCGTCGAGTGCCAGATCATGGACTGGGCCGACGACGCGGCGTATTCGCTCAACGACATCGTCGACGGCGTGAAGGCCGGGTTCCTCACGCGCGAGAAGGTCGAACTCTGGGCCGCCGGCGAACCGATCGATGCGCCGCGCCAGAAGCTGCTCGACACCCTGTTCGATGCGATCCGTCACGACCGGCTCGAGAATGTCTTTTCCCAGAAGATCGGCGCGTTCATCACCGCGTGCCGCCTGAAGGAGCGCGAGAACTTCATGTCGGCCGCGACGAACCGCTACCGGTTCGAGTTGGTCGTGACGCCCGAAGCCGAGAAGGAGGCGCTCTTCTTCAAGAAGATGGCCAACGACATCATCTTCGAGAGCCCGCAGCTCCAGCAGATCGAGCACAAGGCGCGGCGCGTGCTGTTCGACCTCTGGAACTCGACCTGGAGCAACTACGTCGAGAAGGGCCCGCGCGTGATCAACATTCTCCCGGTGCGGGTCGGCAAGCTCATCAATGCCGAGCCCACCTTCGACGGCAAGGCCCGCCAGATCTGTGATTTCCTCGCCGGTCTCACCGACGGCATGATCGTCCACACGTACCGCCGGCTATTCGACCCCGAATTCGGCAGCCTGCGCGATCTGACCTGAGGGCGATAGGCTCTAGGCGGTAGGCGCTAGGCTTTAGGCGGGTGGCTTTGGCTTGGCGGGGCTCCTTGCGGCAGCTGGCTCGGCCGCGTCCGGTTGATGGCCTAACGCCTAGGGCTTACTGCCTACGGCCTCCCATCACGGCTTCGTCGGCGCAGCCGGCAGGTGCCCACTGGCCACGCATTCGTCGACCATTCTTACGGCATATTCCCACAGCTCTTTCGAGCCTTCGGCAATGTGGGCGTTGCGGGCCAGGACCCGATCCTGGGTCACGCCGTGTCGCTGCCAGGCGTGGCCCTGCGTGCGGCAGTTGAGCAGCATCGGGTGGAAACGGTCGCAGCCGGCGGCAAAGCGCGCCTCGGGGGTCTGGCGCGCCTCGAATTCGTCCCAGAGGGCGCGGAACTCCTTGGCCTGGTCCTCCGGCAGCAGGCCGAAGATGCGGTCGGCCGCGACCGACTCGCGCTCATGCTGCGTCGCCATGTTCTTCGTGTCGTAGGCGAAGGTGTCGCCAGCATCGATCTCCACCAGGTCGTGGATCAGCACCATCTTCAGGATGCGCAGCACGTCGAGCGGCTGGTGGTTCGAATGCTCGGCCAGCACCACGACCATCAGCGCGAGATGCCAGGAGTGCTCGGCGTCGTTCTCGGCGCGGCGGCTGCGGCTCGTGATGGTCTGGCGGAAGATGTCCTTCAGCTTGTCGACCTCCACGATGAACTCGATCTGGCGGGCGAGGCGGGCGGCGGCAGGCGATTGCGACATGCGCGCACCAAAACGCAGCCGACCCGGCATGGCAACCCAGCCGTCGCGGGGCGCTTGCCTCGGGCCGGTCGGACGCCACCGTGGCGGGATGCGATATCTTTCCCTTGCCCTGGCCTTGTGCTCCCTGGTCGCCCGCGGCGCGGCGCCGGCCGCCTGGTCCTATCCCGCGGCCCCACGCGGGGACGTCGTCGACGACTATCATGGCACGAAGGTCGCCGATCCCTACCGGTGGCTCGAGGACCTCGATTCGCCCCAGACGCGCGCCTGGGTGGAGGCGGAGCGCGCGCTGACCGCCTCGGTGCTGGACCGGATGCCCGAACGCGCGGCCATCCGGGCGCGCCTGACGGCGCTCTGGAATTATCCCCGCGTCGGCCTGCCGTCCAAGCGGGGAGGGCACTACCTGATCGCGAAGAACGACGGCCTGCAGAACCAGTCCGTGCTCTACGTCCGCGAGCAGCTGCACGGGCCTGACCGCGTGCTCATCGACCCAAACACCCTGTCGGCCGATGGCACGGTGGCGCTCGGGCCGGTGTCGGTCTCGGAGGACGGCAAATGGATCGCCTACGCCCTGAAGACGGCCGGTTCGGACTGGGAGGAATTCCGCGTGCGGGAGATTGCCACCGGCCGCGACCTTGAGGACCGAATCGTCCAGGCGAAATACTGGGGCGTCGACTGGACCCAGGACAGCCAGGGGTTCATCTACAGCCGGTTTCCCGAATCGCGCAAGGACGACCCCACCTTCAATCCGGTCGCGAACGGCAAGATCTACTACCACCGGCTGGGCACGCCCCAGAGCGCCGATCTCCTGGTGTATGAGGACGCCGCGCATCCCCAGCGGATGCAGGTCGGGTCGATCACGGACGACGGCCGCTACCTCGTGATCAGCGCCAACAATCCCGGGCGCACGGAGAATGCGCTCTGCTATCTCGATCTTGTCGATCCCAAGCATCCGAGATTTGACGGCCCGGTGGTGCCGCTCTTGCCGAAATACGATGCGAACTACGGGGTGGTAGGGAGCCGGGGCGACACGTTCTTTGTCGAGACCAACCGCGAGGCGCCGCGCGGGAAGATCGTGGCGATCAATCTCCAGGCGCCGGATCCGGCCCAATGGAAAACCCTGGTGCCGGAGTCGGCCGACAACCTCGATCATGTGAGATACGTCGGCGGCCGCTTTGTCATCTCGTACCTGCACGACGTGAAGAGCCGCGTCGCGGTGTTCGCGGCCGACGGCCGGTCGCTCGGGGAGATCAGCCTGCCGGGCATCGGGAGCGTGGGCGGGCTCGGCGGGAAGGAGGACGAGCCGGAGCTCTTCTATGCGTTCTCGTCGTTCCTGTCGCCGCCCACGATCATCCGCCACGATCTCGACACCGGCCGCGGTGAAGTCTTCGACCGGGCGGCGGTCGCGGTTGACGTGTCCCGCTACACCACCGACCAGGTCTGGGTGACCTCGAAGGACGGCACGCGGGTCCCGATGTTCCTGGTCCACCGGAAGGACCTGGTCCTCGACGGCACGGCGCCCACCTGGCTTTACGGCTACGGCGGCTTCAATGTCTCGATGCAGCCGGCCTTCGCGATCCCGCCGCTGGTGTGGCTCGAACTCGGCGGCGTCTACGCGGTCGCGAACCTCCGGGGCGGCGGCGAGTTCGGCGACGCGTGGCACAAGGCCGGCACGAAGGAGCGGAAACAAAACGTCTTTGACGACTACATCGCCGCGGCCGAGTGGCTGGTGGCGAACCACTACACCCGTCCGGAGCGCCTCGTGCTCCACGGGCGGTCGAACGGCGGGCTGCTGGTCGGCGCCGTGCTCAACCAGCGGCCGGACCTGGCGGCGGTGGCCTTCCCGCAGGTTGGCGTGATGGACATGCTGCGGTACCACCGTTTCACGGTCGGCGCCTCCTGGGCCGGAGACTACGGCACGAGCGAGACGCCGGAGGGATTCGCCTATCTGCGGGCCTATTCGCCGCTGCACACCATCCGGGCGGGTGGGAGTTATCCGGCGGTGCTGATCACCACTGGCGACCACGACGACCGGGTGCATCCGGCCCACTCGTTCAAGTACGCTGCGACCCTGCAGGCCGCGGTGGCGGGAGGGGCAAGACCGGCGCTGATCCGCATCGACGTGAAAGCCGGCCATGGCGGATCCAGCGGCACGACGCCGGTCTCCAAGACGATCGACGAATGGACGGACCTGCTGGGATTTGCCGCCCATCAGCTTGGATTGAGCCTGAAATAGGGGGCCGGTTTTGGCCCGCTCGACCACCCCACCTGGAGGGGGTGGGTCTCGCTTTGTCATAACTCCGCTTTTCCTTGCTAGCCAGGTGGCGCGGGACTTCCCTCGGACGCATTTTGCCGCCATGAAAGTCCTCGTCGCCGACAAGATCTCAGCCAAGGGAGTCGCCTATCTGCGCCAGCAGCCGGGCCTCGATGTGCTGGAGGCCTATGGCTCCTCGCCGGAGAAGCTGAGGGAGCTGGTGCGGGACGTGCATGCCATCGCGGTCCGTTCGGAGTCGAAGATCACCGCGGAGATCATGGCGGCGGCCCCGCTGCTCAAGGTGGTCGGCCGGGCCGGCGTGGGCGTGGACAACGTCGATGTCGAGGCCGCGACCGAGCGAGGCGTGATCGTGATGAACACGCCGACCGGCAACACCATTGCCACGGCGGAGCTGACCTTCACCCACATCCTCTGCGGCGCGCGGCCCGTGCCGCAGGCCGCCGCGTCGATGCGCGCCGGGCAGTGGGACCGCAAGAGCTTTTCGGGCGGCGAGCTGTTCCGGAAGACCCTGGGCATCGTCGGCCTCGGGCGCATCGGTTCCGAGGTCGCGAAGCGCGCCCAGGCGTTCGGCATGCGGGTGCTGGCGTTCGACCCGTATCTCGCGCCGAGCCGCGCGAAGGCCATGCAGGTTGAGGCCGTGACGCTCGACGAGCTGCTGGTCCAGTCCGACTATATCACCGTTCACATGCCGCTGACAGAGGCCACGCAGTACATGATCGACGAGGCGGCGCTGGCCAAGTGCAAGAAGGGCGTCCGGCTGTTCAACTGCGCGCGCGGCGGCATCATCAAGGAGACCGCGCTGCTCGCCGCGCTGAAGTCGGGGCAGGTGGCCTCGGCCGG
>CAZUQB010000214.1:0-4818 GCA_964622405.1 uncultured Opitutaceae bacterium | reverse complement strand
GAGACGATCAGCAAGGCTTCCGCCCTCTTCAAAGCGGTCGCCATGGCCGAGCAATTCTAGCTGGCTGTTTATTCAAAGGTGCGCCAGCATGGCGCTTCGGTTAGCCGGGCTGTGACAAAATCACCGCCCTTTTTCAGGTTTTTGGCATCCTAGCCCCGTACGTATACGTCTCATCCTTGGAACGGCACTAGCTAAGACTCGGGAACAAACCCGATTCTCAAGCCTCTCTACTTTACCAAGGAAGTAATCATGCCTGCCAAGATCAAGTCCCTGAGCGTTTCCGAATCCGAGGACATGACCCCTGGGCTCCGGACCGATAGCCCGGATACCCCTCCTTCGTTCCTCGAACGTCCTGAACCAACCGTCGCCGAGGCCCCGATCGCCCACGGCGAGCGCAGCAACCTCCAGCTTTATCTCCAGGAGATCGGGAAGACCCCGCTCTTGACCGTGGCCGAGGAGATCCTCCTCGCGCGACGGATTCGCCGCGGCGACAAGACCGCCCGCGACAAGATGATCTCGGCCAACCTCCGCCTCGTCGTGAAGATCGCGATGGACTACAAGGACTTTGGCCTGCCCCTGCTCGACCTGATCAGCGAGGGCAACATCGGCCTCGTGAAGGCGGTCGAACGTTTTGACCCCCGCAAGGGCGGCAAGCTCTCAACCTACGCGGCGTGGTGGATCAAGCAGTCCATCAAGCGCGCGCTCGCCAACCAGTCCAAGACCATCCGCCTGCCGGTCCACCTCGTCGACAAGATCTCCAAGATGCGGCGCACGGCGATGAAGCTCACCGAGGAACTCGGCCGCGAGCCGACGGATGAGGAGTTGGCCATCGAGCTCCAGATCCCGACGAGCAAGGTCGCCCACCTCAAGTCCGTCAGCGTCCGCCCAGCATCGCTCGACGCCCCGGTCGGCGAGGATTCCGATTCCGCCACGTTCGGCGAGATCGTGGGTGACGAGAACGCGGTCGACCCCTACGAGGGCCTGCGCGAGAAGAACCAGACCTCGGACCTCAAGGCCATGGTCGACTCGCTCGACGAGCGCGAGGCCGAGATCATTCGCCTTCGTTTCGGCCTGGACGGGAAGGACGAGCTCACCCTCGAGGAGGTCGGCAAGCGCTTCAACGTGACTCGCGAGCGCATCCGTCAGCTCGAATACCTCGCCCTCTCAAAGATGCGCCGGGCGATGGCCAAGCACGAGGCGGTCCGCTCCGTGGAGGAAATCGAGGAGGACGAGCGCGTGCGCCAGCGGAACGCCGTCATCCGCGAGTTCGTCGAGGCCAAGACCCGCAAGGCCGCCCGGGCCGAGCGGAACTGACCCCCCGCCACTCATCCCATCCGGGGCCGGCCCAAGGGCCGGCCCTTTTTCTTTCCGCCCGCCGCAGGCTCCGGCCCAACCGGGCTAGAGCGAACGAAGGGCCCGGACCTCCCGGTACTCGTCGTCAAGGCTGCCCAGGAGGGCATCGAACACCACCGTGCGACCACGTGCCGCCGCCAGCCATGATTCGGCCTGTTGCCGATCCGACGGGGTCATCTGGGCCAACGGCGCATGGAGGTCGTAGCAGTCACCCGCGTGGTCGAACCGGCAGGCCGCCACCAGCCAGAGATCCGACTCTGTGGCCGGCGGCACCCCGGGACCTCCACCTTCGCGCTGGTCGGCCATCCAGCGGCTCAGCATCGGCGCACTCCTGAGATTCGGCCGCCCCACCCGGCCGACCAACGCGGCCTGCTGGGCCGCCGGATAGGGTGAATGACCGAGGCCGGTTCGCAGGTGCACTGTCACCTGCCGGGACTGGGCGAAGTCGGCCATGCGCCGCAGCGTGCGCTCAAAGGAGGCGAGGGTTTCCTCCGCCGCGTAGTTGTTTTCCGGGGCGCGATGCAGCGACAGGAGGAGGTCCCGGCCACCCAGCGCGGCCAGCTTCGTCACGACCGCTTCGATGGTCGCCAGGCTGGCGGCATGCTCCGCCGGGTCGTTCTCCACCAGCCGCAGCCCGGGATAGAGATCCACGCCGGAAGTGAGATCGGCAACCACCCGCAGACCCTGGCGGCCGATCCAGCCGGCCTCCGCCCGCAGGACCGAGATCTCGCGCTCCTGCACGTAGCGCCAGTCGACGAGTACGCCGTCGAAGTGCTCGAAGAAAGTCGGCCGGGAGAGAACCGCCTCCTTGATCGAAGTCGCGCGCCGCAGCGTCAGGAGCCGTCCTTCAGGCCGCGGCGCCGGAACCTGATGACCAATCTCGATCACCGCCTCGTCCGCGACGCGCACCCGAAAGACCCGAACATCCCCGCCGGCGATCGTCGTCGCAGTGTTACGCCCAAGGTCCGGCGCGCTGGTTCCTTCCGGGAGAAATCCTTCGGCCGCCCGCTCGCCCGTTTCGATCGGCAGTTCCTCGACGGCGACAATTTTCCCGCAGCGGCATTCGAGGTGAAGCGGGAGTTCGCGCCAGGAATTGTTCGCGATGCCCACCGTGTACTCGCCGGGTCCCCGGCGACCGCACACAAGGCTCAGGCTTTCGCCGGCGACAAAGAGCATCTGGGACTGGAAGACGGCCGTGAGCGTCTCGCGGACCGACGGTTCGAGCACGTAGGGCTTGGCCAGCGTTCGGTCGATCTCGCTCCGTAGCGGTCCCTCGATCCCCGACTTTCGCACCCCCAAGGGACTGGCCAGGAGCGTGAGCCGGCCCCGACCGAACTCGACGGTTGCGTCGCGCGGCGCGTCGGCAATCCCGCCAAGCCCTCCCGGCAGCTTCGCCAGGTTCGCCCGGGTGATCACCAGATGGCCGCCTCCGGCCACGTAGGCCTCGAGTTTGTCGCGCAGTTCCGCGCCGCCGCTGAGTTCGCCGGCCACGACCACCACCGGATAACGCGCGAGCAGCCAGCCAGCGGCATCGCTCAGCAGGCAATCCGCGATGTCACCGAAGGGCGTGGCCACGTTGAAGCCGCGCTCGTCGTGAAAATAGGACGCGTCCTGGTAGCCCGGATAGAGCAGGTCGAGGACGGCATCGGTCAGGTAATCCCCTTCGCCGTACGGCAGATTGCCCCACACCCGGTAGATTTTCTCGCTGTAGAGATGCCGCGGGAACGACCAACCGCAGTGAAAGTCGAGCAGCAGGGCCACCGGGGTGTGCATCACGCCGGGCATCCCGTGCCGTTCAGTCCAGCGGACCGCCGCCTGCTGCAGCGATCCGATCGGAGTCAGCCCCGAGTCCTCGAGCCAGCCCGTCTCGAAACCGGCGATCATGCTGTTGTAGAGGAGATGGGTGTAGAGCAGTCGCTTCAACAGGCTGAGGCTGGTGCCCTTGGTCGGTCCAAATGGATACCCGTCCGTCTGCCCCGGAGTGACGTAGCGCTTGAAGCCCCAGCGATTGAACACCGACGCATTGCCGAACCACGGCACCCCGTACTGCTTTCCGGCCCCGCGGATGAAGGCGTAATAGACCTGGCTGTTGGGCAGGGCCTGCGCGGTCTCGGCTCCGATCAGGGTGAACGTGCCTTCCTTGAGCAGATAGTGACCGAAGTTGAGCGAGACCAGGGCCGCGTGACGATGCCCGAGGTCGTCACCCATCCGCTCGAAATGGCGCTGAAAATGCAGGTACTGCTCGGCCCGTGGCGCCGAGGCCGGGGTCATCTGCGCGGCATAGCCGTTGAGGTAGCGCCCGTCCTGCTCGCCGAAGTCCGTCCCCAGCCAACGCGGCCCCAGTGTCGCCTCCAGCAGCCGCAGCGCCTCGGGCGGGGCCTTGAACTGGGTCCAGTAGCCGCCGGGCCCCGAGCCCGGCACATAACCCCAGATGTCGAACAGGAACAGCTCCTCGCGCGCGATGGCCTCCGCCAACTCGCCGAGGTTCGCGGCGAAGAGGACCTGGTACGACGGCCAGATCACGCGGCCCAGGCGGTGTTCCCTCGTGTAGCGCGCCAACTCTTCCGCGAATCCGACCAAACGGCCGTCGCGGACCTCGAAGCTCCGCAGACAGGTGAACTGCGGGCGAAAGCCAAAGGTGGCCCAGTCCGGCGGACGTACCGCGCGGCGCCGGTAGTCGGGGTGCTCCGCCGGTTCGAGCAGACGCGAATAGACCCGCTTGGGCCCGGGCCCGGACGGGTTCATGCGGCCGGCGTCACTTGCTGCGCGTGACGATGAGGCAGAGGTTCTGCGTGGCCTGCTTGCTCAGCTTGAAGCGGATGTCGCGCGCCCGGTCACCCGGGAACATGACGCCCTTCGCATGATAGGAGTCGTGGTCATCACCCACGGCGAAGATGATATCGAGCACCTGCGGCGTCGCGAGGCGGTTGTACACGCGGGCCTGCACCAGGATGGAGTCCTCGCCTTCTTCCGTGGCGACGAGGTTCGGCATGGAAACTCCGCCCGTCAGCACGAGCCGGTAGCCCATCTTGTTCTCGGGAAAGACCGTGCCCTTTTCGGTCTTGAAGGGCGACGAGACGCCCTTGGCCTCGCTGACGATCATGTTGGAGTACTGCTTCTCGGTTTCGGCCGGGGCGGCGGCCACCGGCTTCGGCTTGGGGGCGACCGGAGCGGCCGGGGCGGGGGCGGTCTCGCAGCCGGCGAGGACCAGGGCGGCAAGACCCAGGAGGGCGAGGCGGACGGAGGGTGATTTCACGCGGACGGGAGTTGAGGTTGGACGACGGGACGGATCAGAAGCGTCATGCCGGCCTTTTGTCGGGTTGGCAATCCTGCGAAAGATAGGCGCCAAAGCAAAGCCGCCCGCCCCGCGGGGCGGGACGGGCGGCTTGAATGGACCGAAGGGGCCCGGTGGCCTTATTCCTTCTTGGAGGCCTCGTCGAGGATGTCGCCGAGGTTCATCATGTC
>CAZUQB010000213.1:0-4825 GCA_964622405.1 uncultured Opitutaceae bacterium | reverse complement strand
GCGGCGCGAGCCTGAGCGGCGGCGTCGGCACGGTGCTGGGCTCGATGATCGGCGCACTGATCATGGCGGTGCTGCGCAACGGCTCGCAGCAGATGGGGTGGCCGACGTATTTCCAGGAGATCATCATCGGCCTCGTTATCATCGCCGCGGTCTTCCTCGACCGCCTCCGCTCGCGACAATCCTAGCGGCCGGGCCGGGAGCTGTCAGTGGTCAGCCCGGCATGGAGGGGTTGGCCGCAAGCAGGCACAGAAGGCGCAGAATAGTGTTGAGCGTTTCCGCGGTCGACTGCTCACGGCCCGCTGCCAACCGCGCCAGACGCGGTCCGGCCGGCCGTTCCGGCTCTCAACCCTCAACCTTCAACTTTCAACGCGCGCGTCCCGCGCGCTACAGCTGCTTGACCAGCACCTTCGGATTGCGGCCGCTTTCCTCGTAGAGCTTGAGCCGCGCCTCGGGGAGGATCTCCTTCGAGGACTCCTCGAAACCGCAGACGCTGGTGAAGAAGCCGAAACTCTGGGTCGAGAGGGCGATGATGCGCGTGGCGCCGCGTTCCTTCGCCATCAGGCAGGCGTACTCGACCATCTTCTTGCCGATGCCGCGGTTGTGGTAGAACGGCAGGACGTAGAGCGAGCCGACCTCGGCGAGGTCGGTCTTGTCAGGGTAGAAGTAGAGCGTGACGCAGGCGATGATGTTCTCGTCGATCTCGAAGACGAAGAACTGGTCGATGTTCTTTTCGATCGCCTGCTGCGTGCGGTGGATGAGCTCCTCGCGGCGGACGGCATTCCGCGTGAGATTGTAGATCAGACGGACGTCACTGCGCTTGGCCTTCCGGATCTGCTGGTAGTCGTTGCCGTAGACGAGAGAGCCGACGCCCTCGCTCGAGAAGATCTCGTTGATGAGGCCGTCGAAGATCGTGCCGTCGACGATGTGGACCCGCGGCGTGCCGGTCTCGATCGCCTTCACGGCGTGGGTCGCCTTGCTGCGCGACGCCTCGGCAATCGTGTCGGGCTTGTCCTGCAGGATCGACCGCAGGGCCTCCACGGAGATCTCGCGGCGGATGGTGCCGTCGATCTCGAGGCCCGGGTGGTTGGTGAGGTAGATGATCTTCGTGGCGTGCAGCGCCTCGGCGAGCTCGGCGGCGAGCAGGTCGGAGTTCACCCGGAGCGACCGGCCGTCGGGGCCGAACGCGATGGGCGAGACGATGGGGACGACCTGCTGGTCGATGAGCGCGGAGATGAAGTCCTTGTCGATCCGCTCCACGCGGCCGGTGTACTGCTGGTCGATGCCGCGGATGATGCCGATGGGCAGCGCGCGGATCGAATTCGTGAGCGCGCACTTCAGGCTGTTCTGCGTCAGGCCCTCGAGGATGGCGTGGGAGACGCGGGATGAGGCGCGGATGGCGAGATCAAGGGTCGGGGCGTCGGTGACGCCGGTGCCGTAGGCGTCCGTGATCGCGACGTTCCGGAGCTGGGCCAGCTCGATGAGCTGCTGGCCGATGCCGTGGACGAGCAGGACCTTGATGCCGAGGCTGCGGAGCACGGCGATGTCCACGAGGAGATTGCCGAGGTTCTCGTCGGCCACGATCGCGCCGTCGATGGCGATGACAAAGATCTGGCCCTGGAAGCGCGGGACGTATTTCAGGATGCCGCGCAGGTCCGTCGGCTTGATCGTGGTCGCGAGCGCGCTGGACGGAGGAGGGGGCGTGGGTTGGCCGTTGCCGTTGCTCATCAATGTTTGGGACGGGTTTTTCTCCACGATGACGCCCGTCGCGTCAATGCACTTGCAGCGTCCAGGTTTTGGACGCCCGCGCGCCGAGCAGCGTGAGGTGGTATTCGCCGGGCTTCAGGACTCCGGCCGGCACGGTGAGGCGGATGACGCTTTCCCGCGTGCGCGAGAGGAGGCCGCCGGCGAGGCGGTCGAAGTCCGGGACGATCACGACCTGGTCGCCGCGCACGTAGAGATCGGCGCCGGCGAGCTGCTGCTTGTTGTCGGGCAGCGTGCAGCGAAAGCCGATCGGGTAGGCCATCAGGGCGTTCGCGGACGGCGCGGCGGCGACGCTGACGATCTCGGACGGCAGCGCGGGCGGGTCGATGAGCGTCTCGCGGAGCATCGGCGGCAGGCCGCCGGCCGCGCTGGCGACGGTGGCGGTGGGACCGGCGGGCGTCGGATCGGAGGGAATGACCGCCTCGACCGACACGCGCTGGAAGCCCGCGTCGAGCAGGCGCTTGGTGTTGGCGCGGTCCTTGAGATCGGAGTACGGCTGGAAGGCGCGGCCCGGCTTGCGGTACTTCAGCGTGAGGAACGTGTACCCGGCGATCCCCACGATGATCGCGAGGACGATCCACTTCATGGACCAAGGTTGGCGGCTGCGGGCGGACATGGAAGGAAGAGCTTAAAAGCGCAGATGTCCCGAGCTTTCAATGTCCATTCGCTGGGCGGGCTGGTCGCGAGGCTGAGCTGGTACTGCGATCGGACTGGTTCTTTTTGACCACGGAATTCACGGAGCGCGCGGATCCAGGCGATTGTTCGCGGACCGGCCTGAGGCGCGACGCCTCAGGCCGGTCCGCGAACACTTGGGGAGCTGAAGACCTGAAAACCAACGCTTCGTGATCGAGTGTATGCGAATGCCTCAGGTCTTTAGCTCCACCCCGCCACGCGGACGATGGCGAGGGCATCGCCCTCGCCATCGTCCGCGTGGCTTCGGTTGGATGCCGATCCGCGCGATCCGTGAATTCCGTGGTTAAAAACAGACCACCGCCGACCCGCCGCGCCAAAGCCACCCCGTGACTGCCGCGGCCGGGGCCGAGCGAGTTTCCTCGCCTTGGGGAGGGCTTTGGCCTGAATACGTTTGCGCCGGTCCATTGGGACTGTTTCGTTGCCGGGCTTCATGAAACTCTGGTCGCAGTACTTCATCCCCACGCTGAAAGAAAGCCCCGCGGACGCGGAGATCGCGTCGCACAAGCTGCTCATCCGCGCCGGCCTGGTGCGCAAGCTGGGCGGCGGCCTCTACACCTACCTGCCGCTGGGGCATCGCGTGATGCAGAAGCTCACGCAGATCTGCCGCGAGGAGATGGAGCGGGGCGGGGCGATCGAGCTGCTCATGCCGCTCGTGCACCCGGCCGAGAACTGGCAGCAGGGTCCCCGCTGGGCGGCGGCGCGCGAGATCATGTTCCGCGCCGACAGCGCCGGCGACGGCAAGCGCGCGGGGCGCGAGCCGGAGTTCGTGCTCGGGCCGACGCATGAGGAGATCGTGACGCCCCTCGTCCGCGCGGAGATCACCAGCTACCGCGACCTGCCGAAGAATTTCTTCCAGATCGGCACGAAGTTCCGCAACGAGATCCGGCCGCGCTTCGGCCTGATGCGGGCGCGGGAATTCGTCATGATGGACGCCTACTCGTTCGACCTGAACGACGACGGCGCGATCAAGAGCTACTTCGCGATGAAGGCCGCCTACGAGGCGTTCTTCCGCCGCATCGGCATCACCGCCATCGCGGTCGAGGCCGACACCGGCGTGATGGGCGGCAGCTTCTCGCACGAGTTCATGGTGCCGGCCGAGATCGGCGACGACGACGTGATCTACAACGAGGAGAGCGGCTACGCGGCGAACCGCGAGAAGGCGACCAGCGCGCTGGTGCCGGCCGATCTGAAAGATGCGCCGCCGGAGGGGGCGGCCGAGAAGTTCGCGACGCCCGGCGTCGTGACGATCGCGGCGCTCGAGGCGGCGCCGTACGGCGTCCCGGCCGACCAGCAGTTCAAGACGCTCGTCTACGTCGGCGACGGCAAGCCCTTCGTCGTGATCCTCCGCGGCTGCGACGAGCTGGAGGAGGCCAAGCTCGGCGCGCTGGGCTTCGGCGTCTTCCGTCCGGCCACGCCCGAGGAGATCGAGCCCGTGCTGGGCGCGAAGCCCGGCAGCCTTGGCGCGGTCAAGGGCACGATCCGGAACCCCGGCGCGCTGGCCGGCGTGTTCGCCGACCAGGCGATCCGGCTGATCGGCAACGGCGTGACCGGCGCCAACGAGGACGGCTTCCACCTGCGCCGCGTCAACGTGGTGCGCGACCTCGCGATCACGCGCTTCGGGGATTTCCGCCGCGTGCGCCCGGGCGAGCCCGACCCGAAATCCGGGTCCCCGCTCAAGGTCCGCCGCGGCATCGAGGTCGGCCACATCTTCAAGCTCGGCACCAAGTACTCCGACGTCTTCGGCGCCATGTACATGGACGACCAGAAGCAGAACCACCCGATGGTGATGGGCTGCTACGGCATCGGCATCTCGCGGACCATGCAGGCACTCATCGAGCAGGGCCACGACCAGGACGGCATTGTCTGGCCGTGGAACGCCGCGCCGTTCCAGGTGCTCGTGTGCGTGCTCGACCCGCAGCTGCCCGAGGCGATGAACCTCGCGCGGTCGCTGGCCGAGGCCGCGGAGTCCGCGGGCGCCGACGTGCTGGTGGACGACCGCGCCGAGCGGCCGGGCGTGAAGTTCAAGGACGCCGACCTGGTCGGCTTCCCGCTGCGCCTGACCATCGGCGGCAAGGGCCTGAAGGAAGGCATCATCGAGCTCAAGTGGCGGACCCAGAAGGACGTCGCCAAGGTGCCGGTCGCCGAGGCGCCCGCGCGCGTGGCCGCGGCGGTCCGCGAGGCGGCGGCGAAGGCATGACCCGGGCCGAGACCAGGACGCAGACCATTCCCGCCCGCCAAACCGACGAGGAGCGGGCGCTGGCGGGCCAATGGCGCGTGGTGGTGCTCAACGACCCGGTGAACCTCATGTCCTACGTCGTGCTGGTCTTCAAGAAGGTGTTCGGCTTCGACGACCCGACGGCGCGGCGGCACA
>CAZUQB010000212.1:0-4835 GCA_964622405.1 uncultured Opitutaceae bacterium | reverse complement strand
GCGGCGTCGCGGGCGAAGTACGGGTCGACCTCGGGCGCGGCCTCGACCTCCTCGTCGCCGTCGGTCTCCTCGTCCTCGTCAATCTCCTGTCCGTCGGCGTCGGTGAAGACCCAGTCCTGCTCGGCATCGAAGGCGTGGGACAGCCGCCGCGCCACTGGGTCGAGCACGAGCGCCGGGTTCTTCACCTGGCCGTCCTTCACGAACTCGAACAGGCACGGGTAATACTGCTTCTCGAAGTGCCCGCGGAAATCGCTGAGCCACTTGTTTGCCACGCCCTCGCGGCGGGTGAGCAGCACGACGTCGGAGAAGTGCACGCAGGCCTCGAACCACGCCAGCAGCGGCGGGTGCTTTTCCCCGAGCTGGCAGTTCACGACGCACAGCACCCGGCCCACGTCGGCCGCCTGCGCCTCCACCCAGGTCTTGAGCGCCTCCAGCTGGTCCACGGGATTCCGCCGGCCGTCGGTGATGAAAAACACGTGGGTCGCGCCCTTCGGCACCGCAGCCACGATGAATTCGTCCTCGGCCTTCCAGCGCACCAACCCGGGCAGCCGGCTGTCGGCCGGATCCGCCGCCTCGGTTTCGGCCAGCAGGACGGCCACCCGCGCGTCACCGCCCAGGCCGGCCTCGATGAGGTCGGCCACGATCGCCCGCCGGCCCGAGCCGGCAGCGCCAAGGATGAGGTAGACCAGCGGTTTTTCGGTCATGATGAGGGCACCACGAAGAGCACGAAGCACGCGAAGAGGCAAACCGGACCGGGCGGAGAATTTCCGTGGTCGGGCGGCAGGCCCCACTCACCACCGACCACTGTTTCGAATTCCGGATTCCGAATTCCGGATTCCGGATTCCGAATTCCGAATTTCGGATTTCGAATTCCGATCCCTGCGCCAGCGGCGACGGTCAGAACTTGAATGTCCGGTTCTGGGCGCTCTGGCGCAGCCAGTGGTCGAGCAGCACGAGCGCGGTCATGGCCTCGACGATCGGCACGGCGCGCGGAAGGACGCAGGGGTCGTGCCGGCCGCGGGCGGCGAGCTCGGTCTGGGCGCCATGGATGTCCACGGTCTGCTGCGGCTGGAGAATCGTGGCGGTCGGCTTGAACGCGATGCGGAACACGAGTTCCTCGCCGTTGCTGATGCCGCCCTGCACGCCGCCCGAGCGGTTGGTGACGGTGTGGACGTGGCCGCCGCGCATCACGAACGCGTCGTTGTGCTCGGAGCCGCGCAGGCGGGTGCCCGCGAAGCCGCTGCCGATTTCAAATCCCTTGGTGGCCGGGAGCGACAGCATCGCCTTGCCGAGGTCGGCCTCGAGGCGGTCGAACACGGGTTCGCCGAGTCCCGGCGGCAGGTTGCGCACGCGGCACTCGATCACGCCGCCCACCGAGTCGCCCTCGGCGCGCACGGCCTTGATGCGTTCCACCATGGCGGCGGCCGTCGCGGGATGCGGGCAGCGCACGGGCGACGCGTCGATCTCGGCGAGGGTCGGGAAGGCCTGCAGCGCCCCGGCGGGCACCGCGAGGTCGTGGACCTGCGTGACATACGCGCGGGTCTCGACGCCGCCGGCCAGGGCCAGGATCTTCTTGGCGATCGCGCCGGCCGCGACTCGGCCGATGGTCTCACGCGCGGAGCTGCGACCGCCGCCGCGATGGTCGCGGACGCCGAACTTCGCCTGGTAGGTGTAGTCGGCGTGCGACGGACGGAACTTCTCCTTCATCTCGTCGTACGCGCCCGGCCGCTGGTCGGCATTGCGGACCAGGAGGGAAATCGGGGTGCCGGTGGTCTTGCCCTCGAACAGGCCCGAGAGGATTTCCACGCGGTCCTCCTCCTTGCGGGGTGTCACGATGTCGCTCTGGCCGGGACGGCGCCGGTCGAGCTCGCTCTGGATTTCCGCGGCGGTCAGCGGCAACCCCGGCGGGCAGCCGTCCACGACCACGCCGACGGCCGGCCCGTGGCTTTCGCCCCAGGTCGAGATCGTGAAGAGCTTTCCGAAGCTGTTCGGCATGGCGGCCGCAAAGCGTTGGGTGCGCGGGGGACACCGGCAAGCGGCAAATCCGGGAGGACGGTCGGGATTTACGATTTACGAATTACGAGTTACGATTTGCAGGCCTGCGCTCCTACGGCGTCGCGGCGGCGTGACGCCGCGGGTCCGTCATCAACGAATCGTAAATCGTAACTCGTAAATCGTAAATGGATCCTCCCTAAACCTCACACCCGAGGCAACTTTTCCGCGGGGAGGCCGTCATACCACAACACGGTTTACAAGGCCGGTCGTTTCACCTCTCATCTTCACTCCCGGCCCGGCCTATTCCAACCTTTTGATTTCCGCATGAGCCCGCGTCTTTTCCGTCTGAGCCTCGCCGTCGCCGCCAGCCTGGCCGTTTTCGGCGCCCGGGCCCAGACCCCGCCGGCCGCGCCGGCCCCCGCCCCCGCCGCCGCCGAGGAACTGGTCGGCCCGATCAAGCTGGCCGAGGTCGATATCGACTCGGTGTTGAGCCTGATCGAGAGCTACACCGGCCGCACGATCCTCCGGCCGCAGGCCCTGCCGGCCTCGACCTACACCCTGAAGCTCAACAAGGCCGTGCCGAAGTCCGAGGCGGTCACCGCCCTCGAGACCCTCCTCGCCCTCAACGGCGTCGGCGTTTCCCCGCTCGGCGACAAGTTCCTCAAGGTCGTCCCGCTCGTCCAGGTGAAGACCGAGGCGCCCGAGATGATCGACGGCTCCACGCTCGGCCTGCCCGCCAGCGGCCACATCGCCACCAAGCTCTTCCAGCTCGAGTTCCTCCGCGTCGGCGAGTTCGTCCCGCAGATCACGCCGCTCATGTCGCCCGGCGTCGCCAACGGCCTCGTCTCCCTCGAAAAGGCCAACGCGGTGCTCGTCACCGACACCGTGAGCAACCTCCAGCGCGTCGAGCTGCTCATCCGCCAGCTCGACAAGCCCAACACCAACGGGCTCACCCCGAAATTCTATCCGCTGTCGTACGCCAAGGCCTCCGACCTCGTGAACCGGCTCCGCTCGCTGTTCCAGGGCCCGCTGGCCAGCCAGCTCGGCTCCGCCACCACCTTCAACGCCGATGACCGCACCAACCAGGTCATCCTGCTCTCCGACCCGCGGCAGCACGCGCTGTTCGACGAGCTCATCGCCAAGCTCGACGTGAAGGGCGAGCTCAACACGCGCAACGAGGTCATCTACCTCAAGCACGCCGCCGCCAAGGACGTCGCCTCCCTCCTCTCCCAGCTCGTGTCCGGCCAGAACTCCGTCGCCCAGAAGAACGGGACCACCGCCACCGCCGCCCTGCGTCCGGGCACCACCGCACCCGCCACCCCCGTCGCCCCGGCCCCCGCCGTGCCCGGCCTGGCCGTCGCCGCCGAGGAATTCAGCTCCCTCATCACCGTGCTGCCCGACGAGCGCAGCAACGCCGTCGTCGTGTCCGGCACCGTCGACGACCTCCGCCTGATCCACGGCCTCGTCGACCAGCTCGACATCGTCCTCGCCCAGGTCCGCATCGAGGTCGTCATCGCGGAGGTCACGCTCACCGACACCGACAAGAGCGGCATCAGCGCCCTCAATCTCACGGTCGGGCCGGGCAGCGACGGCCGCACCATGATCACCAACTTCAGCGCCGACGCGGCCGCCGCGGGCGGCGGCATCGCCGGCTGGAACGTCACCGGCGGCGTGGTCAGCCCGCTCAGCTTCCAGGCCGCCCTCGGCAACAACGGCCAGCGCCACAACGTGAAGGTCCTCCAGGCCCAGACCATCGCCACCATCCACAACAAGGAGGCCAAGATCGCCGTCACCCAGCAGCAGCCGATCATCACCGGCTCCACCTCCACCCCGGTCGGCGTCACGACCACCACCAACACCGGCTTCTCCACCAGCTCGCAGGTCACGTACAAGGACATCGGCATCACGCTCAACGTCACGCCCCTCATCGGCGACGACGGCAGCATCGAGCTGAAGATCGACCAGGTCGTCGACGACGTGATCGGCAATGTCACGGTCGACGGCAACCTCCAGCCCATCATCGGCCACCGCGAGGCCAACTCCTACCTCAACGTCATCGACGGCCAGATGATCGTCCTCGGCGGCCTGCAGCGCACGTCGCAGACCCGCGACCGCACCAAGGTCGGGTTCTTCTGGGAGCTCCCGATCATCAGCCACCTGTTCGGCGGCCGCACGCACGAGGCCGACCGCACCGAGCTCCTGCTCTTCATCCGGCCGCACGTCCTGCGGCCCGACGAGGCCACCGCCGACACGACGAAGAAGATCACCGACATGGCGAACGGGGAGCAGATCCTGCAGTATCTCAAGGACCCGAAGAAGGTCGTGCCGGACAAGCTGAGCGAGAAGGTGAAGTGAGTCTCGGGTCCCCATGATCGCGACTGCGTCCGCTCCCCTGCCGCCCACCCTCGCCGCCCGTCTCAGCCCCGAGCAGACGCAGGCCGTGCTCGAGGCGCCGCGCGAGAAGCGGCTCGCCGTCCTGGCCGCCGCGCTCGGGCTGGCCGAGCCCGAGGCCCTCGCCGCCACCGCCGCGGCCGCCGGCCTCGACGTCGCCAGCAATCTCGAGCCCGACCCCGGCGCCCGCGGGCTCCTGCCCGCCCGGCTCGTCCACGACTACCAGGTCATCCCCATCCGTTTCGGCCCGCCGCCCGCGGGCGACGCGGCCCCCGGCCCGGCCGACCCGCTGCATCTCGCCGCGGCCTGGATTCCGGACGACGTGATGACCGACTGGCTCCGGACCTTCACGCCCCGCCCGCCCGTGTGGCACCTCGCCGTGCCGGAGCGCGTGCACCAGCTCATCATCGAGAACCACGGCGTCGGCTCCGGCTCGCTCGACGACTCCG
>CAZUQB010000211.1:0-4844 GCA_964622405.1 uncultured Opitutaceae bacterium | reverse complement strand
CCTGTAACTGATTTTGCCGCCCAGAGCGTCGTGGAGGAAAGCATCAATGTCGCCGAGACGGTCAGTGTCCGGCAGGAGGTCTCCATCCTGCTCGACGCGATCGACCAGCTCCCGGCCGCCTGCCGTGAAATCTTCATCCTCCGCAAACTCCAGGGCGTGCCCCAGAAGGAAATCGCCGCCCGTCTCGGGCTCTCCGAGCAGACCGTGCAGGTCCAGATTGTCCGCGCCATCCGGAAGTGCGCGGACTACCTGCGGAAGCGCGGCGTGAAAGGGATCCACTGAGCCATGCGACCCTTGATGCGCCGCTTTTCGCAGGAGGAGTTGATCGAGGGAGCCGCCGCCCGCTGGATTGCCCGGCGTGATGCCGGCTGGACGGACGCCGAACGCGAGATGTTCGAGTCGTGGTACTCCTCGGACCCGCGCCACGCCGCCATTTTCGACGAGCTCACATCGGCGTGGGAGGTGTTCGATCAGCCGCTCCGCGACGGGCGGGCCGACGCCATGGTGGGCGAACTCGGGCGCCGGCAGCATCGGCGCACCTGGCGGCGCTCGCTCGCCGTGGCCGCGGGTGCGGTCGGCGTGGCCGCGGCCGTGGCCCTGGCGTTCTTGCTTCCGTCGGACGGGAGCAAGGGCAGCTTGCTCCAGCCGACCACCCAGCAGCTTGCCGACGGCACCGTCGTTGAGGCGGCACCGGGCGCCCGATACACCGTGGCGTTCGAACCTGGACGCCGGCTGATCCGCCTCGAGGAGGGCAGCGCGCACTTCCGCGTGGCCCATGATTCGGCCCGGCCGTTCGTCGTCCATACGCACCAGGTCAGCGTGCAGGCGGTCGGAACCGCGTTCGCCATCGACACCGGCGCCTCACAGGTGGAGGTCGTGGTGACCGAGGGCAGGGTGGCGGTGGAGCGGGACCGTCCGACCGGGGTGAACTCCCCTGAGCCAATCGTCCTGGCGGATGCGGGCCAGCGCGTGGCCGTCACCCTGACCGCTTCGGCCGACACCGTGCTGCGCGCCGAGACTCTGCCGCCCGCGGAGATCTCGCGACGACTGGCCTGGCGCGAGCCGCGGGTCGAGCTCGACAATACCCGCCTCGCCGACGCCGCGCGGCTCTTCAACCGCATCAACCGGCTCCAGCTGACCGTGCCGGACCAGAATCTGGCCGACCTTCGCCTCAGCGGCACCTTCCGCGCGAACGACCCCGTCGGTTTTGTCCGCCTGCTCGAGGCGAACTATCAGGTCGCCGGTGAACGCACGGGCGAGTCCGTCGCCCTGCGGCGAAAGTAGCTTCCCCCCATAGTCCCATGAAATCCACCTCTCGTCTCCTCGGCGCAGCCGTTGTGCTGGCGCTTGCCGCGGGTTGCACTTCCGTCTCCACCAGCGCGCAGCGGCGCGAGGAAAAAGCCGCCAAGCTCGTGTCGCTGCCGGCCGAGCAGCGACAGAAGATGGAGGCGGGAGTCGTCGAGGTGGGCTACACCGCGGACATGGTCTATGTGGCCCTGGGCCGTCCCGACAGCGTGCGGGTCACCGCTGATGGCCGCACGGGAATCTGGACCTACGAGCGGTATCTGCCGTCGGAAGCAGTCTCGGACCGGCCATTCTATGCCGTCCGCTTGGGCACCAGCTACCGTGGCCGGCCCGTGTTTCGTACGGGGGCCTCCGCGGCCAGCGCACACGACGGTGGCGCCGTTGGTCGCTACAGCTACAACAACGGCTATAATCAGGGCGGTCCCGCCGGCACGTCCTGGGCCAGCCCGGACGTCGTCCCTGTCACCCTCCACGTGAAATTCCGCCAGGGGCGGGTCTTCGGCTTTGCCGTCAACGATGGCGACACCTGAGTCATTTCCGTCGGCCGTCCGCCTCGGTGCGCTGCTCGGCGGCCTCGGCGTGCTGCTGGCCGGCTGCGCTTCGTCCACCATCGAGTCGCGCATCGCGGAGCGTGCGCAGGCGTTCCAGGCGCTCGCGCCCGAGAACCAGCAGGCGGTGCGCGAAGGTGCGATCGCGGACGGATTTACCCCGGACATGGTCTACATGGCCCTGGGTGAACCCTCCGAGCGGTCGCCCGGCCCCGACGGCGCGGAGGTGTGGACCTACCGGAATTTCTTCTTCTCCGACCAGCTGGCCGAGGCCCAGCGCGCCGCCCGCGCGACGTCGCGCCCGAAGGCCTCGTTCGGGCAGAGCCGCCAGCTGTCCGCCTGGGCCGACTCGACGCAGCCGTCGGGTGGCTCGGTGCAGGGCGACATGGTCAATACCCCGCGCAGCTCGGGCGGCACGGGCGGGAGCGCGGTCGAGGTCCCGCCCGCCGCGACGCTGCGGGTCGCGTTTCGCGGCGGCAGGGTCATCGGCTACGCGCTGGAGCGCTAGCGGGCCATGCGTCGCCCTGGTCAGTCCGATGGCAGGAGGAACCGTCGTCCGCGGATCGCGTTCCTGACGGCGATTCTGGCGCTGACGGCGGTGGCGGGAACGCGCGCCGGCGACGAGCCGGCGAAGGGTGATTTTCACCTTCGGTCCGGCGAGGCCGCGGTGCGGCTGCGGGAGTTTGCCGAGCAATCGGGCCGGCAGGTGATCTTTCCAACGGAGCTGGTGCAGGGTCTCCGTACGCCGGACCTCGACGGTCGTCGGCCGGTGCGCGAAGCGCTCGAGGAACTGCTGGCCGGCAACGAACTCACGGTGTGGGAGGACCCGCAGACCGGGGCGCTCGCGATCGGGCGGAAGCTGGCCGCCCCCGCGAAGGGCCCGCCGAAGCCGGAGGCGGCCATTCTTCTGCCACCCTTCCTGGTCGAGGATCTGTCGGTCGAGCCATGGCGCTATGCCCGGGTGGGGGACCTTGAAGTTCTTTCCCGCGCCGCCGATACGGTCACCGCCGGACTGATCGAGCAGATCCGCACGATGCGCGCCCTGTTGGATGTGATGCTGCCGCCGAAACTCCAGGGTCGCTCCGATGTGCCCACGTCCTGCCTGATCTTTGCCCGCGAGCGGGGAAAGGGCGTCCCGGCCGAGCTCCTGGCCCGTCTCGAAGAGCGCACCCGGGCCGCCGCGACCGCCCGTCATTCGGCCGGCGACACGCGAGCGATCGCGGATCTGGTCGGCGTGCTGCCGAACTACCGGTTCTGGGACCATGACAGTCACGCGATCTTCTTCGTCTGGGATGACCTCGAGGCCACCCGGATGATGCCAACGCCGGACTATGTTCGGTACCTCCTCGAGAGCCGCACGCCGACGCTGCCGCGCTGGTACATCGAGGGATTTGTCGAGCTGTACCGCTCGACGATCATGTACACCCGCTCGATCAAGGAGCAGTCAACCTCCGCGTCGAGCTCCGGACGGAGCGGCCCGGGTGGATTCGAGCCAGACACGCTGCATGTGAAGCGGGTCATCTGGGGGTCGGAGGCAATCACGCAGCGCCTCCAGCAGGCGAGGGCTCGGGGTGGCAGCAGCGCTTTCGCGACCGAGCTCCACCTCACCGACATGGAACCGCTGCCGCTGGCCGAGCTGTTTCGCGGTCCGGCCGCGGAGAAGGAGGAGCCGACCCTCACGCGTCGGCGCGCGGAAACCGCCGCCCTGCTGATTCGGCGCACGCTGGATCTCGGCGCCGAGCGGCCGCGCTTGCCGCCGGAGACCAACGTCGACTGGCACTATGCCGGTGGCACCGCGGGCGCGGCGCTGGTCCAGCTGGTGGAGCGCGGGTGCACCAGCCCGGTGACGGAGCAGGACTTTCAGGCGTGCTTTGGCGTGTCCTTCGCGGTGGCCGATGCCGACCTCATGGCTTATCTGCCCCACGCCCTCGACAACAGTGTCAAGCTGCGGCCCGGCCCCCGGCAGCCCGCCGACCCGGTGGAGCTGCGGGACGCCCAGCCGGACGAGGTTGCGCGGATGCGCGGCGGCTTTGGACGTCTCGAGGTCCGCTATGTCGCCGCACTCTATCCCGAACTCGCGTCGCGTTATCTGGCCCAGGCCCGTCACGCCCTGCAGGCCGCCTATTCCGCGGGAGATCGCGACCCGCGCCTGCTGGCGGAGCTCGGACTCTGCGAGGTCGATGCCAACAATGACGCCGGTGCGGCTCCCTATCTGGACGCCGCGGTCGCCGCCCGGGTGGTGCGCCCGCGGGCCTACCTGGAGCTGGCGAGGATCCGGCTCGCGTCGCTGCGGGCCGGTGGCTCGGACGCGAAGCTGACGGCCCGCGAAACCGAGGCGGTCCTGGAGCCGCTCTGGCGGTCACGCTCGCAGCACCCGGCGCTGCCCGAGGCCTATGAACTCATGGCCGAAACCTGGCTGCGGAGCTCCGCCGCCCCGGAGTCCACGCAGCTGGAGGCGCTCGCCGAGGGGGCGCGGCTCTTTCCCCAGCGGACGCGGCTGACCGTCCTCACGGCGCTCGTCTACGCCAGCCAGCGCCAATGGACCGCCGCGCAGCACTACGTTTCCCAGGGGCTCGCCTTCGCGACCACCGCGCACGATCGCGAGCGGCTCGAGCAGCTGGCGCGCGCGATCCAGGCCGACCGGGACGGCGCCCGGTAGAGGGCGGCTCAAGCCGCGCCTGTCGAGGAGCGGCGGACCGCGGCGGACAGCAGCAGGATGACAGACAGCACCCAGGCTGCGAACAGCGACTGCCGCACGCGGAAGGTCTTCACGCCGTCCGTGGGGAGCAGCGAGTAGGCAAGCGGCGGATCGTACAGGTAACGTTTCAGATTGGTCCACGCGTAGGTCCGGTCCTTGAACATCATCGAATAGACCTCGCGCTGGTCCTCGACGTTCGGCGGGTGCCGGTACTTGATGATCGCCTGGTGGGTGTACTCCTGCTTCGCGATCTTGTTGACCAGGTCAAACGGCACGACCACCGGCGTCAGCGG
>CAZUQB010000210.1:0-4848 GCA_964622405.1 uncultured Opitutaceae bacterium | reverse complement strand
TCAGGCTCATAACCTGAAGGTCGTTGGTTCAAATCCAACCCCTGCACCCAATTTCCCTTCGTGACATGAAATGTCACGGAGGGCCTTGAGGGTCCCAAGTTGCTCGCTACCGGCAGCGTTCAGGACGGCGACCAGTTGGCTAACGATGCCGTTGAGTGACACAGCGGGACTCGGAAAACCGCATTTTTGTGTATCCCACTGTGCATTGAAATTCTCAGGAGTCACCCACAGCACCTTTTCCATTTCGGCCTTCATCCCGAGACCTGTGGTATCAGTGTAAACCTTCGCCGTAAGGTTCGCGTCCGAGTGACCGAGAATATCCTGAGCCGCCCGTTGATTCACGCCAGAGCCAGCCGCCCATGTCTGCCAGGTTTTCGGCAGAGCATGCAGGTGAACCACCCTCCCCAATCCGTCCTTGTGAGCAATCCCAGCCCGCTGGAGGTGCTTCCGGCAAAGGTCATAGTCAGACACTTGCCGCTGCTATCGTTGGCACTCTCGGGGCCTTGATGCTTATGGCGCGACCGTATCGTCCGACACCTGACTTACGAAGTGACGCCGAAGGCTGATCGAGAAAATCGTATCGAGGCACTAAGGTCCTCTGGCCAAATAGCGCGGAAAACCTAACTGCTAATCGGGGGCTGATGGCGAACAGCTCCAGGGGGAAAGTATTCATCCCACTTGGCATCCGTTGCGCCTAGCCTGGCTAGAAGATACTGAAGTCCTCGGGCCGTATACACCTCAACGTGGCTCAAGTTCGTCCACAAGTTACGCGGGACGACAGTCACAGGGTGATTTACAAACAGCGTCGAACTGTCGATCTTGCTCGGGCTGCCCTGGCGGTCACCGTCTTCGGCATAGCGCACATGCCAAAGCGTGCCATCTGGGACAACGAGGATTGGGAGGACAAATGTGCTCGTTTCGACCCCATCGCGACCGTCCATCACAGCTTCTCGGCAAAGATCAACCGATGACGCCAGGGACTGGGTCCATTTGTCGTAAATTTCATCGTCGCTGATCTTCCCATAGCGTCGTTCTCGTTTGTCATATTGGAAACGAGAAACACTCTTCCCGACGTTTTCGCGCGGCTTGTATCGACTAATGGTTCCTTTGCAGCGCATAGTCCTCTGCCGAAGGCCTACGCTACGATCGGCAACTAAGTAGTCGTGGAATGACTCCGCATCAGAACGAGGAGTCTCAGAAATAATGAGCGGCCGATCTTCCCGCAGGTTCTTGCATTCTAGTGCGAGTCGGAGGATGCGTGGAAGCGTTGGGTGGGATAACCGGCAACGCAGATCGAACTGCCGAATCTTCTCCAGAGTCGGGTCAACATACGTCCACCCATGAGTGACCTGACCTCCATACCTATTCAGAATAGCACGAACGCTCATCTCGAAGGCGAAGTCGTCCTGGGAGTCCAGAGCTAACGAGATGTCATCCGGACTTGGCGGAGGGATGTTCTCGCTTGCAGACTTATCCATTGCGCGACCATGTGCTGAAGTCCATGTAGAGTGAAGTTCATTTGCCGGCTGTTATTCGCCTTGATGCTACGCAACGTTCGAACGGCAAAAAGCTTTCCTCTAGAGGCAACTAAACAGCCCTATGAATTCCGCATTTTACGGGCTTTCCCGTCACTCGTCCTCGAATCGTTTCACGGTCGTCACGACCTTGCCAGTCGCAACAGTTGCGACCTTACACGCCTTAAACTGATAACGTCGGGCTACGTAATTCGGAATCTCATAGTAGACCTTGATGACGGCTAGTTCCTCGCCGGTCTCGATTGGAAAAGAAAGCAATGCCGACTCACCGGGAGCCAGATCGACAGGCTGAAAAAAACAACGTGAGTAGACGTATGGTTTATGGTCTTCAGTCGCTTCAATGAGCGGTTTCAAGCTCACGTATGCCTCCCGATGGACAACATCCCTTGCAATCCAAGGTCCAATACCAGCAGTCGGTAAGGTTACAGGACCCGTTCCGATATTCGTCACCTTCACATATAGATTCTGCTTTGAGACCTTCCCTCCATCAAAAACCTTGAGCGGAGTCGCATACGCCTTAATCGCAATCGGCTCACTTCCTTGGGCGACTACCGAATTAAGCAAAAACGCCAGGGCACCGAGTACCTTGATGAGCGGCAAACGTTTCATGCGATTGGCGAGCCTAATTTTGAGTAGCGCAGCCGATCATTTCGCGCGAGCCGAAAGCCGGAAGTCCTTTTTGTGGTAGAACGGGCACTCACCCGTAGCGGCATTTTCAGTTAACGATTGCGCAGACCGCCGCTCGAAGTTCAGGCCATAGGGTCGGCCACGCCTCGATTACCTGTGCCAGGGCGGCTGCATTTTGTGCGTCCCACTGTGTTTTTTCTTCCTCGTTCCCTCGTAAAAGGGTTGGTTCAAATCCAGCCCCTGCACCCAATTTCACCACGCCTCCCACTGCTCGGGAGGCGATTGTGTTTCAGGAAGTTGCGGGCGATGCGGCGGCGGAAGCTGCCGGAGTTGAACGTTGAAAGTTGATGGTTGAGAGCCAATTCACCTCGGCCCCGAGCTTTGGCCCGCGCTCCCTTTTCGCCTCTGCGAGCGCCGGCCTCCGACTCCTTGAGCGCTGAGCGTCGAACGTTCCCACCCCCCCTTCCTACTCGCACCGCAGCGCCACGATGGGGTCGACCTTGGCGGCGCGCCGGGCGGGGAGCCAGCTGGCGAACAGGGCCACAAGCACCAGCAGCAGCGCGACCGCGCCGAAGATCAGCGGATCGTCCGGCCGGACTTCGTACAGCAGGCTGCCCATCGCGCGGCTCAGGAAAAACGCGCCGACTAGCCCGATCCCCAGCCCCACCCCGGCCTTCCACAGGCCCTGCCGCAGGATCAGGGTCACAATCTGCCCGCGCGTCGCGCCCAGCGCGCCGCGGATGCCGATTTCCCGGGTCCGCTGGGTCACGTCGTACGCCAGCATGCCGTAGATCCCCACCGCCGAGAGCAGCAGCGCGATGCCCGCGAACGCCCCGAGCAGCCACATCACGCCGCGCCGGTTCGCCGAGCCTTTGTCGAGCTGCGTCTGCATCGACTGCGCCTGGTAGATCGGCAGCGACGCGTCGATCTCGCGCACTTTCGCGCGGATGAGCGGGAAAATGTCGTCGAACGACCGTGCCGTGCGCAGCTCCATGGACAGCCCGCCCTTCGAGGTGTCGAGGGCGATGTAGGCATACGGTTCGCGGTCCTTGTCCTCCAAGCCGTTCACCCGCGCCGTCTCCGCCACCCCCACGATCACCGGCTCGGTCTCCGCCTTGGGCGCCGCCGAGGTCATGCTTATCATGATGGTCTCCCCCACCGGGCTGCGGCCCGGAAAGTAACGCTCGGCGAATTTCCGGTCGACGATGAACGCGATCCGTGCCCCCGGCCGCACGTCGGCGGCCGTGAAATCCCGGCCCTCCAGCAGCCGGATGCCCATCGTGCGCAGGTAGCCCGGCGAGACGCGGAAGACGGCGGCGGTCGGGAACGTGCCCGCCTGCTGCTGGGTCATGCCGCGGATCGGGAGCGTGAACGGGAGATTGTCCGAGAACCCCGGCAAGCGGTCGGAATATGCGACTTCCTCGACGCCGGGAATCTCGCGCATCTTCTCGAGCAGCCGGTCCTGTAGGCCCTGCAGCTTGGCCGGGTCGTTGTAGGAGGCGTCATAGGCCACCCGCGCATGGATGACCTTGGTCACATCAAATCCCGGGTTGATCGCCATCACGTTGGCAAAGCTGCGCAGGAGCAGTCCGGCGCCGACCAGCAGCACCAGCGCGAGCGCGACCTGGGCGACGACCAGGACCCCGCTCACCGCCCGGATGCCGCCGCCCGCCGACGCGCCGCGGTTGCCGCCCTGGATCGCCTCCTGGAGATTCCGGAACCGGCAGATCCGGATGACCGGCAGCAGCCCGATCAGCAGCGCCGTCGCCAGCGAGACCAGCAGCGTCAACCCCACGAGTCCGGCATCCACCCGCACGGGCGGAATGCCGTACACGACCTGGTCCATGTAGAAGTTGATCAGCTTCAGGCTCGCCCACGCGAGCGACAGGCCCAGCGCGCCGCCGGCGAGCGCCAGCAGCGCGGCCTCGGTCAGCAGCCGGCGCGCGAGCCCGCCGCGGCTCGCCCCGAGCGCCTGCCGCACGGCAAACTCCCCGCCGCGCGTGTTGGCCCGCGCCAGCATCAGGCTCGCGACATTGACGCAGCCGAGCAGGAGCACGAAGGCCGCCCCGGCCTGGAGCAGCAGCAATCCGCTCCGCACCGGCGCCGTCTGCTCGGCCCGGAGCTGGGCCAGCGCCATCCGGTGTCCGCCGCGATAGAAAAAGTCCCGGGCGGCCGGCGTCGCGACGGTCTCCCGATAGCGGTCCTCCAGGGTCTGCAGCTGCGCCAGCGCGGCCCCGTGGGCCACGCCCGGTTTGATCCGGGCGTACATGTTCGCCATCTGGAGATACCGCCACTGGGGATTGGAGAATTCCGGCCGCAGGACCATCGGAGCCAGCAGCAACGGGGCGACACTCACCTCCTCAAAGCTCCGGGGCAGGACGCCCACGATGGTGAACGGCTGGTTGGACAGCCGCACCACGCGGCCCACGATGTTCGGGTCGGCGTTGAACTTCTGCTCCCAGAACGACTGCGTCAGCACGGCCACGCTGTCGTGGCCGGGCACACACTCGTCGGCCGTGAAAAACCTCCCGAGCAGCGGCTGCACGCCCAGCACCGCAAAATAGTCGGCTGTGGTCCGCATGCCGACGTAGCGCGATGCCCCGGTTTCGTCCCCAAGGTTGAACATCCAGCCCGTCCAGAGCGCAAAGGCCGAGAACTGGTCGGCATGCGCCTTGTAGTCGAGGTA
>CAZUQB010000209.1:1972-4933 GCA_964622405.1 uncultured Opitutaceae bacterium | reverse complement strand
TCGATCTCCTCGAGGTCCGTCGGCTGCGCGACCACGAACTTCAGCTGGTAGTCATACCGCTCCAGCCACGCGCGCACCACGTCCGGCTGCCAGCGCAGCGCCTCGTGTTTCTTCCGCCAGGCCGGGCCCAGCCGCGCGTCCGGCGCCGAGTTCAGCAATTTCGGCGAAAGCGACGCCAGGTCGCACGCGATGCCCGCGGGCGGCACCGTGCCCGCCGTCTCGATCGTCAGGTGGTAGCCCAGCTCCCGCAGCGCCCCGGCCAGCCCGGCCAGGTCCTTCGCAATCATCGGCTCACCTCCCGTCAGCACCACGTGCCGCGCCGGATACCGCTCCACCTCCGCGATGATCTCGGCATTGGTCCAGGCCTTGCCCTCGGGCTGCCACGACGCGTACGGCGTGTCGCACCAGTTGCACCGCAGGTTGCAGCCGCTCGTGCGGACGAAGACCGACGGCACGCCGGTCAGCCGGCCCTCGCCCTGGATGGAATGGAAGATCTCCGCGATCAGCATGGTTCAACGCCGGCGTTTCGTCACGCCGACCCCGGTTTGGGCGGCAGCGGGTCGGTCGACTCGTAGTCGGTCGGATCCTTCAGCCCGGCCACGATGAACGCCTCGCGGCGCTCGATGCAGGTGCCGCACCTGCCGCAGTGGCGGGCGCCGCCCTTGTAGCAGGACCAGGTGCGGGTGTAGTCGACGCCGAGCCGCGCCCCCTCCCGGGCGATGCCGGCCTTCGTGAGCGCGATGAACGGCCGCAGCAGCTCCACCTGCGCATAGGTGCCGAGCCGCATGGCCTCGCCCATCGCCCCCATGAATTCCTCGCGGCAGTCGGGATAGATCGCGTGGTCGCCGCCGTGCGCCGCGATGACGAGCCCGTCCGCGCCGGCGCTCTCGGCGAAGCCCGCGGCGATCGACAGCATGATCGCGTTCCGGAACGGCACCACGGTCTGCTTCATGTTCGCCGCCTCGTAGTGGCCGTCGGGGATCGCCCCGCCGCTCTGGAGCAGGTGCGACGAGAACAGTCGGTTCACGAAATCGAGCGCGATCACCTCGTGCCGGACCCCGAGTCGCGCCGCCTGCTCGGCGGCGAACGGCAGCTCCCGGGGGTTGTGTTTCGCGCCGTAGTTGAAGCTCACCGCGGCCACGAGCTGGTGCTCCCGCCGCGCCCAATGGAGGGCCGTCACGGAGTCCATCCCGCCGGAGCAAAGCACCACGACTTTCATGGTTATAACATTGGCCTCCCCGCGGGGAAAAGTCACAAACAGAAATCACGGCATGATCCTCCTGCACGATCCCCGCTGCGCCGAGTACGGCTCGTCGATGCGCCCCGAGCAGCCCGCCCGGGTGCTCCGCAGCGCGGCCCATCTGCGCGCGGCCCACCCGGACTGGGAGTGGCGGGTGCCGCCCGCCACCGTGCCGGACGAGGTGCTGCTGCTGGGCCATTCCCCCGCGCACCTGCGCCGGCTGGCCGTGAAGCGCGACTTCGACGCCGACACGCCCTACCTGCCCAACATTCCCGACCATGCCCGGCAGGCGGTGGCCGCCGCCCTCCAGGCCGTGGACCTCGCGCGCCGGGGCGAGCGGGTGTTCGCGCTGATGCGGCCGCCCGGCCATCACGCGACGGCCGACCAGGCCATGGGGTTCTGTTACCTCAACCAGATCGCCCTCGCGGCCCTCCACGCCCGGCACCAGGGCGTGCCCCGGGTCGCCATCTGGGACTTCGACGCCCATCACGGCAACGGCACCGAGGCGATCCTGCACGGGCGCGAGGGTGTGCTGTTCACCTCTGTCCACCAATACCCCGGCTATCCCGGCACCGGCACGCAGTCGTTCGACAACTGCCGCAACTGGCCCGTCGCGCCCCATACGCCGCGGGCCGCCCATCTGCAGGCCCTGCGGGAATCGCTGGATGAGGTGATGGCGTTCCAGCCCGATCTCATCCTGGTCTCCGCGGGCTTCGACGCCTACGCCCGCGATCCCATCACGGCCATGACCCTGGAGACGGCCGATTTCGCGACCCTCGGCGCCTGGCTGCGGGCCACCGGCCGGCCGGCGGCGGCCATTCTGGAAGGCGGGTACGCGGACGACCTTCCTTTGTTGATTGATGCCTTCCTGACGGCATGGGAGAAAACGCCGCCCGCTGCATGATTTCCCGTTTCCTCCCGATCCCGGTGCGCCGCCTGCTCGGCGTCAAAGTGACCACCCGTCCGCCCGCCTACCAGCTGCTCGACCAACCCGGCTCGCTGTCGCCGCTGCTGCACGCCCTGGACCGGGTGCACGAGGTCGCCCTGGATACCGAGGCGGACAACATGTACCACTACAAGACGCGGGTCTGCCTGATGCAGTTCCTCGTGGGCAAGGAAGTCTACCTGGTCGACATGCTGGCGCCCGGCCTGAAGTTCGACGGGCTCCTGCACAAGCTCGCCTCCAAGCACCTCATCATGCACGGGAGCGATTTCGACCTCCGCCTGCTGCACGATCTTGCGGGCTTCCGGCCGAAGAGCATCTTCGACACCATGCTGGCCGCGCAGCTGCTCGGGCGCGCGCGCATCGGCCTCGCCTCGCTCCTGGAGGACCATTTCGGCGTCGCGGTCGACAAGTCCGGCCAGAAGGCCAACTGGTCCGCGCGGCCCATCACCCCAAAACTTCTCACCTACGCCTCGCTCGACGTCTGGCACCTGCCGGAGCTGCGCGATCTCCTGACCCGCGAGCTGAAGAAGCTCAACCGGCTCGACTGGCTTGAGCAGCAGTGCCGCGCCCAGATCGAGGCCGGCGCGACCGGCTTCGCGCCCGCGACGGAGAACGACTGGCGCATCGGTCGCAGCGAGCGGCTGCGCGGCGCCGGGCTCAGCGTGCTCCACGCGGTCTGGCATTGGCGGGAGCAGCACGCCCAGCGCCTCGACACCCCGCCGTTCAAGGTCTGCGGCAACGCCCTGCTCGTCCAGCTGGCCGAGGCCGCCGAGTC
>CAZUQB010000209.1:0-1872 GCA_964622405.1 uncultured Opitutaceae bacterium | reverse complement strand
GAGCCCCGTCACATCGGCAAGATCCTGCTGCCGTGGCAGGCGGAACTGCTCCGGCATGAACCCGCGCTCAAGGCGCGCTGAGCCCGGGACCGCGCCACCCCGCGGGCCCTTCCGGCACCCGGACACCGCCACGCCGTGACCTCCGCCAGCAACGCCAACATCGCGCGGCACCTGGGCCTCATGGCGGCGGCGCGGCCCGCCATGGCGGCGCTCAAGATTCCGCGCGGCCGCACCGCCGACGGCCGGATCGACTATCTCACGCTCACGTTTGCCGAGTTGGATGCCGAGGTCACCGCCTGGCAGGCCCGCCTCGCCGCCGCCGGCGTGCAACGCGGCGACCGCACGCTGGTCATGGTCAAGCCGGGCCTGCCGCTGATCGCCGTCGTGTTCGCCCTGTTCCGCACCGGGGCCGTCCCGGTCGTCATCGACCCCGGCATGGGCCTGCGGAGTTTCCTCTCGTGCGTCGCCCGGTCGCGCCCCCGCGTGCTCGTCGGGATCCCGCTGGCCCGCTTTCTCAGCCGCGTGTTCCGCTCCGCGTTCTCCAGCGTCGCGATCCGGGTGGCGGTCGACGCGGCGCCGACGGCCCGGGTGGCACTGTCCGGCGGCGCCGCCGCGGCCGCGGCGATGGCGGAGAATGCCGCGACCGACCTCGCGGCCATCCTCTTCACCTCCGGCTCGACCGGCGCCCCCAAGGGCGTGTGCTACGAGCACGGCATGTTTGAGGCCCAGGTGCGGATGATCCGCGACGCCTACGACATCGAGCCCGGCGAGATCGATCTGCCGATGCTGCCGATCTTCGCGCTCTTCAACCCTGCGCTCGGGATGACCACCATCGTGCCCGAGATGGACCCGCGACGTCCCGCCGCCGTCGATCCCGTGAAGATCGTGCAGGCGATCCGCCAGGAGAATGTGACGAACTCGTTCGGCTCGCCGACCCTCTGGCTCAAGGTCAGCGAGTACTGCGAGCGCGAACGCCTCACGCTGCCCACCCTGCGCCGCGTGCTCAGCGCCGGCGCCCCGGTACCGGCCGCGCTCTGGGAGCACTCCCGCCGCCTGCTCCCCGGTGGGCGGCTGCACAGTCCCTATGGCGCGACCGAGGCGCTCCCCGTGGCCACGGTCTCCTCCACCGAGATCGATTCCTCCGGCGTCCGCGGGGCCTGCGTCGGCCGGCCGCTGCCGGGCCTCAACGTCCGGATCATCCCGCTCTCCGACGAACCGATCGGCTCCCTCGACGGGCTCCGCGACCTGCCCACCGGCGAGGTGGGCGAGATCATCGTCCAGGGCTCGGTGGTCACCCGGCAGTACGATGCGATGCCGGAGGCCACCGCCCTGGCCAAGATCCCGGCTTCCGACGGAACCGTCTGGCACCGCATGGGGGATTGCGGCTTCCTCGACTACTCGAGCCGGCTCTGGTTCGCCGGCCGCAAGGCCGAGCGGGTGACCACCGCGGAGGGTCCGATGTTCACCGAGCCCTGCGAGCAGGTGTTCCGCCGGCACCGACAGGTGCAGCGCTGCGCCCTGGTCGGACTCGGCCCCCGCGGGCGGCAGCAGCCCGCGGTGGTGATTGAGACGCCGTCGGCGCCGTCGCTGCGCGCCGCCCGCGCCTTTGCCGCCGAACTCCGCGCCCTCGCCCTGCAGCACCCGCACACCGCGCGCATCAACCGCTTCTATTTCCGTCCCCGCTTCCCGGTCGACGTCCGTCACAACGCCAAGATCCACCGGCTCACGCTCGCGGCGTGGGCCGCCCGCGCCCCGGGCATCGCGGTGCCCGCCTCGTCATGAGCGTCCTCGTCACCGGCGGCACCGGCTTTCTCGGCCGCAATCTCGTGGAGCGCCTGCTCCGCGACGGCCGCACCGTCGCCATCCTCGGGC
>CAZUQB010000208.1:0-4935 GCA_964622405.1 uncultured Opitutaceae bacterium | reverse complement strand
GCCAGAGCCGCAGCAGCCGCCGCAGCGTGTACCCGCTCGCCCCCGCCTGCCGGTCCGCATGGCGCACCTCGATCGACCCGATGCGCTGGGTCACCTGCAGGATCAGTCCGTCAATGTACGGGTACGGCCCGGTGTGCTCCGCCACCTGCCGCGCCACGAACGCACTCACGCAGCGGAAGCTCGAGAGGTAAAACCCGGGCGGCTTGTCCAGGGCCCAGTCGGTCATGCGGTTCGTGAACCAGCTGCCGAGGTTGCGCCACCACGAGTGACGCTTGTCGGTGTAATGGCCGAAAACCACGTCGAGGCCCTTCGCCCTCGCCTCCTGCCAGAGGCGCAGCGCTTCCGCCGGCGGATTCTGGCCGTCGTCGTCGAGATTCACGAAATGTCCGCCCCGCGCGTGCCGCCAGCCGGTCAACACCGCGTTGTGCTCACCGTAGTTCCGCGCGTGCTCGACGTACGTCACCGGCACCCGCGCGGTTCGCACGAGTTCGCGGGCCACGCCCGCCGTGCCGTCGCGGCTCCCGTCGTTCACGAGCACGATCTCGTGACCGCCCTCCACCGTGAGCGCCTCGATGTCCTTCACCACCTGGCCGATCGTCGCCGCGCTGTTGTACAGCGGGATCACGAAGCTGAGGGCGGGGGGCGCGGCCGGAGTCATGGCTGTCGCCAACGAAGGATCTCGTCGGAAACCCTGTCAACGTCCGCCTCCGTGACCGCCGGGTGCACCGGCAGGCACAGCACCTCGGCACAGGCCCGCTCGGTCTCGGGCAGCCGCAGCGCCGGATCGGCGAAGGCCGGCTGGCGATGCACCGGCACCGGATACAGGATGCCGCACTGGATGCCGCGCTCCGCGAGGTGCGCCCGCAGGGCGTCGCGGCCCGGCAGCCGGATCGTGAATTGGTGCCACACTGGCTCCGCCCCCGGCGCCACGGCCGGCAGGCGCACCGGCGCTGGTGCCAGCCGCGTGAGGTAACGCGCCGCCCGGGCCCGCCGCACCTGGTTCTCCGGATCAAGATGGCGCAGCTTCACCCGCAGGATCGACGCCTGCAATTCGTCGAGCCGGCTGTTCCGCCCGGGCGTCTCACTGATGTACCGCTGCTTCCAGCCGTATTGCCGCAGCGAGCGCACCGCCGCCGCCACCGCCGGGTCGCGGGTCAGCACCGCGCCGCCGTCGCCCAGCGCCCCGACGTTCTTGGTGGGATAAAAGCTGTACGCCGCCGCATCGCCCCAGGTGCCGGTCACCCGCCCCTCAAGCCGCGCGCCGTGGGACTGCGCGCAGTCCTCCACGAGCTTCGCCCCGTGCTTCCGGGCCAGCGCCGCGATCGCCGGCAGGTCCGCCGGATTGCCGTAGAGGTGCACCGGCATCACCGCCTTCACGGCGCCGCGCCGGGCGACGAGCAGGGTTTCCAGCGCCGCCGCCGACATCAGCATCGTGGCCGGGTCGATCTCCACGAAGCAGGGCCGCGCGCCGATCTGCTCGATGGCCGAGACGGTGGCCGTGACGGTGTTGGCCACCGTCGCGACGAGGTCGCCCCGCCCCACGCCCACCGCCCGCAGCGCCAGCTCGATGGCCTCCGTGCCGTTCGCCACGCCAACGGCCTCGCCGCCGCCGTGGTACGCCGCGAACTCGCGCTCAAACGCCTCGACCTCCGGCCCCAGGATGTAATGCCCGCTCGCCAGCACGCGGTCGATGGCCGCTCGGATCTCGTCCGCATGGGCCAGGTATCCGGCAAGGGGATCGGCGGTCAGCAAAGGCATGGGGGATTTTCGATTTACGAATTTCGATTTACGATCGTCGGATGGAAGGGTCACCGCGGGTGGCTCGTGGACGCTGGTCGGATCGAATCCTCCAGGGTCCGGCGCATCGTTCCGATCGTAAATCGTAAATCCAAATTCGTAATTTCAAACATAGTTTTTCAGCTCGCGCCGGTAGTACGCTAGGGTCCGGGCCAGCATCGTGCGCAGGTCGACCTTGGGACGCCATCCCAGCCGGCGACGGATCAGGCGGTCGTCGGCGTAGAAGTCGCCGATATCGATCTTTTTCCGGTCCGCCGGGAAGGTCCGGACCGTGAAAACCCCACCCCGGTTGATCTCGACCAGCAGCTCGGCGAGTTGCTGCAGGGTCACCGGCGGCGGGCCGCCCAGGTTGTAGACCTGGCCCACCGCGGCCGGGTGCGCCGCCGCCAGCAGGAAGGCTTCCACCGCGTCGTCGACGTACGTGAAATCACGGCGCTGTTCGCCGCCCCACACTTCGAATGGCCGGCCCTCCACCAGGCTCCGAATCCAGATACCGACAAACGTCTGGCGCGCGTCCTTCACCCGCATGCCGGGGCCGATGGTGTTCGTCAGCCGCAGCGCCGTCGCGGGAATGCCGTGGACGCGGGAGTAGAGGAGGTGAAACGACTCGCCCGCGATCTTGTTGATGCCGTTCACGTCGACCGGACGCAGGGGATGGCGCTCGTCCACCGGCAGGTAGTCGGGCCGGCCGTAAATTTGGCGCGTGCTCGCGAACACGATCCGGATCGTCGGGTTGTGCACGCGGCACGCCTCGAGGATCGCGAGCTGCGCCCGGCCGTTGATATCCAGGTCGGTCTGCGGGTCCGTCATCGAGTCCATGTGACTCGTTTGGCCCGCGAGGTTAAAGAGGTAGTCCTGCCCTTTCACCAGCTGCGGCAGCCGCGGCCAGTCGCGCACGTCGGCGATGTGCAGTTTCACCTGCCCAGCAATGCCCGCCAGGTTACGCCGGTTCCCGCCGTACTCGGGGATCAGGCTGTCGACAATTGTCACCTTCGCCCCGAGACCCACGAGGCGGCGCGCCAGGTTTGAACCGATGAAACCCAGCCCGCCCGTGATCAGCACGCGGCGGCCGGCATAGGTTCGACGGAAGGACGGGGCGACGCTCATGGTCTGGAGCACTACAAGTGGACGGTCCGCGCGAGGCGATGCAGAAAATCTCCGCCCACCAGCCTCCTCACGTCGGCAGCGACGGCCAACCCGGTCGCCGTTGACCCGAGGAAACGGTCACGCCCCGCCGTCGACCGGGGCCTCGACCAGCTCGAGGCCATACAGCGCAATTCCCAGCGTGCGTCCGTCCCGCGCGCTGCCGGGGGTCGGCGGCTGGAGCAACCGCACTTGGAGGACCGTCCAACCCGGCGCCAGCGTCACGTCGGTCACCGACTCCTCTCCCAGCTCCGGATGCACCGCAATCCGTCCGAGCCGGTCCGGGCCGCTCCAGATTTCGACGTCCCGCGGCCCAAGGCTTCGCGCCCGCAGCCGCAGCGTCACGGTGCGAGCCGTGGCATGCGGATTGAATACCCGCACCTCGGCGTCGCCCTGGCTCCAGCACCACTGCCGGTCCGCCCGCGGCAGGGTCTCGCGCGGGTGCCAGCCGGCGCCGAACTCCACGCGCAGGTAATACGGGCTCGCCCGGCGCAGGAGATGGTAGTGCGAACCGAACCGCTGGGTGTCGGTCGCCGATGGCGACGTGACTCCCGCCAGCTGATCGTTGAGCTCCCACTCGCCACGCAACGGGGTGTTCAGGCGTCCCTCGTAGGTGTGCGTGGGAAAATACTGCGGACGCCGCAGCAGGAACGCGTTCGCCCAGAGTCGGGTCCAGAAATCCCCGATCTCCAGATTGATCGAGGTGACCTCCGGCTTCGACTCGATCAGTTGGAGTTGCGCCATTGCCGGCGTGACGATCAGCGGCGGGTTCCGGAGTTGCCGCGTGAACCGGATCACGACCGCGGCGTTCGCCACCGTGAACCCCACCACCGCCAGTCCCGCCAGCCAGCGCAGCTGGCGCACCGGACTGTGGGTCAACCGGGTCCAGATCGCGGCCGCCGCCAGCAGTCCCGGGAAAAACACGGCGAGGATCTTGTAGGCGTCGTAGCTGGCGTTGGTGCCGCGGGTCACGCCGCGCACCTCGAGGAACGCGTAACCGGCCATCACCGGCACCACGAGCGCGAACCACGCCAGCACCAGCCCGCCGCGGCGCCGTCCCTCGCCCGCCAGCACCGCGGCGAGGAGGACCATGAGGCCGAGGACGAACCCGACCCGCAGCGGCAGCGCGAGCGGACCCAGGTCCGTCGCACCCACCGCGCCGAGCCAGCCTTCGGGCGTGATCACCGGGATCCGCCACCCGAAATCAAATTGGCCGAACAGCTGGAAGCGCTCGACCAGCCCGAGCGTCCGCTGGGTGAACACGGCGCCGCACACCAGCAAGGGCCCCAGCATCACCACGACCCATTTTGCCATCCGGCCCCAGGCGCCGGTCTGCAACGTCCGGACCCCGGCGTACGCGACGGCCGGAACCAGGCACACCAGCACGATAAAGTTGTAGCCGCCGAGAATGATCCAGTACGCCATCGCGAGCACGCCCTCGAGCGACCACGCGAGGCGCCCCCGCCACAGCGCCACGCCGCACCACGTCAGATAAATGATGGCCAGCGCCGCGAGTAGCTGGCCGATCGCCACGTGCGCCACGGCGTACCAGGTTACCGGACTGAACCCATAGAGCGCCGCCACCCACCCTGCCGCCAGCGGACGCAGCCGCAGGACCGTGCGCGCGAGCCAGTAAACGCCGGGCAGGGTTGCCACCATCAGGACCACCGTCAGGAGCCCGGTCGTCTCGTGCGGACGCAGGCCGAACACCGAGTCATTGAGCGCAATCAGCGCCGACGGGGTGAAATGATTCAGCCGGAGCCAGAAGTCGTAGAAATTGTCGACCGACGCGACACGCACCACCTCCGTCAGTCCGAGGAACCCGCTGCGGTCGCCCCGCGCGAACTCCTGCAGCACCCGCGCCCCGGCGGCGTAGTCGGCGGCATCACAGCTGCCCAGCGAGACGGTCGTGAGTTCCTTTGAGGCCTGCGCCAGCGGCAGCACCAGAGCGCCCAGCGCGAGGGCCATCACCAGTCCCACGCCCCACCACGCCGC
>CAZUQB010000207.1:0-4951 GCA_964622405.1 uncultured Opitutaceae bacterium | reverse complement strand
ACTCGGCGGCGGCCTGGAGGTCGGCGGCGGTCTTCTCGCTCTCGAGCGCGGAGACATAGCCCACCGTCTGGCCGTCGACCACGACCGGCGAGAAGAACAGCTGGTCGGCCCGGTAGCGCTGCTTGCTGACCTTGCAGTCCACGAGCGGGTCGGTGAAGCCGGCGACGTGGCCGGAGGCCTCCCACACCTTCGGGTGCATGATGATCGAGGACTCGAGGCCCACGATGTCGTCGCGGCGGCGGACCATGTCGTTCCACCAGCAGTCGCGGATGTTCTTCTTCAACTCGGAACCGAGCGGACCGTAGTCAAAGAAGCCGTTGAAACCGCCGTAGATTTCGGAGGACTGGAAGATGAAGCCGCGACGCTTCGCGAGCGCGACAATGTTATCCATCGAGACGGAGGCGGGGGCGGGTGATTCGGACATGGCCCGCCAGAGATGGCGCCCGAAGCGGCGGCGGTCAATGCCCCGCTTGGGCTGGCCAAGGCGGGTTGAACAGGAGGGAACGGAGGAGAACGGAGGATAGAAACCGCTAATCTTCACTCATCCGCGCTAATCCGGCCCGGAGATATTGGGCGAATGAGCGAGAATGAGTGGTTCCGCCCCTCCGTCCTCCTCTGTTTTCTCCTGTGCAACCAGTCCGACTATTTCGCGGGCTTTTTCTTGGCCGCCTCGATGCGCGTGAGGAGTTCCTGCGCTTTCTGGCGCGCGGCGAGCGACACGGAAAAATCGACCCGCGCCTCGAGATAGGCCCGGTGCTGCTCGGCCTCGGGCAGGCCCGAGTGAGCGGCAACCAGGAACCAGGTCAGGGCGGCCTGCTCGTCGCGCGGCACCCCCAGGCCCTCGGCGTACATGATGGCGAGGCGGTCCTGCGCCGGCGGCAGTCCCTGCTCCGCCGCGCGCTGGCACCAGCGGGCGGCCGCCGCCAGGTCGCGCGTCACGCCTTCGCCGTTGGCCAGCAGGAGCGAGAGGTTGAGCTGGGCGCCCGGCACGCCCTGCTCCGCGGCCTTCGTGAGCCAGTTCTCGGCCTCGGCCGGATCGCGCTCCACTCCCTCGCCGCCACTGAGGTATGCGTAGCCGAGAAAGCTCTGGGCCTGCGGATTGCCGTAGTAGGCCTTCACGTAGACCTGATCGAACTCGGTGGCGGCCTCGGCGACGTAACCCTTCGCGTCGAGGTAGCGCAGCGGGCCGTAGTCGCCGACGTACTCGCGGCGCCAGTAGTTGCCCGTCGCGCGCTGGGTGGCGAGATCGGTGAACCAGACCCGGTACACCTGGATCCGGATCATCTGCGGCGGCTTGTCCGGAAAGGGATCGCGCTCGAACAGCCGCATCACTTCCGGGCTGCGCTCCAGCAGGCGCTGCGAGACCAACCCGAACAGGGCCGTGGGCTTGTTGCGGGTCGCCAGCTCGATCTGCATCGCCGCCTCGAATCGCGGGAAGCGCGGGGCGATGAATCCCGGGATGTGGTCCGCCCGCTGCGGGAAATAGCGCAGGTTATAGATGCGCCAGGTCTGGCCGCCATCGTTCGAGCCGGAGTACTCCACCACCTTGTGCTCCTGGTCGAGCCACGCAAAGAGCCCGTAGGCATTCACGCTCCCGAAGCCGCTGAACAGGGTGCGCAGCGGCCGGTTGACCATCTCGAAGAACGCGTTCTCGGGAATCTTGCAGCTCAGGACCAGGAAATAGACGATCGTCAGGTACCAGTGCACCCAGAGCGCCGCCGGCAGGCCGTACCGTGACAGCGGATTTCGGATCGCCGGGACCGTCACCGGGGTCGCCGCCGTGGCAAGCCGTGCGGCGAGCCCCGGCAGCCGCAGCACCCGAGCGGCGTCCGCCAGCATCCGGTCGTCGAGCAGCAGCACTCCCATCGCGATCGCCGAGGTGTTCAGCCAGCCGAAGTTGCACGTGGCCTGGATGCCCGCCTGGAAAAGGGTCCAGCAGACGAAGGCGAACCAGCGCGCGCGGCGCCCGCCAAAGAGCATCCAGATGGGCGCGACAAACTCCGCCAGGTACGTGAGCAGGATCTCGCCCACGTGCCACCAGTGCGGCAGCTGGTGGTCGAGGTAGCCCAGGATCGTGGGACAGGGCGCACTCTGGTAGAGTTCGTCGAGGACCGTCAGGTCGTACCACCGCGGGTCGCCGTACATGATCTTCGAGAGCCCGTTCTCGAACATCACCCGGAACAGCAGCCACCGCATCATGAAGAACGCGATCGGCCGCGGCGGGGAGTGCACCCCGAGCCCGGGACGGAAACCCGCCGGCGCGTAGGGGATGCACAGCAGCGTGGTCTCGAGGATGAGCCAGTCCACCTGCGGGTCGGAAAAGATGATCCAGCCGTTCGCGAACGACAGCAGCGCGGTCCAGCAGACGGCGAGCGCCATTCGCGGCCAGAGATTAAGCACGAGGGCGATCGCCGCGAGCAGGCCGGCCCACTGCATGACCTCGACCATCCCGGGCGAGGCGTTGAACCAGAACAGCGTCGGGTTCTTGAGAAACGTGGTGACTCCGCCGGGTGGGGTCGCCCGCAGTTGGGCGATCAGCCCAGGCAGCGGGGTCAGTCCCCGGGGTCCGATCAGGGCGCTGCTTTCATGAATGATGCCGCTGAAAATGACGACGAACACCACGCCCAGGCCCCGCAGGAAGATCCAGCGCGGCCACAGAAACGTCACCTCGGAGCCCAGTCCGCAGAAGCCCCTGAAATCGTGCCAGGCCTCCGCCAGCCAGGAGCGGGAAGGGGACGGTGCGGCGGTCATGCAGGATGGGGGGATCGGGCCGGCGCCGGCCCACGCGGGAGAAAGCTTCGCGTAGCTGGCGAAAAATCATCCCGGGCGTCAATGCAGCGATCACCCTCGCGCACCCCGCATGGGAATATTCGCGATCATTCGCCGCCGGCCGGATTCGGGTCGCGTTGCCCCGGGTGGCCGACTTGGCTCGGCTTTTCCCATGGCCACCCCGACCTCCCAGCCCCGTCCCGAGTACCCGCGCCCGCAGCTCGTCCGTCCCGACTGGCTCTGTCTCAACGGGCGCTGGCAGTTCGAAATCGACCAGGGCGACAGCGGCCTCGACCGCGGGCTGGTGCAGCGGCCGCTGACGGGCTCGATCATCGTGCCGTTCTGCCCCGAATCGAAACTCTCGGGCGTCGAAAACACCGACTACCTCAACGCCGTGTGGTACCGGCGCGAGGTGGCGATCCCGGCCGCGTGGAAGGGCCGCCGGATCCTGCTGCATTTCCAGGCCAGCGACTACGACACGTTCGTGTGGGCCAATGGCACCGAGGTGGGACGGCACCGCGGCGGCATGACGCCGTTCTCGTGCGATCTCACCGACGTCGCCGTGCCCGGCAAGAAGGTCACGCTGGTCGTCCGGGCCCGCGACAACGCCCGCGAGACGATGCCGTCCGGCAAGCAGGCCTGGACCTACGCGAATGCCGGCTGCCATTACACCCGCACCACCGGCCTCTGGCAGACCGTCTGGCTCGAGCCCGTGCCGCAGCGCGCGCATCTGCAGCGCCCGAAGATCGTCCCGGATCTCGCGAACCGCCGGTTCTCGATCGAGCAGCCCGTGCAGGGCGCGCAGGCCGGGCTGACCTACCGGGCCCGCCTCTTCGACGCGCAGGGCGAGGTGAGCGAGATGAGCACCCGCTGTGGCGAGGGCTTTTATCCCCGCCTTGACCTCACCGTGCCCGCCGCCCGGGTTCGGCTGTGGTCGCCGGAGGACCCGCATCTCTACGAACTCGAGCTCGCCCTGCTCGACGAGCGGGGCCGGATCGTGGATTCCGCCCGCAGCTACGCCGGCCTCCGCAGCATCAGTCTCGACGGCTACGCGGTGAAGCTCAACGGCCGGCCGGTGTTCCAGCGGCTGGTGCTCGACCAGGGCTACTACCCGGACGGCATCCTGACCGCCCCGACGGACGCGGCGCTCGTGCAGGACATCAAGCTCTCGCTCGCGGCGGGCTTCAACGGCGCGCGGCTCCACCAGAAAGTTTTCGAGGAGAGATTCCTCTACCACGCTGACCGGCTGGGCTATCTCGTCTGGGGCGAGTTCAGCGACTGGGGACTCGGCGGTTCCGAGGCCGTGCGCGGCTGGTGGCAGCAGCCGGACGGCACCATCGTGCGCGGCGGCAACCACAACGGTCCCAACTATCCGCTCAGCCAAGTCACGCAGTGGCTCGAGGCCCTGCAGCGCGATTTCAACCATCCGTGCATCGTCGGCTGGTGCCCCCTCAACGAGTCGCAGCGCCGGCTCGACGAGCGCATCACCGTGCACGACGACGCCATGCGGGCGCTGTTCCTCGCGACGAAGCTCTACGACGCGACCCGGCCCGTCCTCGACGTCTCGGGGTACTGTCACACCGTGCCCGAGTCGGATGTCTATGACGGCCACGACTACGATCAGGACCCGAAGAGCTTCCGGCGGCGCCACGACGGCCTGCTGGCCGACCGGCCGTTCGTGAAGGACGAGCTGAATCACCAGTCGATCCCGTGGCGGCCGGGCCAGCCGTACTTCGTCAGCGAGTTTGGCGGCATCCTCTGGAACCCGCGGGCCAAGCCCGGCGAGCGCGGCTGGGGCTACGGCAACGGTCCCCGGACCCTCGAGGAATTCTACACGCGCTTCGAGGGCTTGTGCGCGGCGCTGCTCGATAACCCGCGCATGTTCGGCTACTGCTACACCCAGCTCACCGACGTCTTCCAGGAACAGAACGGCATCTTCTATTTCGACCGGAAGAAGAAATACGACCTGAGGCGCGTCCGGGAGGCGCAGGTCCGGCCGGCGGCGATCGAGCGGGCCTAGTCCCGGCGGCTCCATGGATGCCACTTGACTCAACCCCCGGCCGGCGACCCAGATAGCGGCGATGATAGCCCGGAAAGAAGGTTCGAAGAACTCGAATGATTTTCCGCCGGTCGCGGTCAACCCGACCCAGCCGTACGAGCGGATCCGGGAGCTGTATCTCTA
>CAZUQB010000206.1:0-5009 GCA_964622405.1 uncultured Opitutaceae bacterium | reverse complement strand
AACGCCGAGTACCTGCCGGGCATCTCCTTTCCGCCGTCGCTCCAGATCAGTCATGACCTCGGGTCGGCGCTCGGCGGGGTCAATGTCGTCCTGCTGGCCTGCCCCTCGCAGGCCCTGCGTGAGACGAGCCGGCGGGTGCACGAGAGCCTCGGATCCGCGCGGCCGGCGCTCGTCGTGAGCCTGGCGAAGGGCCTGGAGCTCGGCACGCACCAGCGGCCGTCGCAGGTGATCGCGTCGGTTCTGACCCAGGTGCCGGCGGGATCGCTGACCGGCCCGACGAACGCGGCCGAGGTGGCGCGCGGGCTGCCGGCGGCGATGGTGCTGGCGGCGCCGGCGGAATTGGCGGCGGAGGAACTGCAGGGCATCCAGGCGGCGCTCAGCTCGGCGACCCTGCGCGTTTACACGAGCGACGACCTCGCCGGCGTCGAGTTTGGCGGCAGCCTGAAGAACATCTATGCGATCGCGGCGGGCTGCTGCGACGGCCTGAAGCTGGGCGACAATTCGCGGGCGGCGCTGCTGACCCGCGCGCTGGCCGAGATGGTGCGGGTGGGGGTGGCGCTGGGCGCGCGGCCCGAGACCTTCTACGGCTTGAGCGGCTTTGGTGACCTGGTGGCGACGTGCCACGGGGCGTGGAGCCGTAACCGGGAGTTCGGTTTCGAGGTGGGCTCCGGGAAGTCGGTCGCGGCCCTCATGGCCCACCGCAAGACCGTGGTCGAGGGTTACAAGACCGCGCAGTCGTTCCACGGCCTGTGCGTGGAGCGGAAAATCGATGCCCCGATCCTGCGCGAGGTCCACGCCATCCTCTACGAGAACAAGGCCCCGGCCAACGCGCTGAACGCGCTGATGACCCGCTCGCTCAAGCGCGAGAGCGCGACGAACCGTTAGGGCACGCAGCAGACCAAAGCAGACGGGCCTCGGGCGCCGAAGGTCTCGGGCGGCCTCTCAACTCTCAGCCTTCAACTGCGGGCCATGACCGCTGCCGGGTGCTGGACGTTTCCTCCGCCGCCGGCGGAGCTGAGGCCTGGGTTTTCCCCGAGGGCGTGCTTGCCCTGCGCCTTCAAACCCGTTGAGTAGCGGCGCCCCATGAGTCCCCACGCCGCGGCCGACCCTTCCCTCGACCGCAAACACAAGCTGGTCATCTTCGCGTCGTCCCTCGGCACGGTGTTCGAGTGGTACGATTTCTACATCTACGGCACCCTGGCCGCGTTCTTCGGCAAGCTGTTCTTCCCGCCCGGCAACGAGACCGCCGGTTTCCTCTCGAGCCTTGCGCTGTTTGGCGTCGGTTTCTCGGTGCGGCCCTTCGGCGCGCTCGTGTTCGGCCGGATCGGCGACCTCATCGGGCGCAAGTACACCTTTCTCGTCACGATCGTCGTGATGGGCCTCGCGACCGCCCTCGTGGGCGTGCTGCCGACCTACGCGTCGATCGGTTTCTGGGCGCCGGTGATCCTCGTGGTGCTGCGCCTGGCGCAGGGCCTGGCGCTGGGCGGCGAGTACGGCGGGGCCGCGACGTATGTGGCGGAGCACGCGCCCCATGGCCGGCGGGGCTTCTTCACGAGCTGGATCCAGCTGACCGCCACGCTGGGCTTCTTCCTCTCGCTGGCCGTGATCTACACGACGCGGCACCTGATGTCGGCGGAGGGTTTCAGCACCTGGGGCTGGCGCGTGCCGTTCATCTTCTCGGTCTTCCTCCTCGCGATCTCGATCTTCATCCGGCTCAAGCTGGAGGAGTCGCCGGTCTTCGCGGACCTGAAGGCGCAGGGCAAGACCTCGAAGGCGCCGCTGCGGGAGTCGTTCGCGCAGTGGGGCAACGCCAAGATTGTCTTGAAGGCGCTGTTCGGCGCGACGGCGGGGCAGGGCGTGGTGTGGTACGCGGGCCAGTTCTACGCGCTCTATTTCCTCAGCACGACGCTGAAGCTCGACTACGAGACCACGTACCTGCTGATCGGCCTGGCGCTGCTGCTGGGCGCGCCGTTCCTGATCGTCTTCGGCTGGCTCTCGGACCGGTTCGGCCGGAAGCACATCATGATGCTCGGCTGCCTGCTCGCCGTGCTGACCTACCAGCCGATCTTCAAGGGCCTGACGGCCGCCGCGAACCCGGCGCTGGCCCGGGCGATGGCGCAGTCGCCGGTCGTGCTGCACACGCCCGACTACCACGGCACGTTCATCCTCACGCTGGAGGCCGTGCAGGACGCCGCGGGCAAGATCATCGGCGTGAAGAAGGCCGCGTCCCTCACCGACCAGGCCCGCACCTTCCTCAACAACCGCGGCATCCCGTTCACCCTGGCTCCGGCCGAGGCGGACAAGCCCCTGCTGCTCACCGTCGGCACGGTGGCGGTGACGGGATTTGACGCGAAGGCCTATGAGACGGCGCTCGCGCCCGTGGGCTACCCGAAGGCGGCGGATCCCGCGCAGATCAACCGGCCGAAGGTGATCGCCCTGCTGCTGGTGCTGATGATCTACGTGGCGATGGTCTACGGGCCGATCGCGGCGTTCCTCGTCGAGCTGTTCCCGACCCACATCCGCTACACCTCGATGTCGCTGCCCTATCACATCGGCAATGGCTGGTTCGGCGGCTTCCTGCCGTTGATCGCGGCCAGCATCGTCTTTTACACCGGCGATATCTACGCGGGCCTGTGGTACCCGATTGCCGTGGCCGCGATGTCGTTTGTGATTGGCTCCTTCCTGATCGCCGAGACCAACGACAACGACATCACGCGCTAGGCGCGCCTGCGCCGGCGTCGCGGCTGAAAATCCCTAGGGAATTTTCATGGTGGCCGGGCTTGCTTGGGCCGGATTCGGCCGACCTAATGGCAACCCCTCGGGCCTTGGCCCGGCCCCATCTCCCTCCGCCCCATGACCCTGTTCGGCCTGCACTGGATCGATTCGCTCATCCTGATCGCCTACATCGTTGGCATCCTCGTAATCGGCCAGGCGTTCTCGGGCCACATGAAGGGCGAGAGCGACTTCTTCCTTGGCGGCCGTTCGCTCGGCAAGTGGTTCCAGTTTTTCCTGAGCTTCGGCAACATGACCGACCCGGGGCAGGCGACGACCACCTCGAGTTCGGTCTATCGCCAGGGCGCCGGCGGCGCCTGGCTGGCGCTGATCACTCTGTTCCTCACGCCCTACTACTGGTTCACCAACGTCTGGTTCCGACGGGTGCGACTGACCACGATGGCGGACCTGTTCGAGGACCGCTTCGGCCGGCGCTTCCTGGCGACCCTCTATGCGATCACCACCATCCTGATGGCGGTGGTCGGCATTGCCGGCGGCAACGTCGTCGCGCTGAAGACCCTGCAGCCGATGATGGTGAAGCCCGAGTCGGCCTACACCGCGGCCGACCATGAGAAGGTCGACAATTTTAAGGAGTTTGTCGCGTTGCGGAAGGAGCGCCTCGCCGCGAGCCTCTCGACCGAGAAGACCCAGCGCTACGAAGTCCTCAAGGGACTCTATGACCGCGGCGAGCTGCAGCCGTACGTCTCGTATCTTACGCCGGTGCCGTTCTACCTGGTGTCGTCCACCCTGGTCGCGATCTTCGTGATGCTCGGCGGCCTGAAGGCCTCGGCGGTGGTCGACGCGGTGCAGGCCGTGCTCGTGATCCTGATCTCGATCATCCTGATCCCGTTCGGCCTGGCCCGGATCGGGGGCCTGGCGGGCCTCCACGCCAAGGTGCCGGAGGTCATGTTCAATGTCTTCGGTGGCGGCTCCAGCAGCGAGTACACGTGGTACTCGATCGGCGCGCTGCTGTTCGTCCAGCTCGTCGGCATTGTGGGCTCGCAGGCGGGCATGACGATCGCCGGCTCGGCGAAGAACGAGTATGCGGCCCGCATCGGGGCCGTGACGGGCGGCTTCAGCAAGCGCTTCGTCACGATCGCGTGGGCCTTCTGCGGCCTCATCGCGATCGCGCTGTTTGGCCCGAACCTCTCCGACCCCGACCAGACCTGGGGCCTGCTCACCCGGGCGCTGCTGCCGGTGGGCCTGATCGGCGTCATGATCATCGGCATCCTCGGCGGCAAGCTGGCCGTCCTTGGCGCCGGCTCCGTGGTGCTCTCGGGCCTGGTCGTGAAGAATCTCTACGAGCCCCTGATACCCGGGAAGTCGGAGCGCCACTACATGGTCGTCGCGCGCCTCACCGTGCCGCTGGTGCTGGCCGCGGGCATCTGCATCGGCCTCTATTTGAACAGCGTCGTGGCGCTGCTGAAGTTCGCGATCGTGCTGCTCGTGATCTGGGGCGTGCCGATCACGCTCATGTTCGTCTGGCGCCGATTGACGGAGACCGCGGTGCGGGTGCAGGTGGTGGCGACGCTGATCTTCATCGCGGTGATTCCTTGGACGGTGCCGAACATCCCGGCGCTGGCGCGGTCGGCCGAACTGACGGTGATGACCCGGGAACGCACCGTGACGACGACCGGGCCGGCGACGGTCGCGGACGTGACGGCGGGACGGGCGAAGGCGGTGGGCGAGGTGATCACCCGCACCCAGGTCGTCGAGCCGGTCTCCGTCTATTTCGAGGAGGGCGTCGTGCGCGTCGACCGTCACGACCTGAATTCGCCGAAGACCGGCGTCGGCCTGTTCCGCACCGAAGTCTATCTCCTCCATCTGCTGGGCGTGGATGTCACGCGCCTCGGCCCGGCGGGCCTGATGACGACCCGCTACCTCGTGGACGCCATTCTGCCGATCATCCTCCTGATTGTGGTCAGCCTGCTGACGGCGCCGACGGAGAAGTCGCGGGTGGACCGCTTTTATGTCCGGCTGAAGACGCCGGTCGCGGCGACGCTCGAGCAGGACGCGCTCGACGTCCAGGCGAGCTACGCGAACCCGACCCGCTATGACGACCGGAAGCTGTTCCGGCATTCCTCGTGGGAATTCACCAAGTGGGACCGGATGGACACGCTGGGCTTTCTCGGCTGCTGCGGGCTGGTCGGCTTCATCCTGGTCTTCTTCAAGGCGGTCCTGGTGGTCGGCAGCTAGGTTGCCGGGCCGCAATGATTATTTACGGAGTTGATCGCAAA
>CAZUQB010000205.1:0-5011 GCA_964622405.1 uncultured Opitutaceae bacterium | reverse complement strand
CTCCGCCACTTTCGGTTAGGTTCGAACCGAGCGCGATGGCGCTAAAATCGAGCCAACTCGCTGAGAGGCAACATTCGCGGAGAGAAGTGCGTTTTCGGGCCGCAGGATAAGTTCGGAAAATACCCTCGCGCCGGAGCGATTCCCGGCACCGCCGCAGACGCTTCGCCGAGCGACCTCTAAAATTCCGCGCGTGATTTTTTCGGCGCGTGTGCGATACTGCCCTCAGTCGGAAACGACTGGGTGAGGCCAATTGGATCGCCCTCCACATCAACCCTTGGAGGAGTCCAAAATGTCAGCGATTCAGTCCCTGCCTACCCATGTCCCGACCACCGTGCCGGTGGCGATCTACACCCGCGTCTCGACCGCCAATCAGGTTGGCGGGCGCTTCGATTCCTGTGAAAGTCAGGCCGTCATTTGTCGCGAGCACATCGCGAAGCACGCAGCCGACGGCTGGTTCGAGGTCGCATGCTTTTCCGACCCGGCCTATTCGGGCAGTTCGATGAACCGCCCCGGCATCCGGGCGCTCATGCGTCAGATCGAGGCCGGCGAGGTCAAGGTCGTGCTGATCTTCAAACTCGAGCGTGTCCTGCGCAGCACCGACGAATGGGGGCCGTTCCGCGCCTTCCTCCACAAGCACCGCTGCAAGCTCGTGAGCCCAACCGAGGACCTGACCGACGAGACCCCGTCGGGACGGCTGAAAAACAACCTCCTCATGAGCGTCGCCGAATACGAGCGGCTCAACACCGCCGAGAAGATCCGCATCAAGCTCAACGAGCAGGCCAAACGCGGCTACTGGACCGGCGGCCTGGTGCCCTACGGCTACCGTTACGACGAAACCCTCCAAGGCTTGAGCCCTGAGCCGGCGGAGGCCGCCGTCATCGTGCGCATCTTCGAAATGGCCGCCCGGTTGACGGGTCTCGCGCAGATTGCGACCACTCTCAACGACGAGGGCATCCGGACGCGCCCCCGCTTTCACCAGCGGCGGAGCGGCGAGCGCCTGAACATCGGCCAGAAACGCTTCCGCACCGACATCCTGCGCCGGCTCATCACGCGCCCGCTCTACGCCGGCAAGGTCCGGATGAACGGACAGGAATTCCCCGGCCAGCACGCGGCGCTCGTCTCGCCGGAGCTTTGGGAGCAGGCGAACGCCGCGATCAACAAGCAGATCAACCCGCCCGCGCGGCGCTTTTCGTCCCGCGACAAGCACTTCCATGTCCTCAAGGGACTCGCTCATTGCGGCTGCTGCGGTCGCGCGCTGATCCCCAACGCCAGCGGCAAACTCGACCCGACCGGCAAGCCCTACCGCTATTACACCTGCGGGAAACTGCACAAGGAGAGGTCCGATGCGGCCTGCCCCGTGAAGCATGTCGCCGCGGGCCCGCTGGAATTGGCGGTGCTCGGATTCCTCGGCGAATGCAGCCGCCACCCCGACGTGATCGAGGCGACGTTGGAAAATCTCCGTAGCCGCGGCCAACGCGACCGCACCGTGGTGCGGAATCAACTCACCGAGCTGGAGCAACAACTCGCCGACAACGGCACGAAGATCCGCAATTGCGCGAAAGCCATCGCCCAAGGCGGCGTGGCGGCGTTGACCGACGCTCTGCGCGAGGAAGCCGAGAGCCTGCAAGTCGCCCGCCAGCGTCTCATGGTTGAACGTGAGCGTATTCAGGCGGAACTCGCGGAGTGCGAGCAAGGCGGACATGATGCCGAACGTATCCGCCAATCGCTCGCCCGCTTTGCGGAATTGTTTCCCCAGCTTGCCCAAGACCAGCAGCGCGACTTGGTGACCCTCTTCTTGGTTCGCGTCGAAGTGCGCCCCGCAAAACCGGCTGCCGATCAGCCACCGGGCACGCGGACCTTGGAATTGCGGCTCAAGCTGCGGATCGAGCGCCTCATCGAAGGCATGGAGGAACGGCTGGTGATCGAGCAACGCGACACGGTGGCTCGTGCTCCGCGGCGCCCGCTTTCCCTCGCGCTCGACGTCTCGCTCGGTTCGGCCGGCAGTGCGGTGCCGGTCCGGATTGTGACGCCCTTCCCCTGTGAACTCGGTGTGCGCCGCCGCCAACCCGCAGCCCCGATCAAGCCGGCGCAGCACGCGATTCACCGGGCGCGCGCTTGGCAGCGCCGACTGGACAACGAACCGGGCCTCAAACGTCTCCAATTGGCCAAGGAAGAAAATCTTTCCCCGGCCTCGGTCACCCAGCTCCTGAAGTTGCTATTGCTCGCTGACGAAATCCAAGCGCACCTGCTCAATCTCACCACGGAACGCGCGGTGCGGCGCTTCAGTCTCAACCAACTGTTGCCGCTCGCCGATTTAGCGTTGGACGAACAGCGCCGCCGGTTTGATCTGCTCAAAGCCAAATGAGTGCCGGGAAGCGTAGATCTTGATTCTGCCCTGCATCTCCAAATTGCAGCGCCTCTGAGAATCAGGAGTTGCGAATCTTGTCGGTGTCGAAAAGCAGGATTGGACACCAGCACGCACACCAGATTTCTCCATCCCGGAAGAAATTTTGCGTAGTGGGAACCAAGCCGCCCGCTACCCGTTTTCTGGGTGACAGCCAGTCCCAAGTGAAGAAAGTCCTGCGCAAGCGCTACACAGAAATTCAGGCGGAGCTAAACCGATCTGGCGGTCATGAAATCTTATCGTCTTCGGAACCGGGTTGCGTCAGCGCCTTATTTTCCGATGTTGCTGGCTCGTGGCCGCATTTGATGACCTCTTGAACTTGGAACCGCGTCCGGTGTTCGAAGCGGGGCATGCAGCCCGTTACGGGATCGCCAAGTTCAAAGTTTTGTTGGCCAAGGCCGAGGACATCAACCACTCGGACGGCGATGGTCGGACCGCACTCTTCATTTCGGCGCGGCTGGGGCGGATTGAGCATTTGGAGGCTTTGCTCGCGGCAAAGGCCGACCCAAACGTGACGGATATCGCCGACGAGGCCCCTTTGCAGGCAGCCAGCCGATACGGACACGTCGAATGCGTCCGCAAGCTAATCGCTGCCGGGGCCGATGTGAACCACCTGCCATCACCAAAGAAGACCAAGTATGCCGAAACTGCGCTCTGTAGTGCGATCCGAAAGAATCGCGACGAAGTCATCAAAGTCCTAATAGCAGCCGGTGCCGACCCCAACAAGCACGCAAAGGGGGACCTCTTTTCGTATCCTTTGCTTTGTGCGGCCTCGCAGGGGAATGTAGGCTACTGCCAGTGGCTCCTCGAAGCTGGCGCCGATACCAACCTGAAAGCCGGCAATTCCCGCATTCCACTTCACGACGCAATTCTTGAGGGTCACACGGGCGTCGTTAAGCTGCTCCTCGAACATGGCCGAGCACGTTATTGCCGAGCACTTCGTGCGGCGCCTTGCCCGAGACAATGACAACAACGAGTCATGAACCCCCAGGGCACGTGCGGTTTCGATAAACTGCTCGGCGATCCCCTCGCCCACCTGCCCCAGGTGCGGAGCAACCTCGATAGCGAAGAAGAGTGGATCATCGCATGCCCGCAAGACCGGCACCAATGTGGACGCTGCTCCCTTTTCCTCGAACACGGCGAAGCTCATTCGCCCCTCACTGAGGAGCGACCAGAGGAGCTCGGGGTGGAGACTTAGCTGAGTGAAGGGCAGCCCGAAGCCTGCCTTGAGCTGGCCATCGAGCTTGGCTCGGCGCCAGGGCGTGGAGCAATAGTCCGACACCGTCGTTGGGAAGAATTTGTATTTCATTACCTGCTTTTTTGGATGTTTCGTTCGGGCTCAGGCGTTGTCGTCGGCCGAAGGGCCTGCGCCTCCTTGGAAGATGGGGGCGCGGAATCGCGTTCGATCGCTTCGGCCGCCTCCTTGAGGCGCCCTTTGATCTCCTCATTCATTTTCGCTGCGACCGGGTCCTGTCGCCCAGTGGCCTTCGCCTTCTTCCCCGCAAGCGGCTCAATGGTCTCCAGTGCGACGGCGAAGCGAGCAGCCGCCTTGGGGTCAGCGGCACACTTCGCGAGTGTTTCTTTGGTCACGGTGCCGGCGATGCGCACTGCATGTTCCTCGCCGACGGCGGCAGCCAGCCTTCGCCCAGAATCGGGGTCACGCTCCAGCGCTTCGGCCCCGCGCGCCATGCGCTCGATTTGTGCGGGGCTGGCGTCGGGATATTGAGCCGCCACCGTCGCCTCTCGCTCGATAGCATTTCGCGCGCGCTCGACTTTCTTTTCCCACGGGAGGGCCTGAAACTCGCTTTCGCGCTCTTGCTCGACTCGCGTTTGCTCGGATCGCATCGCGCGCACCTCGACGGGCTCCCGTTCGGCCGCCGCCACTGGGTGCGGCGTCTTCTGCCGAAGCTTGGCCAATGCGCGCTCCTCCAACCCGAAGGCCCTTCCGCTCTTGTCTTTGGCAACGAAGGCCTCGATTTCCTGCGGGCTACGCATCTCGCCGAGGATGCGTTCAAATGCCGCGGACGCATTTGCCACTTTGCCCGCTTTGCGCAGCGCCACGACTGCTCCTGCGAGCGCCCTGTATTCCTGCGTCTTCCCCAGCTCCCGATGCCTGTCACCGGCTCGGAGGGTGTGTTTAAGGTCTCGCTCCGAAAGCGGCCCACGCGCGCCGTCGGCCGCAAGCGTGTTTTCGAGGTTCGTGGCTGCAGACACCTCGCGACCGACGTTGGTGACGTCGACGTGCGTAGGGTCCACCTGGCGCTGGACGGTGTTTTGGCCGAAGGCGGCGCCACCGAGCAGCGCCACCGTAATCACGAGAGCGACGCGAAAGCCCGCGCCACGGTTCACTTTGTCCGTTTGGATCATTTTCATTTTTGTTCCTGTTGGGTTGACTGGGTCGCCTCACAGTAGCCTGGCGACCTCGTTGAAAAGATGGCGGCCAAGTTCGAGGCCGGCGGACCAGACCCCTCCCGGCGTCTGGGCCGCTTGGGCGGCGCGCCACAGCGCGTGCCACGCCCGCTCCAGCGCGCCTGGCGGCGCGTTCGCCAACAGGGGTCGCCTCAGAAAACGGAAAATAAAGCACGCTAAGCCGGTTGCAGTGGCCGT
>CAZUQB010000204.1:0-5033 GCA_964622405.1 uncultured Opitutaceae bacterium | reverse complement strand
GCCGGAGGACTTCGCCTTCGCGGCGGACTTTTTCACTTTGGATTTAGCGGCCATGGATGGGTGGATTTCGGATTGGAAAAACAACCTGCTGCGCGCGTGCGCAGAGACCTTTTTGGATAGATTGGCCTCCCGCCCTGTCAACCGCGCAGCCTCGGCGGACACCCACTATTCCAGCCGCGCAGCTAAACCGCGGCCACCCGACGGGTTCCGGACGGTCCGGATCGGCTGTATTTTCAGGCTTTTCCGTTCCCGTATCCCGCTCTGGCCACCGGGGTAGGACCCCGCCGCCGACAAAAAAGCCGGCACCCGAGTGCCGGCCGATAAGCTGGACCGATGAGGACGGTCCCGGGCCTTATTTCTTCGCCGCGGCGCGCTGCGCCTTGAAGACCACCCGGAACATCTGCAGCGCCAGCCAGAACACGCCGGTCATGCAGGCCGAGCCCAAGGCCGACCACAGGTGGATCATCTTCGGGTCGGACGACGGGACGTGCGACTCGAGCACCGAGAACATGTAGGCGAAGAACAGCGCCACCAGCACGAAGTCGACGGCTAGGCTGGCGGGTGTGACGTGGCGGGTTTCGGACTGGGCCATGGGAAGACGCCTAGGGAGAGCGGGAAGGCGGCGGTTGTCCATGGAAAACTGCGCGCCGGCGGACCGGCGCGCAGTTTTCGAAATTCGGGATTCGAAGTTCGAAATCCGCGCGAGCCAGCGCGTTGGGACAACGCGCTCCACCAGCCAAGTCCCGAATCCCGAATCCCGAATCCCGCCGCGGCGCAGCCGCGGCTACCCCAGCGTCTTCGGGATCGACGCGGTCAGGTTCTCGGGCGCGCCGGCAGTCACGAGCACGTTGTCCTCGATCCGCACGCCGCCCAGGTGGAGGTGCTGCTCGGCCAGGGCCCAGTTCACGCAGTCGCGGTAACGCTCGCGCCGCGCCGGGTCGTTCAGGAGCGGCGGGATGAAATACAGGCCCGGCTCCACCGTCACGACGTAGCCCGCCTGCAGCGGCAGGTCCAGGCGCAGGGTGGCGAGGCTGGGACGGCTGGACTTGGCGCGGCCCGGCTCCTGGCCGCTGCCGTCGCGCACGCCCAGCCCGACCATGTGACCGAGCCCGTGCGGGAAGAACAGCGTGTGCGCGTCCTGCTCGACCAGCGACTCCGGCCGGCCGCGCATGACGCCCATGGCCACGAGGCCGCCGACCATCTCGACGGCCGCCGCCAGGTGCAGCTCGCGCCACTCGGCGCCGACGACGCAGCGCGCGAGCGCGTGCTGCTCGGCCTCCAGGACGACCTGGTGGAGGTCGCGCTGGAACGCGGTCGGCCGGCCCACGACGTAGGTGCGGGTCACGTCCGTCATGTAGCGGTCGATCTCCGCGCCGGCGTCGACGAGCACGAACTCGCCGTCGCGCGCCGCGCGGTGGCTCGGCGGGAAGTGGAGCACCGCGGCGTTGGGGCCGGTGCCGATGATGGTGTCGTAACCCGGGCGCGTGGCGCCGTGCCGGAAGAACTCCGCTTCGAGCTCGATCTGCAGGGCGCGTTCGGTGACACCCGGGCGCAGCTCCGTCTGCAGGCGGGCGAAGCCGGCAGCGGTGGCGACGGCGGTGCGGCGGATGAGCGCGAGTTCGGCCGCGTCCTTCCTGCGGCGGGCATGCTGAAACTGCGACACGACGCGTTGGGTCGCCGCCGGATCCGCCTGAATGCCCCGCACCGGGGCGCCGAGCTGGGCGATCGGGCGCCCGCGGCGGGATTCCAGCCACGGGCCGAGCCCGGCGATCGGCTCGCCCGGCGGCTGGGTGCGGCCTTCCCACACGCGCTCGCCCTCGGTGACCGCCGGCACGAACGACACCCAGCCGTCGCGCACCCCCTGTTTCGGGTCAAAGGCCACGACGCCGCCCGGGCATTCCAGCTCGGCGAGGTAATAGTACTCGGCGTGGGCGCGGAACGGGTAGTGCTGGTCGGAGCGCTCCGGCAGCGGCACCGGTTCGCCGGCGCCCACCAGGAGCAGCGCGTCATCCAGGGCGAGGGCGGTGGCCAGGCGGGCCCGGCGTTCGGATAGGGCGGGGGTCATGCGTCGAGACGGCAACCCTGAACCGGCCGGGCGGGACACGCAAAAGTTAAAACCATGTCACGTGCGGCGCCCGGGGCGAACGAATCCGGGCTGAAATTTCTTTCTCCGTCGCGCGAATTCCCAACTCCGTACTTGGCGGCGCCGGAACGGGTCGGGCATTGTGATCGCATCGCTTTCGTCCGGGGTTCCTCCCCGCCATGACCCACCTCACCCCCGCCTTGCGCCGCACCGCGCCGCATCCCCGCCGCGCCGAGATGTCGTAGCCATGTCTCGCGCCGCCTGATTCTCCCCAATGAAAAAGATCCGCCTTGGTTTCATCGGTACCGGCAACATGGGCCAGATGGCGCACCTGCGCAATTACCTGTCCCTCCCAAACTGCGAGGTCGTCGCCCTCGCGGAGCTGCGACCGCAGCTCGCGGCGCTGGTGGGGACGCGCCACGGGATCCCGGAGGTCTACCACGACCATCATGAGCTTCTGGCGAAGGCGAACGTCGACGCCTACGTGATGATCCAGCCGTTCTGGATCCACGGCGGCCTGCTCCCGGATGTGCTCGTGAAGGGCAAGCCGGTCATGATCGAGAAGCCGCTCGCGCACAGCGTGGAGATCTGCCGGCGAATGACGGAGCTCTCGGCCAAGCACCGCGCGCCGATCTACGTCGCGTACCACAAGCGCAGCGACCTCGCCTCGGTTGCCGCCGCCGAAAAGATCCGCGAGTGGAAGGCCGCGGGAAAATTCGGCGAGCTCCGCTACATCCGCGTCACGATGCCGCCGGGCAAGTGGGACGCCGAAGGGTTCTCGAACCGCCTCACGACGGAGGAGAAGTATCCCGAGATCCAGAACGACCCGCCGCCCGAGGGTTTCACGAAGGAGGAGGCGCAGCAGAATTTCGCGCTGGTGAATTTCTACATCCACCAGATCAACCTCATCCGCTACCTGCTCGGCGAGGACTACGCCCTCACCGCCGCCGACCCGAACGGCCGCTACTTTGGCCTGCGCTCGGCCAGCGGCGTCTCCGGCATCCTTGAGATGGCGCCGTACCACACCACGCAGGACTGGCAGGAATCCGCCCTGGTCGGCTTTGACAAGGGCTACCTCAAGCTCGACCTGCCGGCACCGATGGTGCTCGACCGCCCGGGCCAGCTTACGGTGTTCGAGGATCTCGGCGGCGGCGAGACCCCGAAGGCGATCACGCCGGTCTTCGCCCCGTGGCACGCGATGCGCTCCCAGGCCGCGAACTTCCTGCGCGCCGTCGCCGGCGAGCCCACCCCGCTCTGCACCGCGGCCGACGCGACCAAGGATCTGGAAATCGCCCGCGATTTCCTCCGCCTCCAGCAGAAGGGCGGCGGCATCAAGCTGAGCTTCTAGTCTCCGCCAGCCCATGTGGGCGGGGCGCCCTCACCCCGCTTTCCTCGGTCCTTGAAGATTCGGCGCAGGGTGAGGGCACCCTGCCCACAATTCTCTCCTTTCCGTCAACCCATGAACATCCAACGCCTCGGCCTAAACACGGTCTCGCTGAAATTCACCAAGCTCGAGGAGGTCGCCGCCGCATGCGCCTCCGCGGGCTTCCGCACCATCGAGGTGCCGCTGAGCCAGCTGCATCCCGAGCTGAAGGCCGGGATGTCGCCCGCCCAGGCCCGCGCCATCATCGAGGGTCACGGCCTGCGCGTGTCCGGCGGCTTCAACCTCAACCTCGTCGGCCTCGGCCAGCCCGCCGAGCGGGCCGCGAACCATGACGAGCACGTGAAGAACGCGGAGCTGATCGCCGCCCTCGGCGGCACCATGATGGTCGTCGGCACCGACTACATCAACTGGCCCGCGGCGAAGGACGAGCCGGACGTCATCGGCAAGATGGCGGCCGCGGCGAAAAACGTCGCCGACCGGATCCGCCCGCTCGGCATCACCTTGGCGATCGAGTTCAACTGGGGCATGGTCAAGACGCTCCACGCCATCATCGAGATCGCGAAGCGCTCGGGCGCCCCGAACGTCGGCGTGCTCTTCGATCCCGCGCACTTCCACTGCACCCCGACCAAGACGGAGCACATCACCGCCGACACGATCGGCTGGATCAAGCACGTGCACGTCGACAACATGCCGGCGACGCCGGCGGAGGTGACGGACTGCAACACGGCGCGCGTGCTGCCGGGCGACCCGCGCGGCTGCTACGACCTGGTCGAGCTGTTCGGCCGGTTCGAGCGCCTCGGCTACCGCGGCCAGTACGCGATCGAGATGTTCAACGACGAGCTGTGGGCGCTGCCGCCGGCCGAGGCCGCGAAGCGCATGTTCGACGCCATGCAGAAGGTCTTCTCGAAACTCCCATGAGCACTCCCGCCCGCACCCGCACCGGTGGCTTCGCCATCGGCCTCCGCCTCACCGGCGAATTCGCCAAGGTCCCCGTCGCCGACACGGCGAAATGGGCCGCGGCCCACGGCTTCGCCTGTGCCGACCTCTGGGCGAACCACGTCGGCGACATCGCCGCCTGGCGGCAAGGCGGCGTCGCGGTCGGCACGATCGACCTCTTCGGGCCCGAGTGGTCCGGGATGCTCTCGGCCGACGCCGGCAAGCGCCGCGCCACGGTCGCGCTCGCCCAGCAGAACATCCGGGCCGCCGCGGCCGCCGGGGCGAAGCTGTTCTTCATCGTGATGCTCGCCGAGGACGAGAAGCTGCCGCGCCGCGAGACGTTCCGCCACATGGTCGAGACCTACGGCCAGCTGCGCGACGTCCTCAAGGCGACGAACACCAAGCTCTCGGTCGAGGGCTGGCCCGGCTGCAACGCCCAGTGCTGCAATCCCGAGTCGTACCGCGCCTTCCTGAAGGAGATGAACTCGCCGCACTACGGCATCAACTTCGACCCGTCGCACCTGATCCGCATGGGCATCGACCCGGTGCGGTTCATCAAGGAGTTCGCCCCCCACGTCGTGCACGTGCACGGCAAGGACACGACCTTCGACGAGGAGCGCGTCTACAACA
>CAZUQB010000203.1:0-5039 GCA_964622405.1 uncultured Opitutaceae bacterium | reverse complement strand
CAGGTCGGCGCGGATCTGCTCGTGCTGGGTGCGATCAAAGCCGTTGGCCGCCAGCCGCGCCTCCAGCTCGCGCGCCGCCGCCTGGTCCGACCCGGCGGTCGGCAGCAGCTGGTCGAGCAGCGCCGGCAGCGTCGCGGCGAACTCGGGCTGCTCGCGGGCCGCCCGGGTGAACTGCTGGAGGTCGGTGCGCTCGCGCGGCGAGAGGTCGCGGGCCTCGCGTCGCAGCAGCGCCGGGAGCGCATGGCGGTAATAGCCGACCGGCAGGAGCGCCGCCGCGTCCGTGAGGAGCGCGGCCACGGAGCCGTGCTCGTTGACGGCGAAATCGTACACGACCGGGTCCATCGCGAAGGGCAGGGCGGCCTGCAGGTCGCGCTTGGCGGCCAGCATGATCTCCTGCAGCCGGGCCTGCGCCGCGGCGCGCCGCTCCGGGGCGAAGATGAAACCCATGCCGCCGCCCGACATGCCGCCGAGCATCCAGAAGCCCCAGAAGTCGGCCCCGAACTCCCGCCGGGTCTCCGCGATCAGGCGCTCGGTGTAGGCGTTCGTGACCCACGGGATGATCGTCTGCAGCGGCCCGGTGAAGTTCTCGGTGAGCGCCGCGCCCAGCGCGCGGATGTCCCCGCGGCTGAGCAGCTCCAGGATCCGGTCGAGCGTGGCGATCGCCTGCCGGCGGGCCTGCCACTCGGCGGCGCCGCGCAGCAGGTACTTCTCGGTGACCATCTCGAGGATCGGCCCGACATTCTGCGCCATGCCGCCGTGCACGAGCACGAGCGAGGCCTCCAGCCGCGCCCGCGCCTCGGGCGGCACGCGGTCCGCCCCGAGCAGCGTGTGCGACGGCAGCAGGCAGCCGCGGCTGATCCCGTGCTCGGCGTCACCCGGCCGCGCCGGCACGCCCTGGATCAGCTTGAGGCCCGGCCACAGGCCGCCGGAGTCCTGCCAGCCGCCGCCCGAGCCTCCGAGCCACTCGCCGAGGATGGCCCGGGCTGCGACGATCCGCCGCTCGCCCTCCTGCATCGGGCCGGTGAGCGAGGCGATCTGGCGCGTGGCCCGCATGCAGACGGCGATCAGGGCGCCGAGGAGGTTGGTCGACACCGCGAGCCGCGAGCCCTTCGGGATGCGGTTGACGTTGCTGACCAGCTCGAAGCCGCGGCCCGCGCCGCAGCTGCGGGCCAGCAGGTCCGAGAGGCGCGTGCCCGACCGCTCGATGCCCGGCGGCACGAGGCCGGAGGCGATCACGGCTGCCTTGAGCAGGCCGAGATAGTCGCGGCCGAAGTCGAAGATCTCCTCGACCGACTCGATCCGCGCCTCGGCGCCGAGGTCGACGCTCGCGAGGCGGATAACCGGCTCGTCGATGACCCGGAAGTAGGCTTCCACCGGCGGGCGCGGCCGGGTGTCGCGGCCATGGACGCCGAGGTCGATCGAGACGTTGAGCACCCGGGCACCCTCCGGAAAGTCCATCCCGAGGAAGAAAATGTCGCTCCACCCGCAATGGGTGAGGTCCATGCGCACCGGCGTGGTCTCGCGGAGGAGCGGGTAGGGGCCGGAGGGGTCGGCGCGGGCCAGCAGTTCCGGCCGCACCCGCAGGGGCTGGTCGAGCGGATGGCCAAGCCGGAACATCCAGGCGTTGCCGCGCGTGGACCGCACGGTGCGCCGCACCTGGTCGGCGAGCGTCTGGAACGCCAGCGCCTGGTAGGCGGCCGCGAGGGCGCTCGACAGGGTCTCGCTGGGTCCGTGGGCCGCGACCGCGCGATGGAACTCGGCGATGGCCTCCTCGAAGCGGCGCTCGAGCAGCTGCGCGAAACCGGCGTGGGGGATCCGGCCCGACCGCGGCAGGTCGGCCCGCGCCGGCAGGTGGTAGCGGTGCAGCGCGCTCAGGAAGAACAGCGCCCGCACCCGATGATAGAGGTTGGTCTCCTCCCTCCGGTAGGCCTCGAGCTCCGCCGCCGCCGCGAGCAGTTCCGCCAGCGTCTTTCCCGCGCACCACTGGTCGACCGCGAGGTCCCGCAACGCCGAACCACCCGAGATGATGTCGGCCAGGCGCGCGGCCGTCGCGCCATGGGAGGTGGGACGTTGAGCGCTGGAAGGCTCGGAGGTCATGGGCGGTCGGTCAGGGTGGGTCGGCTCTCAGCTTTCACCGTTCAGCTTTCAACCAGGCGCGTCCCGCGCCTACCTCGGCCGCTGCGCCAGCAGCTCGACGAGTTGCGTCAGCAGGGCGTCGCGGTCCTTGCCGGCGAGCGCGAGGGCCAGCTGGGCGAAGAGCAGCCCGTAGGTCGCGCCGATGTCGTACCGCTGGCCGGCGACCGAGAACGCGAGATAGCGCCGCTGCGCCGCGAGCGCATGGAGGGCGGGGGAGAGGCTGATCCGCCCGTCGGGCTGGGCGGACACCTGACGCTCGAGCAGCTCAAAGATGTCGCCGTCGAGCACGTGCATGCCGAAGAAGCACAGGAAAAATCCGGCCCGTAGGCCCGGCACGAGCAGCTCCTGCTCCGCGACCGTCGGGGTCGGCTTCTCGAGCACGGCCTCGATCTGGTACAGCGGCAGGTCGCGGCCGACGAGCTTGCCGCCGACGGCGCCGAACGACGTGAGGAGATTTTCGCGCGTGGGCTGGACGGCCGAGACGGGCGAGTTCTCGGCGACCGCGATGTCGATCAGCTGCCGGGCGCAGCTGGTGGCGCCGGTGGAGACGGCGAGATGGTCGCCGACCAGATGGAGAAATGGCTCGCGGCCGCAGAACTCGCGGCCGCAGAGCACGGCGTGACCGTAACCGCGGGCCTCGGCCTGGACGGCGAACCGGACGCGGGGGCGGAGCGGCCCGCACGCCTCGGCGTAGGCGGCCTCGTCACCCGGGCACACGACCACGCAGAACTCCTCCACGCCGCCGCTGGCAGCTTCCTCGAGCAGGAGGCGGAGGGCGGACTTGGCCTCGCCGTCGGGGCCGATCAGGACCTGCAGGGGCAGCTGGCGCTGGCGGGCATTCGCCGCGGTGATCAAGGCCTTGCGGATGTTCATGGGGCAGCGGTCCAGTCAGGCCGAGCGGGCATGATGACACAAATTGTTTCGGCGTTCGAGGTTCGGCGTTCGCCTTGGTGGGCGCCCAATTGCGCTCCCCGAGTTGACGCCGCCTCCGCCTTTGCTTCCCTTGGTTCCTTCCATGCCGTCCCGCCGCCGTTCTCCCGCCCGTCGCGCCCCGCGCGTGCTCACCGGCACCGTGTACATCACGCGGCAGGTGCATTTCAACTCGGCCCACCGGCTGCACAACCCGGCGAAGAGCCAGAAGTGGAACGAGGCGAAGTACGGGCTGTGCACCAACCCGCACTGGCACGGGCACAACTACGTCCTCGAGGTCACCCTCCGCGGCCAGCCGGATCCCGAGACCGGCTACGTCATGGATCTCGGCGAGCTGAAGCGGATCCTCCAGCGCGCCGTGGTCGACCCCTGCGACCACCGCAATCTCAACGAGGAGGTTCCGTTCCTCCGCGGGATCAATCCCTCGACCGAGAACCTCGTCATCGCCTTCTGGAACGAAATCGCCCCGCACATCACGGCGGGCACGCTGCACTGCGTGCGGCTCTACGAGACCCCGCGCAACTACGCCGAGTATTTCGGTCCGGAATCCTGAGCCAGCTAATCCCGCGCCCGCGGGACTACGGTTATCGTCCCAACCGCCTGGCCGCCTGCCCCGCACCAAAAAACGACATGAAGAAGAAGCCGATGTATCTCCACCGCTCCGCGGATGGCACGCCCCCGCGCATCAAGCGCGGCTACGACGCGAAGTTCCGCGCCCCGCCGGCCTACCGCGCGACGCTGCCCGACATGATGGAGGCCGCGCACGACGCCATCCAGGGCGCCAACGTGCCGATCCAGCAGGTCGGCATCCACAATTTCCGGCTCCCGCTCAAGTACCGCACCAAGGAGGGCCGCACGCTCACGCTCGAGAGCAGCGTCACCGGCACCGTTTCCCTCGAGGCCGAGCTCAAGGGCATCAACATGAGCCGCATCATGCGCTCGTTCTACGAGCACAAGCACGGCTCCATGACCGCCGAGTGGATGGGCCGCATCCTCAAGTCCTACCTGCGGCGCGTCGACAGCAAGGCCGCGCGGCTGAAGGTCGCGTTCTCGTACCCGATGCTCCGGCCCAGCCTGCGCAGCGGGCTCGAGGGCTGGCAGTATTACGAGGTGGCGTTCGAGGGCGTGATGACCCGCGACGGTGCCTACCGGCGGTTCATCCACTTTGACTTCGTGTACTCGTCCGCCTGCCCGTGCTCGGCGGAGCTGACGGAGCACGCCCGCGACCGGCGCGGCACCTACGGCGTCCCGCACTCGCAGCGCAGCAAGGCGCGGATCACGATCGAGGAGGCCGAGGGCAAGAAGATCTGGGTCGAGGACGTGCAGGCGCACTGCCTGCGCGCCCTGCAGACGGAGACGCAGGTGATGGTGAAGCGCGAGGACGAGCAGGCGTTCGCCGAGCTCAACGGCGCGCACCTGAAGTTCGTCGAGGACGCGGCGCGGCTGCTGTACCGCGAGTTCGACGGCGACAAGCGCATCAAGGATTTCCAGATCGCCTGCTCGCACCTCGAGTCGCTGCACTCGCACGACGCCGTGAGCGTGATCTGCAAGGGCGTCCCCGGGGGCTTCAGCGCCGACTTCATGAACTTCGGCTCGCTGCTGTGCTGAGCGCTGCAGTGCTTCTCCGCGGATGGCGCGAATGAGCGCGGATGCGAGCTTGGCCAACGTCAGCCGGTGATCGAATCCGATCCGGCGCACGGCCCCGGGCTTGATATCCGCGTCCATTCGCGCCATCCGCGGAGGACCGAAACCTCGGGATCACCAAACCGGCGTCGCCACGCGACGAGAGACGTGCCGGAAGGATGAACGATTGTCGTCGGAGATATCGAACTCGCCCTGTGCTTTTGAAGGGCATCGGCTTGCTGCTGTGTTGAGCGCTGCAGTCTTTTCCCGCGGATGGCGCGAATGAGCGCGGATTGGGGCCGGGCCGTGGTGTGGTGAACTGTCTGAACCCATCCGCGTCCATTCGCGCT
>CAZUQB010000202.1:0-5071 GCA_964622405.1 uncultured Opitutaceae bacterium | reverse complement strand
ATCGGCGTGAACTCCGCCGTCTTCGCCCTGCTCAACGGCGTCGTCTTCAAGCCCGTGGTGCCGCTGCGCCCCGACGAGGTCGTCAATCTCTTCACCGCCAAGCAGGGCGCCAGCCACGACTACCGCCAGTTCTCCCACGCCGAGTACCAGACGCTGCGCGCCGCGAAGGACACCTTCGCCGACGTCGCCGCCGTCCAGTACTCCCTCGCGGGCGTCGGCCGCGACGAGGGCATCCGGCGCAGCTTCGCGTTCTTCACCTCGGAGAATTTCTTCTCCATGATGGGCACCACGCCCGCCCTCGGCCGGTTCTACACCGCGGAGGAGTGCCGGCCGAATGCCAACGTCACGGTGATCGTGACGAGCTACTCGTTCTGGCAGCGCATGGGCGGCCGGCCCGACTTCCTCGGCAGCACCCTGCGCGTGAACGGCCTGCCGTTCACGGTGATCGGCGTGACGCGGGAGGGCTTCTCGGGGCTCAACGCCATCCTGGCGCCCGACCTCTGGGTGCCGCTCGGCGTCTTCGCCCGGTTCAGCGCCGCGTTCAGCGACGGCGGCGGCCTGCCCGACCTCGCCAACCCGAAGAACTACACGCTCAACCTCGTGGCGCGGCTCGCGCCGGGGGTGACCCTGGAAACCCTCACCCCGCGGCTGCCGGCCCTCGCCCAGCGCCTCACGGCCATCCAGCCGCCCGACAGCTCCGGCACCCGCGAGCTGCAGGCCGAGAAGCCGTCGCGGTTCAGCATCAGCACGTCGCCGTCCAATGACGGCTCCACGACCTTCCTCACGGTCGGCCTGTTCAGCATGGCGGGCTGCGTGCTCGTGATCGCGAGCATCAACCTGGCGAACATGCTGCTCGCCCGCGGCGCCGCCCGCTCCAAGGAGATCGCGCTCCGCCTCGCGCTCGGCGCGACCCGCTGGCGCATCATCCGCCAGCTCCTCGCCGAGGGCCTGCTCCTCGCCCTCGCCGGCGGCACCCTCGGCCTGCTGGTCAGCCTCTGGGCCAACGACCTGCTCATCCAGTCGATCTCGGGGCTGTTCAGCTCGATGAACTTCTCGCTCGTGATCCACATGCAGCCCGACGCGGCGGTGCTGGCCTTCACCTTTGCGTTCTGCCTCCTCGCGACGCTGCTCTTCTCCCTCGGGCCGGCGCTGCGCGCGTCGAACGTCGACCTCGTCCACGACCTGAAGCAGCAGGGCGGCGAGCCGACCGCCGCGGGGCGCCTGACGCGGTTCTTCGCGCCGCGCCACTGCCTCGTCATGGCCCAGATCGCCCTGTCCCTCGCGCTGCTGTTCAGCGCGGGCCTGTTCCTGCGTGGCGCGCTCAAGGCCGGCGGGATCAGCCCGGGCTTCGACGCCAGCGGCTGCGTCGTCGGCGAATTCGACTATTCCCTCGCCAGCACCCCGGCCGCCGACGTGAAGCGCTCGCTGTTCACCGTGATCGACCGCCTGCAGTCGCTCCCCGGCGTCCAGGTCGTCGGGGCCAGCACCATGCTGCCGTACGGCAATCTCACCAACACCGCGCGCGTGATGCCCGCCACGGAAGCGCCGGTCGCGAAGGCCGACCCGAACGCCCCGACTCCGGGCTTCAACAGCCTCTACAGCGCGACGACCCCGGGGTATTTCGACTCGATCGGCGTCCGCCTGCTCCGCGGCCGCGACTTCACCCGCAACGAGGCGGCCGACCAGGCCGCGCCCCGCGTCGCCATCGTCGACACGCTGCTCGCCGACCGGCTCTTCCCGAAGGGCAACGCCCTGGGCCAGCGCATCCGGTTCACCCAGCCGCCCACCGACGGCTCCTCGGGTGAGATGGAGATCGTCGGCATCTGCGCCCCCCACCGCCACGACCCGATCAGCGCCCGCGACATGGGCCGGCTCTACGTCCCGTTCGCGCAGGCTTTCAACAGCAACATGTTCGTGCACGTGCGGCTGGCGAGCCGCGACGAGGCCGTCACCGCCGCCATGCTGCCGACCGTCCGCGCGACGCTGCGCCAGCTGGACCCGGATCTCCCGCTGATCCAGCTCTCGACCTACGCCACGCTCGTCAACCGGAGCATCGGGCTATGGGTCGTGCGCCTCGGCGCCATTCTTTTCGGCACCTTTGGCGCCATCGCCCTCGTGCTGGCCGTGGTCGGCGTCTACGGCGTGAAGGCCTACGCCGTCGCCCGCCGCACCCGCGAGATCGGCATTCGCATGGCGCTTGGCGCCCACCCGCGCGACGTGTTCGGCCTCGTGATGAAACAGGGCGCGCTGCAGACCCTGCTCGCCGTGGCGATCGGCCTCGCGCTGTCCCTCGGCGTCGGCCGCCTGCTGGCCGGCATGCTCTACGAGGTCAGCCCGTCCGATCCCTACGCCCTCCTCGGCAGCGCCGCGCTCCTCGCCGGCGCCGCCCTCCTCGCCTGCTACCTGCCGGCCCGCCGGGCCACGAAGGTGAATCCGGTCACCGCGCTGCGCGCGGAGTGACGCGGGCCGGGACGACGCGGTCTCTATCCCATCCCGTCCCACCGCCCAGATCCCGCCATTCATCCGCTCCCACCCTCGATTCGCCACTCGGCGCTTCCCCTCCGGTTCACCCTCGTCGTCACTTCCCTCCCATGCTCTCGAATTTTCTCCAGGACGTCCGCATCGGCCTGCGGGTGCTGATCAAGGAAAAGAGCTTCTGCGCGCTCGCCGCCGGCGTGCTGGCGCTCGGCATCTGCGCCGTCACCACCCAGTTCGCCGTCATCAACGGCGTGTTGCTGCGCGGCTTTTCGTTCCCGCACGCCGAGCAGCTGGTCGACGTCCTGCTCGTCGACCCGACCAACTTCCAGCCGAACAACTTCAACGCGCAGGTCACGACCGCCGACTTCGCGGAACTCAAGCGCGAGGTGAAGTCCTACGACGGTTTCGCCGCGTTCCTCAACGGCTCGACGGTGAACCTCACCAACAACGGCGTGCCGCAGCGCCTCCAGGGCGCCTACGTGACCTGGGACTTCTTCCGCGTGCTCGGCGTGCAGCCCGCGATCGGGCGCGACTTTGTCGCCGAGGACGACCAGCCCGGCATCACCAAGAACATCATCCTCAGCGATGCGCTCTGGAAGCGCGACTTTGGCGGCGATCCGCGGGTGATCGGCCAGTCGGTCCGGGTCAACGGCCGCGCCGGCACCGTCATCGGCGTCATGCCGCCGAAGTTCTCGTTCCCGGGCAACGAGCAGCTCTGGCTCCCGGTGAACACCGAGTTCCCCGTGAAGCCGCGGAACGACCGCGGCATCAACACCGTCCAGGTCATCGGGCGCCTGAAGGCCGGGGTCACGATCGAGCAGGCGAACGTCGAGATGACCACGATCGCAAAGCGCTTCTCCCAGGCCTACCCCGAGAACAAGATCTACAGCCTCGGCTGGGTGCGCCCGCTGCTTGACTCGTTCACCGGGGGACAGCTGGCGGGGCTCCTCTACACGATGCTGGTGTTCTGCGCCGGCGTGCTGCTGATCGCGTGCTTCAACGTGATGAACATGCAGTTCGCGCGCGCCACGCTGCGCGCCAAGGAGCTGGCCATCCGCTCCTCGCTCGGCGCCACCCGCGCCCGGCTCGTCTGCCAGATGCTCACCGAGAGCCTCCTCCTGTGCACGATCGGCGCCGTCGTCGGGGTCGCGATGGCGGTCTGGGCGATCGACTGGGTCGACACCGCCGTCCGCGCGAACACCAACCCGCCGCCCGCGTGGATGACCTTCACGCTCGACCGACCGGTGCTTATCTTTGTCGTCCTCGCGACGGTCCTGTCCGCCGTGATGTCCGGCCTCCTCCCCGCCCTGATGTCCTCGCGGGCCAGCGCGTGCGAGGTGCTGAAGGAGGGCGGCCGCGGCAATACCGGCCGCTTCGTCAACCTCATCTCCAAGGGCCTGGTCGTGATCCAGATCGTCGTGACCTGCGTCCTGCTCATCGCCTCCCTGCTCGAGCTGCAGACCATCATCCGGCAGCAGAACCTCGACTACGGCTACGACACGGGCGGCGTGCTCACGGCCCGCATGGGCCTCATGGAGGGCGACTATCCCACCAACGAGTCGCGGGTCGTCTTCCACGAGAAGCTGCTCCGCGAGCTCCGCGCGAACTCCGCGATCGAGTCGGCCGCCCTCTCCAACCGGTTCCAGATGGTGTTCTCCGGGGCGGGTCCCGTGGAGATCGAGGGCAAGCAGTACAAGGACGACAAGGACCGCGCGGTCACCAACGTCGAGAACGTGACCGACGGGTACTTCGCCACCCTGGGCCAGCGCCTGCTGGAGGGCCGCGACTTCACCATGGCCGACAATGACGTGAAACAGCCGGTGGCGATCGTGAACGCGACCTTCGCCCGGAAGCACTTTGGCAACGAGAGCCCGCTCGGCCGCCGGATCCGCTCCGTGACCAACAACGGCACCCAGTTCAACCCGTGGCGCACGATCGTGGGCGTGGTGACCGACGTCCGCATGCTCGGGCCGTTCAACAACCAGAACGACAACGCGGGCTACTACGTGCCGTTCACGGCCGTGCCGTTCGGCAACAACGAGCCCGTGGTGAACGGCATGCAGTTCGCGACCGTGATCGTGAAGCTGCGCGGCGCCGTCCGGCCCGAGAGCTTCGCCACGAGCCTGCGGGCCGCGGTGAACCGCGTCGACCCGAACCTTCCCCTCTACTTCGTGGCCACGCCCAAGACGAACATCCTCGGTTTCATCGGGCAGAACCAGGTGATCGTGGTGATGTTCGGCGTCTTCGGCGCGATCGCCGTGATCCTCGCGTCGGCCGGCCTCTACGGCGTCATGTCGTTCGCGGTCAACCAGCGGACCCAGGAGTTCGGCATCCGCATGGCCCTCGGCGCCGATCACCGCACGATCCTCGGGATGGTGATGAAGCAGGGCGCGTGGCAGCTCGTCTGGGGCCTCGTGCTCGGGCTCGGCATCGCGATCGCGTTCAGCCTCGTCGCCGAGGAGAGCATCAACAACTTCCTCTTCCAGGTCAGCCCGCGCGACCCGCTCACCTACACCGCCGTGAGCGTGCTGCTCATTGTGGTCGCGTTCATCGCCACCCTCATCCCGGCCCGCCGCGCCACGCGCGTGGACCC
>CAZUQB010000201.1:0-5095 GCA_964622405.1 uncultured Opitutaceae bacterium | reverse complement strand
AGCGGCATGTGCTGCTCGAACCAGGGCTTTCGCGTGTTCATCAGCCAGCTCGTGAAGAGCTCGATGCGGTAGGCGCGGTTGTGCATGAGGAACGCGCGCAGGAGGTATTGCTCGTTCCACGCCCGGCCCATGATCTGGTCCGGCGGATACTCCAGGATGCCCGTGATGTCGTGAAAGTGGATCAGCACCCCGGGCGCCAGCACCGGCAGGATATTGAAGAAGATCCAGTTCACGTCGCTGCCGACCTTGCTCACGTGCGATGAGTCGATGAACAGCACGTCGTTCGCCTCGAGCTCCTGGAAGGTCGCCAGCGGCAGGTCCTGCACCGCGCGCGCGAGCAGCGTCACCCGCTCCGCGTCGCCCGGACGCAGCAGGGCCAGGAGTCGCGTCGGATCGGGATCAATGAACGTGAAGGCCGTCCGCCCGCCGAGCGCATGCTCGTCGGCATCGAGCATCGCCGCCGAGCTGTAGCCCGAGCCGACCTCGATCACCCGCCGCGGCCGCGCCTCGGCCAGCATCGCGTGAAGCATGATGGCGTCGTACGGGCCGTAGGAGGGATTGCGCAGGTGGAACCGACGTCCGGCGACCGGGTCGGCCGGAAACGGCTGGGACCGGTAATGCCCGACGAACCGCTCGAGTCGCTCCCACTGCCCCGCCTCGTTCAGGTCGATCCCGGCAAACGGCGGACCGATCCCGCCGCGGGCCAAGGCGCGGTCGATTTCCGCCTGGTCCGGCAGCGGCGAATAGTAGTGGCCCGGCGGGAAGAACTTCCCCCAAGCCTCCAGGCGCCGCGAAGCCTCCGCGAGGTTGGCGCGCAGCCGGGCGTTTTCCTCCTCCAGCACGCGACGACCGGAGGTCCACCGCCCGAGGAACTGGAATTTGCCCGGCATGGCGCGCCGTCTCCGTTACGGTTTCACCGGCCGGTCGGCGCGGCCGACGATCTCGATCGTGAGGTCGCGCAGGCTGAACGCCAGCCGCCGCCGGTCGTCGGAATCCGGGTACTTGCCCGGCGAGTTCGTCTCGAAGCGCCACACCGTGTCGCCCGGCTCGAGCCGCAGGCCGCGCACGCGGACCTCGCGACGCTCACCCGGCGCCAGCAGGCGCTCCCAGCGGGCGTGGTCGCCTTCCCACAGCCCCACCTTGCGCGCGTCCTTCGCGCGGATGCCGAAGCTGACGTTCACCACGAGGGGAAACGGTTGCGGGTTGCGCAGGATCACGGTCGACGGACCGCTGCACCAGCGCCAGAACTCGAGGCGCGACCGCTCGGGCGGATACCATTTCTCGTCGAACACCGCCTCGACCGAGCGCCCGGTGGCCGGGACGAACTGCAGCTTCAGGTCGCCCTCGACCACGAAGCTCTCGCGGCCCGGCGCCTTCATCAGGTCCCACGACGCGAACACCGTCGCGTTGCCCAGCAGGAAAATCAGCCACCAGCGGCGGCCGCGCGGCAGGAGGATGTTGAACGCAAGAGTCATCGGCAGGAGCACGCGCGACGCCGCGCCCGGGTAGCCCTCCCACACGGCCTCGCCCAGGAAAATCATCATGACCGAATACACCGCCGCGACGCGCCACCACGGGCTGGTCCAGTCGCGCCGGAAGGCGAAGAACAGGAACTGCACCGTCAGCGCGATGAGCATCAGCAGGCTCGAAAACGCGAACGAGTCCCAGCCGTCGGCGATCAGGTCCGAGATCGTGTCGAGCCACTTGCGGCCGTACTCGACGAGCGGCCAGGTGAAGTTCCGGATGCCGAGGTCGTCGCTGGGCCCGAGCCAGCTCCGCAGCACCGCGATCCAGACGAGGATGGGCAGCAGGACGATCGCGCCGCGGAGCGCGACCTTCAGCCAGGCGCGCATCGTGTTCGCCTCGGGCCGCGCGAAGGCCGCGGCGCCGAGGACGTTGGTCTCCTTGCCGAGCCCGGCCACGCCGAGCACGGCGGCGGACCACCAGGGACGGCCCGACTCGAGCAGCGCGATCCCGGCCGCGATCAGCAGCAGGCTGGGCCCGTCCACCAGCGAGCCGCGCACGCTGAAGAACAGGCCGTAGCTGCACAGCACGGCGAACCAGCGGAAGAAGTTTTCCCACGAGGTCGCGGGAAACCAGCGCAACAGCAGCGCGGCCAGCAGGACCCAGCACGCGATGTTCTGCACGGAGAAGATCTGCAGCGCCCGCTCCGGGTTGCCGAGGGCCAGCCCGTAGGCGGTCCAGGAAAACAGCATGCGGCGCGCACGGTAGGCGAGGTTGTCGACGGCGACCCGGAGGGACTTGGTCGACAGGTGGGGCTGCATCGCGAGCTGCGCGTAGTAGGCGCCGTCGTAGCCCGCGGAGCTCTGGAGCTCGTAATGATTGACCGCCTTCAGCTCGGGGATGAAGCGGGCGTTTTCCTTGTCGCCGAACATCACGAGGTAGGTGAAGCCCTTGCCCGGCAGGTGAAACTGCGCGCACATCCAGAGAAAACCCACCACGGTGAGCAGGTACGCCGGCCCAATCGCCTTGCCCGAAAGTCGCTGGAGGAGAAGTCTGAGATTGGCCACGAGAGCAAAAAAGGCTCTCTCTCCTCGGCATCGACGCAAGAATGGATTCAGCCCCGCCCGCCCCCCGCCCCGCCCGGTTCCCGCTGGCTGGCCTCGTGCTGGCCGCCGCCCTGCTCGGCTACGGCTGGTTCATCTACCAGGACGGCGCCCCCTACGCCGGCGGGGCCGATTCCTCGGGCTACCTCAACAGCGCCCGCCTGCTGGCCTCCGGCCGGCTCGCCGACTCGGTCCGCACCGTGCCCGGGCTCGAGCCGCCGGACTGGATTTATTTTTTCCACCAGCCCCTCGGCTACGCGGTGAAGCCCGGCCAGACCGAGATGGTCCCCACCTACCCGGTCGGCCTGCCGCTGCATTACGTCGTCGGCGCGTGGTTCGTCGGCTTCGAGAAGACCGCGCGGGTCGTCAACGCCCTCACCGCGATCGTCGCCGGCCTCCTGTTCTTCCGTCTCGCCCGCCGCGTCGGCCTCGGCAGCGGCTGGGCGGCGGTCGCCGTCGCCCTGCTGGGGTGCTGTCCCATCTGGATCTTCCACGCCCTGCAGCCGCTGAGCGACTGCGTGGCGACGACCTGGATCCTCGCCGCCATGGTGGCGGCCCTGCGCGCGGCCGACCACCCGCGCTGGGCCGTGGCCGCCGGGGCCGCGCTCGGGATCGCCGTGCTGGTGCGACCCACCAGCCTGCTCGCGGTGGCGCCGCTGGCCGTGCTGCTGCCGCGCACGCCGCGCGCGTGGATCGCCTTCGTGCTCGGCGGCCTGCCGGCGGCGGTCTTCCTCGGCTGGTACAACGTCACGCTCTACGGCGGCGCGCTCCAGACCGGCTACAGCCAGGGCGGCAGCGAACTGTGGTCGGCGTTCGGCCGCGAGTTCGTCGCCGGCAATCTCGCCTTCTTCGCGGCGTGGGTGCCCAAGGTGCTTTCCTGGCCGGTCGTGCTGCTCGCGGTGCTCGGCCTGGCCTGGCTGTGGCCGTGCCGGCGAACCCTCGCGGTGGCGCTGCTCGCATGGATCGGGGCGTTCCTCGCGTTCTACACTCCCTACTTCTGCGCCGGCGAAAGCTGGGGCTACCTCCGCTTCCTGCTGCCGGCGTTCCCTGCGGTCATCCTCGCCGCCTTGCTCGCCGCCCAACGGCTCGCCCAGTCCCTGCCGCCGGCCGGTCGCCGGTTCGCCCCGGCGCTCGTCGTGCTCGGCACCGTATCGTTCCAGCTGGCCCTCGCCGACGAGCTCCACCTGACCGATATTCGCAGCGGCGAACGCACCTACTGGGTCGCCGCGCGGTGGATGCGCGACCACCTGCCGGCGGATGCGGTCGTCCTGTCCATGCAGCTCAGCGGGACGATCACGTTCTACAACACCCAGCCCATCGTGCGCTGGGACCAGATCACGCCCGCGCAGTTCGCGCTGCTCCGCCGGGCGGCCGCCGCGCACCACCGTCCGCTCTACGCGGCGCTGTTCCCCTTCGAGCAAGGCCCGCTCAAGGGGCGGTTCGGCGGCCCGTGGCGGGTAGTGGGCCGTGAGGGCGGCGTCGAGTTCTGGCGGCTGGAGGAGGAGGCGCCGTGACGCGGTGTTTCCGCTTTATGCCGCGGCCCGAGTCGTGAGAGAAATCCCGCGCGCCATGCCCGCCCTGCTCTTCGACGTCTCGCACACCAGCCATACCCGGGCGCGCACGGGCGTGCAGCGCGTGGTGCGCTCGCTCCTGCGCGAGCTGGGCGACGGCGCGGTGCCGGTCACGCACGACCCGCACCAGGGCACGTGGCGACCGCTCGATGCCTGGGAGCGCGCGAACCTCGCCGCGGAGACGCCGGGCGCGAAGCGCGGCGCCAGATGGCCGCTGTCCGCCCGCCTGCGGGGACGCTTCCGCCGCTGGACGGGCGCAACAGTCGAGCTGCCGGGCGAGTCCGCGGGCTTCCTGACGGCGGAGATCTTTTCCCCCGCGGTGGCAGCCCAGCTCCCGAAGGCCTTTCCCCGGGTGGCGATCTTCCACGACGCCATTGCGCTCCGCTACCCGGAGTTGTCGCCCGCGGGCACGGTGACGCGCTTCCCGGCCTACCTCAGCGAACTACTCCGCTTCGACGGCGTTGCCGCGGTGTCGGAGGATTCGCGGGCGGCGTTGGTCGACTATTGGCAGTGGGCCGGGGCGGTCCGACTGCCGCCGGTCGTGGCGATTCCCCTCGGCGTCGATCCGTTCCAGACGGCCGCGGTCGGACCCGCGCCGGCGACACCGGTCGTGCTGTCGGTCGGCACGCTCGAGGGCCGCAAGAATCACGTCGCACTGCTGGAAGCGTGCGAGCGGCTCTGGGCGGGCGGCGCGAGCTTCACGCTGCGCCTCGCGGGCGGCGTGCAGGCCGAGACCGGGCGCCGGGCGCACGAGCGCCTGCGGGCGTTGCAGGCCGCGGGACGGCCCATCCGCTTCGACGGCGCGCTGACGGACGAGGCGCTCGCGGCGGCGTACGCGGAGTGCGCCTTCACGGTGTACCCGTCGATTGCCGAGGGCTTCGGCCTACCCGTGATCGAGAGCCTCGCCCACGGGCGCCCGTGCGTGTGCTCGGGTCGCGGGGCGCTGGGCGAACTCTC
>CAZUQB010000200.1:0-5132 GCA_964622405.1 uncultured Opitutaceae bacterium | reverse complement strand
GCGAGGCCGTCGATGTGTTCGGCGACCGCATCGTCGCGCTGCTCGCCACGGTGCAAAAACCGTAGGGCCGCCGCGGCGGCGGCAGGTGACAGGTCTCAGGGGGGCAGGTGACAGGAAGCCAGAGGTCGAACAGCGAGATTCGGAATCCGAAATTCGAAATTTGTGACCGAGCCGGGTGTGAAGAGGCTCGGACCGAGACGCCTCCGCTAGCCCGAATTCCAAATTCCGAATTCCGAATTTCGATTTTCGAACTCCGCCGCCCGTCGCGGGCGGCTTACTTCAGCGCGGCCGCGATGCGGGCGAGGGCCTGCTCGACGTTGGCGCGGGAGTTGAAGGCGCTGATGCGCACGTGGCCCTCGCCGCACTTGCCGAAGCCGGCACCCGGGGTGCAGACGACCTGGGCCTTGTTCAGGAGCAGGTCGAAGAACTCCCAGGAATCGCGGCCCGTGTTCACCCAGATGTACGGCGCGTTGTCGCCGCCGACGCAGGTGAGGCCGAGGCCCTTCACCGCCTCGCGGATCAGCTTCGCGTTGCCGAGGTAGAAATCCGTCAGCGCCTTGGTCTGCGCCTTGCCGGCGTCGGTGTAGATCGCGGCGGCGGCCTTCTGGATCGGGTAGGCGACGCCGTTGAACTTCGTCGTGTGGCGGCGGTTCCAGAGCGCGTGCACCGAGTGCTCCTGGCCCTTCGCGTCGAATGCCTTCAGGGTCTTCGGCACGACGGTGTAGGCGCAGCGCGTGCCGGTGAAGCCGGCGATCTTGGAGTAGCTGCGAAACTCGATGGCCACGTCGCGCGCCCCGGGAATCTCATAGATGCTGTGCGGGATCTGCGGGTCGCGGATGTAGGACTCGTACGCGGCGTCGAAGAGGATGATCGCCTGGTGTTGCTTCGCGTACGCCACCCACGCCGCGAGCTGCGCCTTCGTGGCCACCGCGCCGGTCGGGTTGTTCGGGAAGCAGAGGTAAATGAGGTCGGCCGGCGTCGACGGGATGGCCGGGACGTAGCCGTTGGCCGGGGTCGAGTCGAGGTAGGTCACGCCCGGGTAGCGGCCGTCGACGTTGGCGCCAGTGCGGCCGGCCATGACATTGGTATCGACGTAGACCGGGTAGACCGGGTCGGGAATCGCGAGGCGGATGTCGTTCGAGAAGATTTCCTGGATGTTGCCGCAGTCGCACTTCGAGCCGTCGGAAATGAACACCTCGTCGGCCTCCACGTGGCAGCCGCGCGGGGCGAACTCGTGCTGCACCACCGCCTCGCGCAGGAAGGCGTAGCCCTGCTCCGGGCCGTAGCCCTTGAAGGTCTCGCGCTTCGCCATCTCGTCGGTCGCAGCGTGCATCGCCTCGATGCAGACGGGCGGGAGGGGCTCGGTGACGTCGCCGATGCCGAGCCGGATCACGGGCTTCGACGGGTTGGCGGCGACATACGCGCTCACGCGCTTGGCGATGTCGGCGAAGAGGTAGGAGGCCTTGAGCTTGGTGTAGTGTTCGTTGATGCGAATCATGTCGGGAAAGGGGAGCCCGTCTCATTGGGGGAACCGGCCCGGCGAAGCAACCGGTTTTGTGGCCTACGGGCGGGCTCTCCGTTTCGATCCGCCGCGGATCGCGCGAATGCGCGCGGATGAGAGGGACACATTCTGGCGGACCGTGCCTGGTGCGGCGCAGCCCGCAGGCCGGCTTGGGCATCGGGATTGACCCGGCGTTTGCCCGTTCATCCGCGAGTATTCGCGCAATCCGCGGCGAACCTGGAGTTCGGCCGCGCCGCAAAAGCCCGTAAATCCGGTTGCGCCCGCCTCTTTCAACTTTAAAGCACCGCGGTTCCCGGTCATAGTGCGGGGAGTTCCCTCCGCCCCATGCAGAAAATCGAGTCGATCTCGGAAATGCGGTCCGTGGCCGCGCAGCTGAAGTCCGAGGGCAAGTCCCTCGCCCTCGTTCCCACCATGGGCGCGCTGCACGCGGGCCAGGAGGCGCTGATCCGCGCGGCGGTGGAGCGGGCCGACGTCGTGATCGTCGCGATCTTCGTCAACCCGCTCCAGTTCGGCCCGAACGAGGTGATCGCGAACTATCCGCGGAGCTTCGCCGAGGACCTGAAGCTCTGCGAGGCCTGCGGGGCCCACGTGGTGTTTGCGCCGTCGGCCGACGAGATGTACCCGCGCGGCTACTCGACGTATGTCACGGAGGACCAGACGAGCCGGGCGCTCTGCGGGCCCTCGCGCCCGACTCATTTCCGGGGCGTGACGACGATGATGGCGAAGTTCTTCAACATCATCCACCCGGACTTCGCATTCTACGGCCAGAAGACGGCGCAGCGCGCGGCGGTGGTGCGGAAGATGGCGGGCGACCTCCACTTCGGGGTCGAGATCGTGGTGGTGCCGACGGTGCGCGAGGCCGACGGCCTGGCGGCCGGCGTGCGCAACCGCGAGTTCACCCCGAGCCAGCGCCAGGAGGCGCTGGCGCTGAGCAAGGCGCTTCGGAAGGTGAAGGAGATGGCCGAGTCCGGCGTGCGGAACCCCGACCGCCTGATCGCCGAGGCCACGCACATCCTCAGCCAGCACCGCCGCGTGCGGATCATCTACATCGCGATCGTGGACAACTCCACCATGGAGGTCATGCGCGAGGTTGTTCCCGGCCGCACGATGCTCGCCCTCGCCGCCTGGATCGACGAAGTGCGGTTGATCGACAACGTCGTTCTCTAGCCCGCGCAGCGGGCTCGAGCACGACGTTCGGCATTCGGGATTCGAAATTCGGGATTCGAGCGGCGTGGGATACCGCTTGGTCCGGTCTGCCTGCGGCTCGGGATCCGACCGAATTCCGAATTTCGAATCCCGAACTCCGCCGCGCCAGCGGCGCGGTCTCAGATCACTTCGCGGTAGACGTCCGGGTGCGGGCGGCTGATCACGGCGGCGTTCACGAGCACGCCGGCGTCGGCGATGATCTCGCGGCCGGCCTTCACCGCCGTCTGCACCGCGGCGACGTCGCCGGTCAGCGTCACGAACGCCTTGCCGCCCAGCGCCATCGCGACGCGGACCTCGAGCAGCTGGATCGGCGCGCTCTTCGCGCAGGCGTCGGCCGCCTTGATTAGCGTCGCGACGTTGAACGACTCGAGGATGCCGAGCGCTCCCGACGGCGGGGCGGCGGAGGTGCGGCCGAGGGCCAGGATCACGTCGGGATGGATGTTCGTGATGACGAAACTGTCGATCAGGCAGCCGTTGGCCGCCGCGCACGCGGCGGCGATGGCGCTCTGCACGGCGGACGGGTCGCCGGCGATCAGGACCATGTACTTGCCCGAGCAGATGGAGCGGGACAGCACGAGGCGCACGGTGCCGGCCTTGAGCGCGGCGTCGGCGACCAGGAAGCCGGCCACGACACTGGAGAGTTCGACCAAACCGATGGATTTTTCTGTCATGGTGGGCGTCAGCTGCGGTTGAGAATGATGTGGGTGGCCGTGACCTCGGCGACGGTGGCCGCGAACGGCGCGTGGACCATGGCGCCGAGCGACTTGTCCGGGATGCCGCCGACGGCCTGGCCGGCAGCGACGGTCTCACCGGCGCGGACGAGCGGCTGGCTGGGGGCGCCGGCACTCTGCTTCAGCGGAAGGGCAACGCGGCCCGGCTTCACGGCGGTGGGCTCCCAATGCGCGGGATGATCGTACTGCCCGATGTTGAGCTTCTTCATCAGGGCCTTGATGGGCGTGCGGCGCCCGTCGCGCAGCGGGTGCGGCTTCACCGTGGTCGGGCCGGCGTATTTCTGGTTGGCCTGGCGCAGCTCGGCCTTCGACTGGTCGCAGGCCTCCTTCGGGTAGAGTTCCTCGGGGCAGGCGAAAAGGGTGCACAGGCCGCACGAGCAGCACATGGCGGCCCACTCGTTGAAATGCGCGGCGCCCGTCGAGGTGAACGCGAGGCTGCGCATCACCTGATGCGGCTCGACCGCGTAGCCGAGCAGGTAGCGCGGGCAGAGCTCGGTGCAGTAACGGCACTGGTCGCAGGCGGACTTGCCGATGGCGTTGCGCTCCTTCGCGGGCTTGAACTTGCGCTCCATCACGTGGTGGCTGCGGTCGAGCACGATGACGCCGCCGGTGGTCTTGCCCACGGGGCGGTCCAGATCATCGGTGTGCTCGCCCATCATCATGCCGCCGATCGCGAGCACGGGATGCGGCACGGTCGAGCCGCCGGCCGCGGCGATGCACTCGCGCAGGCTGGTGCCGAGCGGCACGGTGATCGTCTTCGGCTCGCGCACGGCGCCGGCGACGGTGAGGGTCTTCTCGGTCACGGGCCGGCCCTCGGCCGCGGCGGCGATGTTCACGAACGTCTCCACGTTGCAGACGACCACGCCGACATTCAGCGGAATGCCGCCGGGCGGGATCAGGCGGCCGGTGGCCTCGTGGACCAGGTCGTACTCGTCGCCCGCCGGATAATAGTCGCCGAGCAGGTGAACCTTCACCGCGGTGTCCTTGCACGCGGCCTGGACGGCGCTGACGGCGTGCTTGTTCTTGGCCTTGATGCCGACGATGCCGGTCTGCGCGCCGACCGCCTCCATCGCGAGCTGCATGCCGCGGATCATTTCGACGGCCTGGCGCTCCATGACCGCGGCGTCCTTGTGGAGCAGCGGCTCGCACTCGGCGCCGTTGGCGATGACCGTGTCGGCCTTCGCCGCGAGTTTCACGTGGGTCGGAAAGCCGCCGCCGCCGGCGCCCACGACGCCAGCCTGCCGGACCTGTTCAACCAGACTCATGGGCAGAGTTGAAAGTTGAGGGTTGAAGGTTGAGGGAGAGACATGCGGACGGGGGAGGGGAGCGGTTGAAGGCAGGTGATGAGTCTCGGGTGGATCGGCCGTCCAACCTTCAACTGCCGACTTTCAGTTCGGCATCGCGCCGCGACGGAGCGATGACGACTTCCAGTCCCTTGGTGCGGAGCGCGGCCACCAGGTCGGCTGGCGCCTGGTCGTCGGTGACAATCACGTCCACACCGGAGAAATCCGTGAGGAAGAACGGCGAACGCCGGCCAAACTTGCTGTGGTCGAAACAGAAAATGACCTTTGCGGCACCGGCGATCATCGCGCGCTGGATATCCACGATCAGTGCGTGCGAGTTGTAGATGCCGTCCTCCGCGATGCCGCTGCCGCTCAGGATCGCGACATCGG
>CAZUQB010000199.1:0-5137 GCA_964622405.1 uncultured Opitutaceae bacterium | reverse complement strand
CGACGCCGTCGCCCACTCCAGCGCGACCATCCACTGGACCGACGTCAACCGCACGGCCCGGCACCGGCGCGCCATCGCGACCTTCTGCTTCGGCGCCTCCACCGTCCGCGACGAGGAGGCGTTCGCCCGCTACAAGGCCAGCCTCAAGTCCCAGCTGGAGAAGCGGGGCATCGCGGTCACGTCGTGACCGCGCCGGTCAGTCGGTCCTGCTGAGCTCGGTCGGCAGCGTCTTGGCCATCGCCGGCAGGCGGCCCGTGTCGAAATACCGCACGGCCGCCTCCGTCAGGTGGCGCACGAGCTGCCGGACCGGCGACGGGTAGTGCGCCGGCGGCGGCTCGAGCTTCACCGCCTCCGGTGAGTGCAGCAGCGCCACCACCTCCGCCTGCGCGGGCACCGCCACCCCGGCGCGCCACAGCGCGGTGACCACCAGGCTGACCGGCACCGGCGCGAGCACGATGATGCCGGTGCGGCCCCGGACGCTCGCGGCCAGCCGCCGGACCGTCGCGCGCAGCGCGGGCGGGGTCAGTGCGACCGCGACGGTCCGCGGCGCGACCCGGGCCGGCCGCCACGCGGCGCAGGCCGCCTCCAGCGCGGCGCGCGCGCTGCGCAGGCCCGCGGCCTCGGCGTGGATGTGGACGAGCAGGATCTCCCGGCACCCGCCCTGCAGCAGGCGGAACGTTGCGTGCCGGACCGCGGCCGGCTGGTCGACGTTCACGAACGGCAGGCCGATGCCCGGCCCGACTTCACCCAGCACGATGGCGGGCCGGCCGGCGGCGGCGAAGAGCCGCTGGTAGGCGGGCGGCACCGATGCCAGGACGAGCACCTCGGGCCCCGCCGCCGGTTTCCGCGCGATTTCGCGCAGGCGGGCGGGCGAACACAGTTCCCACTTGAACTCGAGGCCGCGCACGCGCAATTGCTCCTGGAAGGAGCTGATCGTCTCGAGATAGCCGTGAATGGTCGGTCCGTACGCGCCGTGCAGCAGAAGGCGGACGACGCGCGGACCCGGCAGCGGCCCGGCCGGCGCCCGGACCTTTCCCGCTGCAATCCGGACCCCGCGCGGGTGCACCACAAGCCAACCGGCGCGGTGTAGTTCACGCACCGCCGCCGCGAGCGTGCGGCGGCCCACCCCAAGCTGCTGGCACCAGCGGCGCATGCCCGGCAGCGGCTCGACGAGTTGGCCGTCCCGGATCGCCTGCCGCAGGTACTCGGTCAGCTGACCGCCCTTCGAGCGCCACCACGGGCGCACGCCGGACTCGTCCGGGGGAATTCGTCCGGCGGGCAACGCAGCTGCGCGACTCGGACCGCGGCGCGGCATGGCTCAGGTTCGGCCCAAGTCTGCCAGCACCGCCGGATCATGCAACGCCTGCGCGGCGAACGCCTGGTCCAGGTGTTTCCGGCCGCGACCGCCGATCAGGACCGTGTCGACGCCGGGGGTGCGCAGCACCCAGGCCAGCGCCAGCTCGGCCAACCCGCGCCCGTGGCGGGCCGCGACTGCCTCCAACTCGGCGAGCCGGCGCCGCGGCGCCTCCTTGAAGTAGATGTCCTGGTGACCCGGCACGATCGCGAACCGCGAACCGGCCGCCACGCCGTCGCGGTGCTTGCCCGTCAGGAACCCGGCGCCCAGCGGGCTGTAGGTCACCACCGTGATCCGATGGGCCGCGCACAACGCCAGAAATTCCGGGGTGAGGTCGCTCACGGCAAAGTTGTGGTTGTTCTGGACCACCTCAAAGCGCGCCAGGTTCATGCCGGCCTGGCGCGCGAGCGCCGCCTCGAGCCGGGCCGCGTCGAAGTTGCTCGCGCCCAGCGCGCGCACCCGGCCGGAACGGACCAGCTGGTCAAGCGCCTCCAGCGTCTCCGGGAGCTCAACCGTCGCATGCCAGTGATGGAGGTACAGCAGGTCGACGGACTCGAGGCCCAGGCGCTGCAGGCTGGCGGAGAGCTGCTCCGCCAGTTTCGCCGGGTCGTACGGGGGCAGCAGCTTGGTCGCCACCACCAGCCGCGCCGGCCGGCGGTCGGCGAGCCACCGGCCGACAATCTGCTCCGAGCCGCCCGCGCTGTACGCCGCGGCCGTGTCGAAGAGCGTCACGCCGCGCTCAAGTGCGTAGTCCATCAGCTCGCGCGACGCGGCCTCGTCGATCTCACGACCAAAGGTGGCACAGCCGAGGCTAACGCCGCCCACCGGTTTTCCTGCGATGAGGGAATTCATGGGAGTCGCCGCCACAGGCGCCGCAGGTCGCGGCCGACCGCCACGGCGTCACGCCAGGTGTCGGGAAAGCCGCTCAGACCGTAGGCCGGCGCCGCGTGGCCCAGCTCGACGACGACGAGCAGCGGCGCCCGCGTGCGGCGCGCCCGCTCGTGCGCGAGCAGGCTGCCGGCGTAGCCGAGCCAGTCGCGGTATTCCGGCGTGCGCTCGCCCCGCGGCGTGAGCGCCGGGAGCTGGCAGTGGTGGCCGTTGAACGGCCGGAGGTGGAATTGCCGCGCGGCGCGCAGGAGTTCCGCCGGCTCCCGCAGGCGCTCCCAGAGCTGCCCGGGCGGCAGGTGGCGCACGACGGCAAAATGCGAGTGGTCGAGGCACAGCGGCAGCGGCGTCCCGGTCTGCCGCCGGAAATCGCGCGCCAGCGCCAGGGTGGCCTCGGGGGTCTCGGTGTAGGTGTCGCGGTGGGTCTCGATCGCGAACGGCAGCCGATGCCGTCGCGCCGTCGCCGCGATGCGGCGCGCCAGCCGCACCGCCGCGGGCCGGGGCGTGTCGTAGTCGCCCAGCTGGACGTCAATCGCCACCGCGCCCAGCGCCCGCGCCGCCGCGAACGCCGGGTCCGGCGCGTCGTCCACGCCGAGGCTGGTCACCGCGAGATAGCGCAGCCGCCCGCGCTCCGCGAGCGCCGGCGCCGGCGGCGCAAACACGCCGTCGAAGCCCGCCCGCCGGATCGCCGCAAACTTACGCGCCCAGGTCCACTCGCGGTCCGCGGTCGGGTACTGCCGCAGCGACCACAGCGTGGCGAAGAGCCAGAGTTCGCGCGAGGGCGGCGGCATGGCGGCGGCGGTCAGGGGTTGGGCATCTTGGCGTCCGGGTCGGAGGCCTTCGTGTACCGGTCCAGCTGGCGCGGGTCCTTGGGCCACTCGGGGCGGAGCCGCACGTCCTTCGGGCCCGCCACGGAGCCGACCGGCGCATGCGGCCCGGCCGCGCTCTGCGGCCGGATCTCCCACCAGCACTGGCCCTGGTGGCTGTGCTCGTGGTCCACCACGTAGCCGGCCTCCGCGAGCATCGGGCCGGTCCAGCCCATGCAGTGGTCGCAGTAGTCGCGGTAGCTCTTCAGGCCGTTGCGCAGCAGGAAGCCGCGCGACGGACAGTCGTGGAAGTCGATCCGGAACACGTCCGCGCCGTGCGAGATGTGGAAACCCAGGCTCGGCGACTCCTCCGTCAGGGTGTGCCCCCAGTACTTCAGCATCCCGGGGATGCCCTCGCGCCGGATGAGGTCGCGCGCGTGGCGCTGGCTGTCGTGGTTGATCGCCTCGTTCCAGTAATCGCGCACGAGGGCGTGGCCGCCGACGCGCTCGAACCAGCCGAAGCTCCACTCGTAGTGGCCGCAGAAATCGTAGCACCCGATCATGACCGCACCTCCTTGATCTCCGCCGGCGCCTGCGGCGGCAGCTTCGCGTCGGCCCGCGCGTAGGTGTGCAGGCAGCTGCCGTCCCCGCCCCGCAGCCGCATGGTGAGGCCCGCCGCCTGCGCCCGGGCCGAGCCCAGCAGGTGGCAGTGCTCGCAATACTCCTTCACGATCTCGCGCCCGCCGGCCCGCAGATGCGCGATCGCCGGGCAGGTGCGGACCTGGATCTCGACGCGGTCGGCCAGCTGGCGGACCTCGACGTCGGCGCCGGGCTCCGCGGCAAAGAACGCCCGCCAGTAGTCGGCCACGGCCGCCAGGCCGCCCTGCGCCCACTGCTGGTTGACCGGGGCGAAGTAGCCGCGGCCCATCTCCTCGAGGTAGCTGCGCCAGGCGTCGCGACCGAGGCGCTGGAGGATGAAGCGGAAGGTCGCGTTCACCGCATAATAGAAGTCGGCCGAGCCCTGGGGCTTGGTGTCGACGTAAGGCAGGGGCGAGCGGGCGGCAGGCATGGAGCTGGGTGGGGTTACGGGTTCAAGGGAGGGTCGGGCGCGGCGCACCGGCTCAGGCGCCCGCGTACACGGGCAGAGCGGGACCGCGCACCCCGGGATCGACGCGAAACAGGAAGCCGGCCTCCGGCTCCGCGGCGGCCCGGGCCTCGTCCACCGCCGACGTGATGTAGAGCTGGTCCAGCCGCGGGCCGCCGAACGCGCACGAGGTGACGTTGGACACGGGCAAGGTCACGGTCTGCAGCAGGCGCCCCGACCGGGGTTCCCAGCGGGTGACTTTCGACGCGCCCCAGTGGGCGAGCCAGAGGCAGTCCTCCTCGTCGAGGCAACAGCCGTCCGGCCAGCCGTCCGCGTCGCCCAGCTGGATCGCAACGCGCGGCGGGCCGAGGGTGCCACGATCCACGTCGCACTCGAACGCCTGCACGACCCGCGTCGGCGAATCCACGTAGTAGAGGGTCCGCGTGTCGCTGGTCCACGCAAGGCCGTTCGAAATCGTCACGCCCTCGCGCATCACGTGCGCGCTGGCGTCGGCGTCGAAACGGTAGAGCCGCGACTGGCCGGGCCGGTCGTCAAGGGCCAGCGTGCCGGCCCAGAAGCGGCCGCGCGGATCGACCTTGCCGTCGTTGAAGCGGAAATGGCGCGGGTCATGCCCCGGCGCCTCGGCGATCCGCCGCGTCGCCCCGCTCCCGGGGTCGACCGTGTGGATGCCGTCGCGCAGGGCCGCCACGAGGCCGCCGCCCCGGGTCGGCACGACGGCGCCGATCATCTGGGCGCACGCCAGCTCGCGGGGGGCGCGGCCGGTCAGGTCGGACTCGAGGAACTTCCGGCCGAGGATGTCGATCCACCAGAGCGTGCCCCGCCGGGCGTGCCACACCGGGCCCTCGCCCAGGCGCGCGCGGACGGCGTGGAAGACCTCGGCTCGCAGGGTCGCACCCATGGTGATCGTCGCGGTGGCTCAGCCGCGGGGCTCCAGCTCGACCGGGTTGGTGAGCCGGCCGATGCCCTCGATCTCGATCGTGACCACGT
>CAZUQB010000198.1:0-5141 GCA_964622405.1 uncultured Opitutaceae bacterium | reverse complement strand
CGACCGACATCGACGCGGTGCTGCCGGCGAATTTCGCGTGCTGGCACTACTCGCTGGTGCAGACGGCGGAGCAGCGCTGGGACTTTCACTACGTGGCGAACGACCTGATGCCGCACGCCGAGCTCGAGACGGCGATCGCGGCATTGCTGGGCCCGGGCACGCGCGTGAACGCATTCCGCCGTCGGGTGATTGCCCCGGCGCCGAGCGGCAAGTTCGCGTTGCTGAAGCCGCTCGCGAAGTAACCGGCTGGGGAGTCGGCGGGAAACCGCTAATTCGATTTCGCCAACGGTGAAATCGATCTTCAGCGGCGGCGGCTGATGGCCTCGCGGCGTGTTCGGGCCCGCTGATCGCGGGCGGCTGGTTCGGTGGGCTGGAAGCAACTGTCTACTTCAGGGACGAAAAAAACGGGGCGCGAGTCTAGTCCCAGCTCTGCCCCCGGAGCCATTCGATGACCTGAACCACCGGCCTGCGATCAGCGGGCCCCGACCACACCAGCGGCGGCAATCTGCTGCCGCTGCCAGAGCAAGATTTCACCCTTGGTGAAATCCAATTAGCGGTTTCCCGGGCCAAATCCCTGTACTACTGGCTCAAATGGTCATCGGGAATTCTTATGACGACGGTCCGGGTTAGGCTCGCTAATAAGGCCAGTCGGTCGGGTTCTGGCCCGCCGATAAACTTTACATCCCGGCGGCCCTATCCGAGGTTTTCGCGACCCTTCACCCCACCAATCTTCGCGATTCTGTAATGAACCTCGTCGGTCGACTGTTTAGCTCCTCCGTTGGGCGGAAGTTCCTCATGGCGGTCACAGGCGTGATCCTCATCGGTTTCGTCATCGGCCATCTGGTCGGAAACCTGCAGATCTTCCAGCACCCGGACCACATCAACGGCTACGGCGCGTTCCTGCACGGCCTCGGCCCGCTGCTCTGGGCGGCGCGCCTGGTCCTGCTGGCCACCGCGGCGATCCACATCTGGGCGGCCACGGTGCTGACGCTGGAGAACCGCGCGGCGCGCGGCACGGCGTACGGCGTGGCGCACACGATCCAGGCGACGCTGGCGTCGCGTTTCATGCGCTGGACGGGCGTGGTGGTGCTGGCGTTCCTCCTCTACCATCTCGCGCACTTCACGATCGGCTCGGCGCAGTCGGCCTCATTCAAGGAGAACCTGCCGCACTACACAATGACCTCCGACTACAAGGTCGCGGGCTTCCCGGTGGTGCACGAGGGCGCGGAGGTGCTCGACGTGTACACGATGGTGGTGCGCGGCTTCCAGCATCCGCTGGTCTCCCTCTTCTATCTCGTGGCGGTCGGCCTGCTGAGCATCCACCTCCTCCACGGGTTCGACAGCATGTTCCAGTCGCTCGGCTGGCGCTCGGCGAAATGGGCCGGCGGCCTGCGCCGCGTCGCGATCGCGTTCTGCATCGTCTACTTCCTCGCCAACGCCGCCATCCCCGGCGCGATCCTGCTCGGCAAGGTCCACGCGCCCGGCGCGGCCGTCCAGGCGGTCTCCACCCACTAAGGTTTTTCCGTCATGGCCAAACTCGACTCCAAGGTTCCCTCCGGCCCGCTCGCTGACAAGTGGCGCAAGCACAAGGCCGACATCAAGCTCGTCAACCCGGCCAACAAGCGGAAGTACGAGGTCATCGTCGTCGGCGCCGGCCTGGCCGGCTCCTCGGCGGCGGCGACCCTCGCCGAGCTGGGCTACAAGGTGAAGAGCTTCGTCTTTCACGACAGCCCGCGGCGCGCGCACTCCATCGCCGCGCAGGGCGGCATCAACGCCGCGAAGAATTACCAGAACGACGGCGACTCGGTGTACCGGCTGTTCTACGACACCATCAAGGGCGGCGACTACCGCTCCCGCGAGGCGAACGTCCACCGGCTCGCCGAGGTGTCCGTCAACATCATCGACCAGTGCGTCGCGCAGGGCGTGCCGTTCGCCCGCGAGTACGGCGGCCTGCTCGCCAACCGCTCGTTCGGCGGCGCGCAGGTGAGCCGCACGTTCTACGCCCGCGGCCAGACCGGCCAGCAGCTGCTGCTCGGCGCGTACTCCGCGCTCTCGCGCATGGTCGGGGCCGGCGCCGTCGAGCTCCACACCAACAGCGAGATGCTCGACCTCGTCGTCGTCGACGGCCAGGCGAAGGGCATCATCGTCCGCGACCTCGTCACCGGCGAGATCTCGCGCCATGCGGCCGACGCCGTCGTGCTCGCCACCGGCGGCTACGGCAACGTCTTCAATCTCTCCACCTACGCCCGCGGCTCGAACGTCACGGCGATCTGGCGCGCCTACAAGCGCGGCGCCTGCATGGCCAACCCGTGCTACACGCAGATCCACCCGACGTGCATTCCGGTGACCGGCGACTACCAGTCGAAGCTCACGCTCATGTCGGAGTCGCTCCGCAACGACGGCCGCATCTGGGTGCCGAAGCGCAAGGAGGACCGGCTCAAGCCGCCGGCGTCGATCGCCGAGGAGGACCGGGACTACTATCTCGAGCGCATCTACCCGAGCTTCGGCAACCTCTGCCCGCGCGACGTCGCGTCGCGCGCCGCCAAGCGCGTGTGCGACGAGGGCCGCGGGGTGGGCGAGAGCGGCCTTGGCGTGTACCTCGACTTCGCCGACGCGATCAAGCGTCTCAGCGAAAACGGCGTGCGCGAGCGCTACGGCAATCTCTTCGACATCTACCACGAGATCACCGCGGAGAACGCCTATCAGGTGCCGATGCGCATCTATCCCGCCGTGCACTACACGATGGGCGGGCTGTGGGTGGACTATAACCTCATGTCGAACCTCCCCGGCCTATTTGTCCTGGGTGAGGCGAACTTCTCCGACCACGGCGCGAACCGCCTCGGCGCGTCGGCCCTCATGCAGGGCCTCGCGGATGGCTACTTCGTCATCCCGTACACCATCGGTGACTATCTCGCCTCGCAGAAGCCGGGCTCGCGTCCGTCGGTGGACTCGGCCGAGTTCCGTGGGGCGGAGGAGAACGTCCGCTCGCTGACCGACCGTCTCCTGACGACGAAGGGCAAGGAGCCTGTGAGCCATTTCCACAAGCGCCTGGGCAAGATCATGTGGGAGCATTGCGGCATGGCGCGCACCCGCGCCGGCCTGGAGGAGGCGCTCAAGCTCATTCCGGCGCTCCGCGAGGAATTCTGGGCGAACGTGAACGTCCCGGGATCCGCCGAGACGATGAACCAGTCGCTCGAGCAGGCCGGCCGCGTGGCCGACTTCCTGGAGTTCGGCGAGCTGCTGTGCCTCGACGCGTTGAAGCGCGAGGAGAGCTGCGGCGGCCACTTCCGCGAGGAGTACCAGTACCCGGACGGCGAGTGCAAACGCGACGACGCCAACTTCGGCCATGTGGCCGCCTGGGAATACCAGGGCCCCGACCGCGCCCCCCTGCGCAACACGGAGCCGCTCAACTACGAGTTCGTGAAGATGAGCGTGCGGAACTACAAATAAGGCCATGATCGAGGAGTCGAGGAGTCGAACAGTCGAGGGGCCGGTGAAGCCCCGGTTTCGCTTTGAGAAGCTCACGGTCTGGCATTCGGCCCGACGGCTGGCTGGCGAGGTCTATTTGGGCACCCAGGGATTTCCGGGCGACGAACGCTTTGGGCTGACCAGCCAGCTTCGGCGGGCGGCGGTTTCTGTCTCGGCGAACATCGCCGAGGGCAGCGGCCGCAACTCGGATCGTGATTTTGCGCACTTCCTCGAAATGGCGTACGGCTCGGCGATGGAGGTGGCGTCATTGCTCCATGTTGCCACGGATACCAACCTGCTTGCTCCGTCCGCGCGCGATACGCTGCTCGATCTCACCGCCGAGGTCTCGGCCCAGCTCAATGCCCTGAATCGTTCGCTCCGGATCGCGCGGGCCAAGACCCCGTTTCCGCGCCCCCTCTCGGGCTAGTTCTGCGCTTACCTTTCGACTCCTCGACCCCTCGTCTTCTCGACCCAATCTTCCCATGGTTGCAGACTCCACTTCCAAGTCCCTCAGCATCACTCTTCGCGTGTGGCGGCAGGCCGGGCCGACGGCGCCGGGCCGCTTTGTTGACTACCCGGCCAAGAACCTGAACTCGAACATGTCGTTCCTGGAGATGCTCGACGTCGTGAACGACGAGCTCACCAAGCAGGGCGAGGAGCCGATCGCGTTCGCACACGACTGCCGCGAGGGCATCTGCGGCACGTGCTCCTGCACCATCAATGGCAAGCCGCACGGCCCGGGTCACGGCATCGCCACCTGCCAGACGTACATGCGCAGTTTCAAGGACGGCGACGTGGTCGTCGTCGAGCCGTTCCGCGCCCGCGCCTTTCCGCTGGTCAAGGACCTCGTCGTTGATCGCTCCGCGTTTGACCAGATCATCCAGGCCGGCGGCTTCATCAGCGTGCGCACGGGCGCAGCGCCCGACGCCAACTCGATCCCGGTGCCGAAACCCGACGCGGACCTCGCGATGGACGCCGCGGCGTGCATCGGCTGCGGCGCGTGCGTCGCCGCCTGCAAGAACGCCTCGGCCATGCTCTTTGTCGCGGCGAAAGTCTCGCAGCTCGGCCTGCTGCCGCAGGGCCAGCCGGAGCGCGACCAGCGCGTGCTCGCGATGGTCGGCAAGATGGACGAACTCGGCTTCGGCAACTGCACCAACCAGTACGAGTGCAGCGCGGCCTGCCCGAAGTCCATCAGCCATGACTTCATCGCGCGGATGAACCGCGATTACCTCACGGCCAGTTTGCGCAGCGCCCTCAAGCCCGCCTCGAACGCCGCCGGCGGCGGCGCGGGCTGAACTGGTTTCCTTGCTGCTTCGCCGACATCGAAGTTGGTGAAAAGAATGTAGGCGGGTGCCCTCACCCCGCATGGCTGGACTCCGAATGGGTTCGCGGTCGGAGCGACCTTGACCGCGGATTTCGCGGAAGCGGCCGGGATGACGGCAGATCGCGCGGCGATGCTTCGGCCTGCGGCCGAAGCATCGCCGCACGGGTGGACGACGACCCGGTATTCGTGCTGAATCCTCGGCGAGCATCGGACGTTCGATGTTGGATTGCTGGTTCCCCTCGATGTGGGCGGGGTGCCCTCACCCCGCAGGGCCCGCAACTGCTTCGGCTTGGGGTGGTTCTCGGGCCCGCGTGTTTTCCTGTAACTTTGACGGACGTGCCGGGTTTTC
>CAZUQB010000197.1:0-5141 GCA_964622405.1 uncultured Opitutaceae bacterium | reverse complement strand
TTCAACGGGCGGCCTCCGCCGCCCTACGCCAGCTCGAACCGGTCGAGGTTCATCACCTTGGTCCAGGCCGCGACGAAGTCGTGGAGGAATTTCCCCTGCGCATCGGCGCTCGCGTAGACTTCGGCCAGGGCGCGGAGGCGCGAGTCGGAGCCAAACACCAGGTCAACCCGGGTGCCGGTCCACTTGACCGCGCCCGTCATGCGGTCGCGGCCCTCGAACAGCTCGGCTTCCTTCGAGACCGCCTTCCACTCCGTCGCCATGTCGAGCAGGTTCACAAAGAAGTCGTTGGTCAGCGCGCCCGGTCGCGTGGTGAACACGCCGTGCGCGGTGTCTCCGACGTTCGTCTTCAGCACGCGCAGGCCGCCCACCAGCACGGTCATCTCCGGCGCGGTGAGGGTCAGGAGCTGCGCCTTGTCGACGAGCAGCGCTTCGGCCGGGATCCGGTAGCGGGATTTCTGGTAATTCCGGAATCCGTCCGCGATGGGCTCCAGCACGCTGATCGACTCGACGTCGGTCTGCTCCTGCGACGCGTCCATGCGGCCCGGCGTGAAGGGCACGGTGATCTCGTGGCCGCCCTGTTTCGCGGCCTGCTCGAGCGCGGCGCCGCCGCCGAGGACGATGAGGTCCGCGAGGGAGACTTTCTTGCCGCCGGCGGCGGTGGCGTTGAAGGACTTCTGCACGCCCTCCAGGGCGTCGAGGACCTTGGCAAGCTGCGTCGGCTGGTTGCACTCCCAGTACCGTTGCGGCGAGAGGCGCAGGCGGGCGCCGTTGGCGCCGCCGCGCTTGTCGGAGCCGCGGAAGGTTGACGCCGACGCCCACGCGGTGGCCACGAGCTCCGATGCGGACAGGCCGGTCGCGAGGATCTTCGCCTTCAGCGCGGCGATGTCCTTCGCGTCGACGAGCGGATGGTTGACCGCGGGAATCGGGTCCTGCCAGAGGAGCACCTCGGCCGGCACCTCGGGCCCGAGGTAGCGCGCCCGCGGACCCATGTCGCGGTGGGTGAGCTTGAACCAGGCCCGTGCAAACGCGTCGGCGAACTGGTCGGGGTTCTCAAGGAACCGGCGCGAGATCTTCTCATAGGCCGGGTCGAAGCGCAGCGCGAGGTCGGTGGTCAGCATCATGGGCGCGTGCCGCTTCGAGCGGTCGTGCGCGTCGGGCACCGTGTTGGCGCCAGCGCCGTGCTTCGGCTTCCACTGGTGGGCCCCGGCCGGGCTCTTGGTGAGCTCCCACTCGTAGCCGAACAGATTCCAGAAGAAATTATTGCTCCACTTGGTGGGAGTGGTGGTCCAGGTGAGCTCCAAGCCGGACGTGATCGCGTCGCCGCCCTTGCCCGAGCCGTGGCTGTTCTTCCAGCCGAAGCCCTGCTCCTCGAGGCCGGCCGCCTCGGGCTCGGGTCCGACATGGGACGCCGGCGCCGCGCCGTGGGTCTTGCCGAAGGTGTGGCCGCCCGCGATGAGGGCCACCGTCTCCTCGTCGTTCATCGCCATGCGCGCGAACGTCTCGCGGATGTCCTTCGCCGCAGCGAGCGGGTCGGGGTTGCCGTTCGGGCCCTCGGGGTTCACGTAGATCAGGCCCATCTGCACGGCCGCGAGCGGATTCTCGAGATTGCGCTCGCCGGAGTAGCGCTTGTCGTCGAGCCACTTTCGCTCGATGCCCCAGTAGACGTCCTGGTCGGGCTCCCAGACATCCTCGCGGCCGCCCGCGAAGCCGAAGGTCTTGAAGCCCATCGTCTCGAGGGCGACGTTGCCCGCGAGGATCATCAGGTCGGCCCAGGAGATCTTGCGGCCGTACTTCCGCTTGATCGGCCAGAGCAGGCGGCGCGCCTTGTCGAGGTTGCCGTTGTCCGGCCAGCTGTTGAGCGGGGCGAAGCGCTGCTGGCCCCGGCCGCCGCCGCCGCGGCCGTCACCGGTGCGGTACGTGCCGGCGCTGTGCCAGGCCATGCGGATGAACAGCGGGCCGTAGTGCCCGAAGTCCGCCGGCCACCAGTCCTGCGAGTCGGTCATGAGCGCCGCGAGGTCCCGCTTCAGGCCCGCGTAGTCGAGGCCCTTGAATTCCTTCGCGTAGTTGAAGCCGGGGTCCATCGGGTTGGACTTCGCCGAGTGCTGGTGCAGGAGCTCGAGCTTGAGCTGGTTCGGCCACCAGTCGCTGTTGGCCGTGCCGGTGGGCAGCGCGGCGCCATGGTTGAACGGGCATTTCGCTTCGGTTGACATGGGAGTTTCTCCGTGGGGGATGGGATTGAGGGATGGGGCCGCCGCCGCGCGCGGGCAGGCGGACGAGCTGGGGTTTGATCAGCCGGGTGGGGCGGAGGTTCCGGACAGCGCGCGGGGTCGACAGGGGTTTGGCGAGCGGTGTCGCCCGGGGAGGATCCCGGGCCGATTACCGGATTCTCGTTCTCCGGATTCGCGAGGCAAGCCCCGAGGGGAAGGCCGGGCGATTTGTCACCGGACCGCCCGCCGCCGGCTGTTTTTTCATGGGCAGCGGCCACAATTGGATAGATATGTGGCTCCGCCCTCCATAGTGAGGTCGCCCGGCGCGCGCCGTCCCGGCTCCGCCCAACCCCTCTCCCCATGTCCTTCAAAGTTGCCTTCATCGGCGCCGGTTCCATCGGGTTCACCCGCCGGCTCCTCGCCGACCTGCTCGCCGTGCCGGAGTTTGCCGGCATCGAACTCGCCTTCACCGACATCAACGCCCGCAACCTGGCGATGGTGACCGAGCTCTGCCGCCGCGACATCGCCGCGAACGGCCTCGCGACCAGGATCACGCCCACGACCAACCGCCGCGAGGCGCTCCGCGGGGCCAAGTACGTCTTCTGCGTGGTCCGCATCGGCGGCCTCGAGGCGTTTGCGCACGACATCGAGATCCCGCTGAAGTACGGCGTCGACCAGTGCGTCGGCGACACGCTCTGCGCCGGCGGCATCATGTACGCCCAGCGCGGCATCGCCGCGCTGCTGTCGTTCTGCCGCGACATCCGCGAGGTGGCCGCGCCCGACTGCCTGCTGCTGAACTACGCGAACCCGATGGCCATGATGACCTGGGCGGCGAACAAGTACGGCGGCGTGCGCTGCGTCGGCCTCTGCCACGGCGTCCAGCACGGCCACTTCCAGATCGCCCAGGTGCTGGGCCGCAAGAAGGAGGAGGTCGACATCATCTGCGCCGGCATCAATCACCAGACGTGGTACGTGTCGGTGAAGACCGACGGGCGCGACCGCACCAAGGACCTGCTCGCGGCCTTCGAGCACCATCCCGTGTACCGCCGCGAGGAGAAGGTGCGCATCGATATGCTCCGCCGGTTCGGCTATTACTCGACGGAATCCAACGGTCATCTCAGCGAGTACGTGCCGTGGTACCGGAAGCGTCCCGATGAGATCCGGAAGTGGATCGACATGAGTTCCTGGATCCTGGGCGAAACCGGCGGCTACCTGCGCGTCTGCACCGAGGGACGCCACTGGTTCGAGGCGGAGTTCGGCGGGAAGAAGAACCACGTGACCCTGAAGTATTCGCAGGAAAACCGCAGCGAGGAGCACGGCAGCCGCATTCTCGAGGCGCTGGAGACCGGCCGCGTGTACCGCGGCCACTTCAACCTGCCGAACCGCGGGACCATTTCGAACCTGCCGGTCGATGCGATCATCGAGGCCCCGGGCTTCGTCGACCGCCATGGCATCAACATGACCCAGGTCGGCGACCTGCCCCTCGGCTGCGCGGCGGTCTGCAACGCCTCGATCAGCGTCCAGCGCCTCGGCGTCGAGGCGGCGGTCGCGGGCGACGACACGCTCCTGCGTCAGGCGTTCATGATGGACCCGCTGGTGGGCGCGGTCTGCAACCCGCCCGAGGTCTGGCAGATGGTCGACGAGATGCTCGTCGCGCAGGCCCCGTGGCTGCCGCAGTACCGTCGCGCCATCGCCGCCGCCAAGAAGCGCCTCGCCGCCGGCCCGCGCGTCCGCACGAAAGCCAACCGCGGCGCCGCCCGCCTCAAGACCCGCTCGCTCGCCGAACTGAAGCGGCTCGAGAAGCAGAACCCGCGGGCGGGGCACTGATTCGATTGCGGATTGCGGATCGCGGATTGTGGATTTCCCCGAGGCGGGCGCGATGCGCCGCTAGAGTTAATCCCGGATTCCGGAATCCGGATTCCGGAATTGGACCCCAGCGGCGCGTACCGCGCTCGCGGCTTTCAATCCGCAATTCGCGATCTGCAATCCGCAATTGAAGATTGCTTCCCATCGGTTTTCGCCGTGCGTTGCGCGCCTGCATGCATCTCGACATTCCGCCCGGGGACTTCGCCGGCTACATCTTTGACCTCGATGGCACGCTCATCGACACCATGCCGCTGCATTACCAGGCGTGGGACCGCGCGATGCGCGACTCGGGGCTGCCGCATGCGCTCGACGAGGACCTCTTCTACAAGCTCGGCGGCATTCCGACCCGGCGGGTCGCGGAGTTGTTCGCGGAACACTACGGCCTCCAACTCGATCCGGACGAGGTGTTCCGCATCAAGGAGGAGTATTTCACCGAGACCCAGAAGAACGCCCAGCTCATCGAGCCGGTCGTGAAATTCGCGCGCCAGAAGCACCAGACCCACCCGCTGGCCATCGCCTCAGGCGGGCCGCGCCTGATCGTCGAGCGCTCGCTCGCCGTCACCGGCCTCGCGCCGCTGTTCCGCGCGGTGGTCACCGCGGACGACGTGAAGCACGGCAAGCCGTCGCCCGACATGTTCCTGCTCGCGGCGAAGCTCCTCGGCGTCGACCCGCGGCAGTGCCTCGTCTTCGAGGACGCCGAGCCCGGCATCAAGGGCGCCCTCGCCGCCGGCATGCAGGTCGTCCGCGTCCCCAGCCGTTCGAAATAGCAGGGCCGAATCTCTCGGCGTTCGGCGTTGGAACCCAAGGGCCTGGTCCTCCGGCCAAATTCGGGTTTCTCCGCTTGGCCAATTTCTGCTCTCATGGTCGGATGAAGTTCGAGGCCCTCGTCAATCCCACGGTGCTGAAGCAGCCGGTCTACGAGCCGGGCAAGCCGATCGAGGAGGTGGCGCGCGAGCTCGGGCTCGATCCCGAGACCATCATCAAGCTCGCCTCGAACGAGAATCCCTTCGGCCCGTCGCCCCGCGCCCTGGCCGCCGCCAAGGCCGCCCTGGAGCATGGCGAGCTCTA
>CAZUQB010000196.1:0-5179 GCA_964622405.1 uncultured Opitutaceae bacterium | reverse complement strand
ACCTCCGGCATGTCGATGAACTCGATCTTCGGCTCGCGATTGAGCGCGGCGAAGATCGCCCGGGTGAGGGTCAGCCAGGTGTTGGCCTGGCCGGAACCGAGATTGAAAAGCCCGGCCGCCGTCGGGGCCTGCTCGGCGAAGTGGATCGTCATCTCCACCGCGTCCTTCACGTACAGGAAGTCGCGCATCTGCTCGCCGTCCTTGTACTCGGGCTTGTGGCTCTTGAAGAGCTGCACCTTCCCGGTCGCCTGGATCTGCTGGTAGGCCTTGTTCACCAGCGAACGCATGTCGCCCTTGTGATCCTCGTTCGGGCCGAAGACGTTGAAGTACTTCACGCCCACGATGCGGTCCAGCCACTTGAGGCGCTGCGCATGCAGGTCGAAGAGGTGCTTCGAATAGCCGTACATGTTGAGCGGGCGAAGGCGGTGGAGGTCCTCGGACTTGTCGTCCATGCCCTGGGCGCCGTCGCCGTAGGTCGCGGCCGAGGAGGCGTAGATGAACCGCGCGCTGTGCTCGAGCGACCAGGCGGCCAGCTCCTTCGTGACGTTGTAGTTGTTGTCGACGAGGTAGCCGGCGTTCTTCTCGGTCGTCGCGGAGCACGCCCCGAGGTGAAACACGGTCGAGAACCGGCCGAAGGCGAGGGGATTGGCCGCGAGGTGACGGCGGAAGGCGTCGGCCTCCACGTAGTCGGCGAAACGCAGCGGCACGAGGTTCCGCCACTTCTCGTCCGTGCCCAGCACATCGGTCACCACGATGTCGGTGAGTCCGCGCCGGTTGAGGGCCCAGACCAGCGCGCTGCCGATGAATCCGGCGCCGCCCGTGACCAGGATCTTGCCGTGGAGGGTGCTCATGAGTCCTTCGACATCTCCTCGGAGCGGGCCTTGGCCGCAAGCACGGTTTCGCGGAGGGTGCCGCGGAAGTCCCGGGCCTCCATCCGGGTGAGCCCGGCGAGGGTCATGCCCTTCGGCGAGGTCACCTGGCGGCGCAGTTCCTCCGGATCGGTGCCGGTGCGAGCCAGCAGGCGGGCAGCGCCGAGCACGGTCTCGACCGCCAAGGCCTTGGACGTCTCGGCGGAGAGGCCCGCGGCCACGCCGCCGTCGCGCAGCGCCGCGGCAAACTCGAACAGGAAGGCCGGCCCGCTGGCGCTCACCGCCGCCGCGGCGTCCATGAGTCTCTCCTCGATCTCGACCGCGCGGCCGAGCGCGGTCAGCAGGGTCTCGACCGTGGCGCGGTCCTCGGCCGAGAGCGGTTTCAGGCTGCACCACGCCGTCATGCCCGCGCCGATCCGCGCCGGCGTGTTGGGCATGGCCCAGACGATGGCGCGGGCCTGGGGAAAGGTCTGGGCGAGGCGGGCCAGGCGCTTCCCGGCCAGGACGGACACGACCAGCTTGCCCGCCGTGAGCTCGGCCAGGCGCGGGTCCGCACCGGCCAGCTGCTGGGGCTTGAACGCAATCACCAAGGTGTCCGCGCTGCCGACCAGCGCGGGCAGCGAGGCGGCGAGCGTGATGCCCGTCCGGGCGGCCAGCGCCGGAGCCGTGGAGCCGCCGGCACCCAGGCAGGCGAGATCCGCGGGTGACACCACCCGCTTGGCCAGCAGGCCGTCGACCATGGCCGAGGCCATGTTGCCGGCGCCGAGGAAGGCGAACTTGGGGGAGGACACGGGAAAAGTGGAAACCGGGTGACGAGGGAGGGCGCCGGCTCGGGCAGGCGGGAAGACGGGGCCGGGTGATCGGGGCGCCCGGACGAGTGATGGAGACGCCCGGGGCGGGCGAAGAAAATCAGACGGCCCGCTGACCCTTTACCTCGAGCGGGTGCAGCATCGTGGCGGTCGCGCCGCCGCCCTCGCGGTCGGTGAGCGTGACCTCGCCGTCGAGGTTGCGCAGCGAGTGGCGGGCGATGGTGAGGCCCATGCCGACCCCGACCGTGTGCTTCGAGCTGATGAACGGCTCGAAGACGCGGTCGCGGATCTCCGGGTCGATGCCGCGGCCCTGGTCCTCGACGCGGAGCTGGAGGAAGCGCCGGTTGCCCGGCTTCTCGATGACCTCGGCGTGGATGGTGATCGGCCGCTCGCCGTTGTGGTCCGGACCGTAGGCCTCGTAGGCGTTGATCAACACCTTCGACAGCACCTCCTCGAAGATCTCGTAGTTGGTGTCGAAAACGAAGTCGCCGAGCGGGTTGTTCACGGTGACGGGCGCCGTGAGGGAATTCTCGATGTGGAACCGCTGGATGCTGCCCTGGATCAGGTCGGGCAGGTGGCCCTTCGCGACCGGCGGGTTGGTCTTCACGAGCAGCAGGCTCAGCTGCTTGATGATGGAAACGATGCGGCCCACGGCATCCTCGACGTGCTGGACGTTCTTCTTCACCTGGTCCGGCTTGTCGTAGTACGCCTTGATCAGGTCGAGGTGGCCCATCACCACGCCGAGGAGATTGTTGAGATTGTGGGCGATGCCCTGCGTGACGGCGCCGATGGTGGAGGCGCGGCGGGCGTCGACGAGCCGCCGCTGCAGCTCGATCATCTCGCGGTTGATCGCGACGAACCGCAGCTGCGTCTGCACCCGGGCCAGCGTCTCGTCGAGGTCGATGGGCTTGGTGATGTAGTCGACGGCGCCGACATTGAGACCCTCGATCTTGCCCTCCTTGGAGGTGCGGGCGGTGACGAAAATGACCGGGATGGCCTTGGTGTCCTCGGACGCCTGGAGGCGCTGGCACACCTCGATGCCGTCCATGTCGGGCATCATCACATCGAGGAGGATCAGGTCGGGCTTCTCCTTCCGCACGAGCTCCAAGGCCTCGAGGCCATTGTAAGCCGCCACGACCTGCATGTTCTCGCGCTCCAGCTTCCGCTTGAGCAGCTGCACGTTGATGGGCTGATCGTCGACAACGAGGATCGTTGGGGTGGCGCTCATATGGCTGTCCGGAGCAAAACGGTTGGGGAGCCGGAGAGCAACTCTATGCTATGCCGGACGGTAGGACGGTTTTTGCCCATTGGGCGCGGCACTTGGGGCCCGGCCGATGGAGATTGAGGGTACAAGGTTGAGAGCCGGGCGGCCATGGTGGCCGTCCTTTCAGCTCTCAACCCTCAACCTTCAACCAGGCGCGGACTCAGGCGGCCGTCTGCAACCGGTACGCCTTGACCGTGTTCTTCATCAGCATCGCGACGGTCATGGGGCCGACGCCGCCGGGGACCGGCGTGATCTTGCTGGTGAGGGGGGACACGGCGGGGAAGTTCACGTCGCCGGTGAGCCGGTAACCGGTCTTCTTGGTCGCGTCGGCGACCCGGTTGATGCCGACGTCGATGACGACGGCGCCGGGCTTGACCATGTCGGCGGTGACGAATTCGGCGCGACCGATGGCGGCGATCAGCACGTCCGCCTGCCGGGTGATGGACGGCAGATCCTTGGTCTGGGAGTGGCAGATCGTGACGGTGCCGTTGGCGCCGGCCTTCTTCTGCAGGGCGAGCAGCGCGACGGGCTTGCCGACGATGAGCGAGCGGCCGAGCACGACGACATGCTTGCCCTTGAGATCCACGCCGCTGCGGGCGAGGAGCTCCATGATGCCGGCGGGCGTGCAGGCGACGAAGCCGGTCGGATCCTCCTGCGCGATCTTGCCGAGATTGAGCGTGTTGAAGCCGTCGACGTCCTTCGCGGCGGAGACGCGGCGGAACACGGCGACCTCGTCGATGTGCTTCGGGAGCGGCGATTGGACGAGGATGCCGTCGACCGTCGGATCGGCGTTCAGCTGGTCGAGCAGGGCGAAGAGCTCCTCCTGGGTGATGGTGACCGGGGGAAGAATCACCCGGCTCGTGATGCCGATCTCCGCCGCGGTCTTTTCCTTCTTCTTCACGTACGAGACGGAAGCGGGATCCTCCCCGACCCGGACGAGCGCAATGCAAGGCTTGCGTCCCTTGAAGGACGCGACCTCGGCCTTGAGTTCGGCGATTATGGCTGCGGCGACTAGGTTACCATCGATTAGGTCCATAGGAAATCACTCGCCGCCCACCGCGCGAGGGCGGCCTGACGGGAGCCTATTTCAGCTGGAGGCTCTCGACCTCGATCACCAGGTCCTTCGTCCCGGGCACCGGCTTGCCGGCCCCGTAGACGACCACCACGTGATCGATGTATTTCTCGATCTGCTCCGTGAGCAGCAGCTTGCTGACATCGAGATAGGCGTAGCGGACGCCGGCATCGTCATTCAGGGCCCAGTCGTACGGCCGGCGCGGCTTGAAGGCGCTGCGGGTCGAGACGAACTTGCCCTGGAAAAAACGCGGCAGCGTGCTGGAGCCGCCATCCCCGAGATTCACCACCGGCGCGGGACGGCCGGCGGTGGAGACGCCATATGCGACCGGCGCAACCGGGGCGGCGTCCACCAGCTTCGCCGTGGGCGGGGGCAGGGCGGCCGGAGCGGCGGCAACCGGCGCGCTGACACTCGCGGCGCTCGTGACGTGAATGTAGCCGGTGAGCTTCTTGGTCAGGCGGATCTGGGTGAACTTGCCGTGCAGACCGGTGATGTCGGTCTTGTCCGTCGCGTCGAAGCGCGCGAACTCCGGGGCGCCGGCCTTCGGCGTGAGGTACACCGGCGAACCGGGTTTCACATCGAGGCTTTTCATGATGTCGCCGTTCTTCACGTAGCCCTCGAACGGACCCGTGAGCTCGACGGCCATCCAGCCGGCGGGCGTGGTGGCGAGGGCGTCCGCGGCGGGCACGGGCTCGCTGCCGGCCTTGAGATAGGTGACGACCAGGGAGTTCTCGTCGGGGCGGACATGGACGGCCGTGGTTCCGCTGAGCGTGGCGGCGGCCGCGGTCACGGCACCGGCCAGCAAGAGGGCGGCGAGGCGAAGGTTAGTCTTCATGATCGAAATCGGCAGGGTGGGCGGAGGCTTCGAGGGGCGCGCGTGGCGTGGGCGGCGTTTGGAACAGGAGTTCGATCTCCTTGGTAGTAAGTTGTTTCATCGCGTGCAACGGGATTCCCTTCAGGCGGAATCCGCCGATCTGGTACCGTTTCAGGCGTTTCACGTCGTAGCCGAGCCGCATGAACAGCTGCCGGATCTCGCGTTTCTTGCCGTGGTGCATGTGCACGTCGAGGTAGGCGGAACTCTGGCTGACGTCGGCATTCACCAGCGCGGCACGCTCCACCTTCAGCCGTTCGCCCTCGATCATCACGCCTTTCACGAGCTGCGGGA
>CAZUQB010000195.1:3049-5186 GCA_964622405.1 uncultured Opitutaceae bacterium | reverse complement strand
CGGCGACGGAGCTGTCGACTCCGCCGGACATCGCGACGAGCAGGCGTTCTTTCACCACCGGCCAACCCACGCGACGGAGCCCGGCGTTGTCAAATGCGATGCGCTGGAACTGGTTTTCACAGGAGGAAACAGAGGAAAACAGAGGGTTTGGGGAAACCACTGATCTTCGCTGATCCGCACTAATCCAAATCACGTCTGGATTAGCTTAGATAAGCGGAGATTAGTGGTTCAATTCCCTCCGTTTTTGTCTGAGAGAATCCGCCTGCCGGTCCTGCTTAATTTGGATCAGCCAGGACGAAGGCGGGGTCGATCGCGCGGTTCAGCACGGTTTCGAATTTGTCGAGCGGCGCATCGTAGCCCGGGACGTTTTCGCTGCAGCCGGGAATGTAGATCGGGGCGCAGCCCGGCGGGTGATCGAGCGTGAGCGGCTCAAGGTTGCGGGTCTGGTCGAGACTCTGGGTCACGTAGTAGGCGCGGACGACAAATTTCCGGTCGGCGCGGCGCTCGCGGAGTTCGAACACCAGCGCGCCGCCGAGCGTGACCGGGTTGCGCTGCGAGCCGGGGAGCCACCAGTTCAGGTTCAGCAGGCCGCCAAGGTTCACGATGTTCGAGTCGTGGCCGACGAGCATGACGACGCGGTGTTCCGGCGAACCGAAGGCCCCCGGCTCGGCCTGTCCCGTGGCCGATTGACGGATGGTCTTCAGGATGTGGCTGGCCAGGTTCGAGCCCTGCACCTGCGCGGAATAGGGACTGCCCTGCGTGAGCTCAAAGTAGAGCGAATGGAGCCGGAGCACCTCGGTAAGCTCCGCGCGGGTGATGCGGCCCCAGCCGACCTGATCCATCGGCATGCCCTCGGCGTATTCGAGCATGATGTTGTCGACGACCTGCATGGCGGTGCGAACCGGGCCGCGGAGATTGACGGTGTGGTCGCGGGTGCCCCGCTCGACCAGCGTGGGCTGGTCGCGGAGGTCGACCTTGCCCGCCGGCACCGGACCGTCGCCGAGCAGGACCTGGCGGACTTTTGCGAGATCGCGCGCGCAAGCCTCGTTGAGCGTCGCGGCGTCGCCGCCGAGGCGGCCCAGCACGTTGGCGACCGCCCGGTCGAGGTCCGGGTGCCCGACGGGAAGCATGGCGGCGCGATAGAGCGGGTCGACCGTGTCGAGCTCCCGGGCGTGCGGCTCGATCTTCACGCCCGGCAGGAGACCCTCGGCGATGTACTCGGCCGTGCGGATGGTGCGCTGGTCGCTGTCCGAGCGGAAATACACGCGACTACGGTCGGCCTGGGGATCGCCGGTGAGGATGCCCTCGGCCCGGTAGCGGGCCAGATAGTAGGCGCCCATGAGCTCCATCTGCTTGCCGCCGTGGGGAGTCAGGTAGCCGACCGGCACGCTCCACTTCGGCCAGGCCTGCGCGGAGAATTTGCCGAGGACGTCGTCGCCGTAGATCGGCGACCGCACGCCGTGGCGGGTCACGAGGACGACGAGGCGCAGGTCGCTCGTCGGGTCCGGGGTCACGGCGGCGGGCAGGCTCGCGGCCAGGAGGCCGAAGGCCAGCAGGGCCAGGCGATTGATCGCAGGTCGAAACAGGGAAAATAGGCGCATGGGGAGGACGAACGGGGAGGTAACAGCAGGGCGGCCGGCAAACGGGATCGAGCATCGACGCCACGGCGGGCCGCGTTGTCAAACGCGGAAGACTGAGCCGGGTGACGCGACGGTGAAATCGCCCGGCCCGCGAGTGGGAGCTTGCCGTGGCGCCGCCCGCGGGACCACCGTGGAGCCGGTATGAAGCGTGTCTTCTTCGTCCTGGCCTGGCTGGGGTGGACAGCCGGCGGGGCCGCGGCCGCGCCGGTGCCCGCACCGGTGGAGCATGTCGTGATCATCATCGTGGACGGACTCCGGCCCGATGTCGCGTTGCGGGCGGAGATGCCCGCGCTGCGCTCGCTGGTCGAGGAAGGGTCCTTCACGTTCTGGGCGCGCACGACCGCGGTGGCCGTCACGCTGCCATCGTGCACCAGCGCGCTGACCGGCGTCACGCCGGCGCGCCATCACGTGGAGTGGAACCGCGACCAGCCGCCGGGCCAGCAGGGCTACCCGGCGGTGCCCACGGTGCTGGAGCTGGCCACGCGGGCCGGCCGCGT
>CAZUQB010000195.1:0-2949 GCA_964622405.1 uncultured Opitutaceae bacterium | reverse complement strand
TATGGCGAGACCGACCGCCAGCTGCGCCGCGTGCTGGCGGCGCTGGACCAGGCGGGCATCCGCTCGACGACCGTCGTGATCGTCACCGCCGACCACGGCGGGCTCGGCAAGACCCATGGTGGCGAGGATCCGCGCAGCCGCAGCATCCCGTGGATCGCCGCGGGGCCGGGGGTGCGCCGGGGCTACGACCTGACCCGCGAGGGGACGCTCACGGTCAACACCGAGGACACCGCAGCCACGGCGTGCTGGCTGCTCGGGCTGCACCCGACGGTGGAACTTGACGGCCGGCCCGTGACGGCGGCGTTCGTCACCGCCGCGAAGCCCGAATCGGCCGCCGAACCGGCTGCCATCCACTGAGGACCGCGGGCCGGGGCGGTTCGCGCGCCGGGGCCGGGCCCGCGGGCAGGGCGAGTTTCCAGCTTGATGGGGACGTGGCGTGCGGGATGCTGTGATTTCTCCATGGCTGACGCGCCGCACCGCATCGTCCGGGCCTGGCTCGAATCGCTCTCGACGGGCGTGGTCGAGCTGGATCGTGACTGGGTGGAGGCGGCCCCGCCGCGGTTCACCCTGGGTGAGCAATGTCCGACGCCGGCGGCACTGGCCGCGGATGCGGGCCGGGCAGCGGGTGAGACGCAGGGCTATTTTACCGGGGCGGACGGGACGATCACGTTTGTCCTGCCGGTGCGGCCGGGCAGCGCGGCGGATCCGGCCCGGGACCAAGTTTATCTCGCGGGCGACTTCAATGGCTGGCAGGCGGCGATTGGCGTGGACGAGTGGCGGCTGCAGCCGGCGGAGCTGGAAGGGACGCCGGTGCTGCGCTGGACGGGCGAGGCCGCGCGGTTCCTGCATCCCGGCGGCCAGCGCTTCAAGTTCGTGACCGGGGAGCACCAGTGGCTCACGCCGCCGGACGACGCCCCGAACCTGGCGCGGGACGAGCACGGCAACACCAACCGCGTGATCGTGCCCGGGCGGACAGGCCGGCACCTGTGGCGCTTCCGGCTGGCGGCGCCGCTGCTGCTGGCCGAGCCGCGGCTGGTGACCTGGTCGGACCGCGCCACTCCCGAGGGACGCGTGCCGCTCGTGCCGGGGCCGTTCTTCTACGAGCTGCGCACCGAACTCCCGCTGGGTGCGCTGGTCCGGCCGCATGGCACGGTGTTCCGCCTCTTCGCCCCGCGCGCGCGGGCGGTGACGCTGGAACTGGCCTCGGACCCGGCGCTCGCGGGGGCGCAGACCTTCGAACTGGCGCGGCGGCCGGATGCGGACGGGGCGGCCGGTGTGTGGGAGGTCACGCTCGACCAGAAGCTCCACGGCTGGTTCTACGCCTACCACGTGGATGGCGTGAGCGACGGCGCGGACAGCTTTGACGCGAGCCGCCGCGTGCTCGACCCGTATGCGGCGGCGGCGGTGGGCCGGGCGGGCCCGGGCATCATCCTTGAACCGGCGTGGGTGGGGGAGGGCGACCGCGACTTCGTCACCCCAGCCTGGCACGACCTCGTGATCGCGGAGGCGCACGTGCGCGACCTGGCGGCGAACGCTCCGGTGAAGGCCGGGGCGGCGGAGCGGCGGGGATTTGCCGGCCTGCGCCAGTGGGTCGAGAGCCCCGAGTTTCACCTCCACCACCTGGGCGTGAACTGCGTCGAGCTCCAGCCGGTGCAGGAATTCGATAACCAGACCTCGGAGGAATATCACTGGGGTTACATGCCGGTGAACTATTTCGCCCCGAGTAGCGCCTATGCGACGGCCCCGGCGCAGGCCTCCGGCGTCCGGGAACTGCAGGAGCTCGTGCGCGCGTTCCACCGTCGCGGCATGGCCGTGGTCCTCGACGTCGTCTTTAACCACGTGGGCGAACCGGCGCACCTCCAGTTCATCGACCGCCGCTACTATTTCGAGCAGGACGCCATGGGACGCCTCGCCAACTGGAGCGGCTGCGGCAACGACCTCCGGGCGCGCTCGGCGATGGCGCGCCGGCTGATCATCGACAGCTGCCTCCATCTCATGGCGGCCTACGGCGTGGACGGCTTCCGCTTCGACCTCGCGGAACTGCTGGGCGTGGAGGTGCTGCGCGACGTCGAGGCGGCCCTCAAGCGCGCGCGGCCGGGCGTGATCCTGATCGCCGAGCCCTGGAGCTTCCGCGGCCACATCGCGGGCGTGCTGCGCGACACCGGGTGGGCGTCATGGAACGACGGCTACCGGGACTTTGTGCGGGATTACGTCCGGGGCGGCGGCAGCGCGGAGCGCATGGAGTACTTTCTGAAGGGCTCGCCGTGGTTCTTCGCGAAGTGGCCGGCGCAGACTGTGAACTACACGGAGTCCCACGACGACCGGGCGTGGATCGATGTCATCACGGAGAATCCCAATTTCGACGGGTTCGCTCCCACCGGCAACGACCGGCGGCGGACCCACCTGATGGCGGCGCTGCTCTTCATGTCCCTCGGCATCCCGATGGTGGCGGCGGGACAGGACTTCCTCCGGTCCAAGCACGGCGTGAACAACACCTACCTCCGGGGCGACCTCAACGCACTGGATTACCGCCGGCTCTACCGTTACCTTGGGACGCACGCCTATTTCGCCGGCTGGATCGCGTTTCGGCGGAGCGAGCTGGGCCGGCTGCTGCGGCAGCACACGCGGCCGACCGACGGCTTTTTCGAGTTTTTCCGGACGGCGGACTCGCCGGCCTTCGCGGTGATCTACAATGCCGACCGCTCCCAGGGCACGCAGCGGCTGCTGTTCGCGGTCAATCCAACCTTGGGCGACGTGACGCTCCGCCTGCCTGACCAAGTGACGGGCTTTGCCTGGCACCAGTTGGCGGATCACGAGCTATTCCGGGCCGCGGCACCCGGCCCCTCGCAGCCGGTCGAGTCCGAGCTGGTCCTGCCGGCGTTGGGATGCGGTTTGTGGGTGAGCGGCGACTAGGGGCAGGATGCGGAAGAAGTAACAGGTAGCAGGGGG
>CAZUQB010000194.1:0-5262 GCA_964622405.1 uncultured Opitutaceae bacterium | reverse complement strand
AGCGAGAGCAGGTTGTTGCTCGTGAACTGGACCTGGTCGTAGGCCACGAGCGCGATGACATCGACGCGGAGCATGTTGCGCAGCTGCTCGAGGTTCGCGAAGCCGCCGCCCGGCCGGAGATAGGTGGAGGGGATGATCTCGATCGACTGGATGAAGGGGTACGCCTTGAACTCCTCCGCCACCCGCTGCATCAGCACCGTCTTCTGGATCTCGGTGATGCCGGATTGCGCGACGTAGGGATTCCGTTCGGTACCCGACGGCACGAAGGCGATGCCGACCCGCAGGGGCAGGCGCAGCACCGGGATGCTCGTCGGCGGCAGCGGGTTCTGTTCTCCGGGATAGAGAAAGTTCACCACGCTGCTCGAGCGGTCGGTCTTGCGGTGGGTGCCGTAGAAATAATAGCAGCCGCTCATCGTGGCCACAACCAGCAGGGCCAGCGTCACAAGCGGCAGGGTGGCGCGGGTAACTCTCATGCGTTCCGAGCCTGTCCCGGAGGCGACGGGATTCAACGGGAAAGCCGCTGTTTAGGGGAGATGAAGGTTGAAAGCTGAAAGTTGAGAGGCGGTGGGTTCGAGGATGTTTGCGCCCCTTGAGGCAGAATCTCGACCCTGAACACCAGCTCGGTCTTTCAACCCTCAGCTTTCAACGTTCAACCTCTCCGCCATCGCTCAGGTCGAGCGCGGTGCGGGCAGGCGGTCCGGGGTCACGCCCGCGCGCACGGCGACGGTGGCACAGACCTTCGGCACGTACATGCGGGTCTCCGCTGGCAGGGCCGCGGCCACGTCCGCGAAGGTCCGGCCGCTGCGCGACTCGAGAAGGCGACGCACCCGTCCTTCGCCGGCGTTGTACGCGGCAAAGGCGAGCGGCCATTCGCCGAATTTCCCGTACAGCGTGCGCAGGTAGCGGGCCGCGGCGCGGGCCGCCTTGTCGGCATCCGTGCGTTCATCAGGCAGGAAGGTGCTCAACCCGAGCGAGCGGGCGGTCACGGGCATGAGCTGAAACAGTCCTTTCGCCCCCGCCGGGCTCCGGGCCCCCGGGTCGAGGGTCGATTCCACCTCCGCGAGCCAGGCGAGCTCGGGGGGAACCCCCTCGGCGGCAAACGCCGCGCGCAGCCGCGGAATGAGCTGGTCGGCCCGCGACGGCAGGGGACGGCCCCGCACGCGGGAAATCCAGAGATCGTAGTACGGGATCGTAACCACCGGACCAACCGGCTTCACGCCCGGCCGCAGCGGCGGCGGCTTGGTCTCCGGCTGTTTCGCGACCTGTTTGGCCGCCTCGATGTAGTCGAGCCGTCCCTGCAGCCAGTCGGCGTAGTCGGCATAATCCGGGATCGCCCGCAGGGCGGTCAGCGCCGACCGGGCCTCGGGCTCATATTGGGCCAGCACCGCGAGGTCGTTCTGGTCGAGCCCCTGCTGCAGCCGCTGCGCGAACTCGTCCCAGCTCTGCTTCGACGGAAACTCGTACTGTTCCTTCACCTCCGGCGGCGCATAGTCGTCGAACAACTGCTTGCCCGCCTGGTATAGTTCATCCGCCGACGGTTCGTCCGTGGCGTCCGGTGGCTTGGCGGGCCCGCCCGCGGCCACCGCCGCCAGCGCGGCAAAGAAAAAACTGAGGGGGCGGAAACGCATGGCGACTAGGACCCGCGGGAACCCAACAGGTTGCAGCCTTCGGCGCGAGCCTTCGTCGGCGCCGGCCGGCGGTAAGGTTTGACCCCGTCCCGACGCGCTCTAGTTAGGGCCGCTCCCGCCGTGAACCGCGTCCACATCAAGACCTACGGGTGCCAGATGAATGAGCGCGACAGTGAAGCTGTCGCGGCCATGCTGCGCGCCCGCGGCTACCGGATCGTGGCGGACGAGCACGCGTGCGACATCCTGCTGCTCAACACCTGCTCGGTGCGCGACGCGGCGGAACAGAAGGCCATCGCCAAGGCCGGCAACGTGCTGGCCCGCAAGCGGCGGCAGCCAGAATTTGTCCTCGGGATCCTCGGCTGCATGGCGCAGAACCGCGGCGCCGCGCTGCTCGACCAGCTGCCCGACGTCGACCTGATCATCGGCACCCAGAAATTCCACCAGGTCCCGGACTATCTCGACAACCTGCGGGCCGCGCGCGCCGCGGGCGTGCCGGTGGGCGAGACGATCGTCGACCTCGCCGAGGAGGCTGGTTCCCAGAACACCATTCGCGACCACGAGCTGGCTGACCGGCAGGTGACGGCGTTCGTCTCGATCCAGCAGGGCTGCAACATGGACTGTTCGTTCTGCATCGTGCCGAAGACGCGGGGCGACGAGCGCTCGCGGCCGATGGACGAGATCGTCGAGGAGTGCCGGAACCTCGCCGCGAAGGGCGTGCGGGAAGTCACGCTGCTCGGGCAGATCGTCACGAGCTACGGCCGCCGCGACTACACCCACACCGCCGGCCTCAGCCCGTTCGTGCAGCTGCTCGAGCGGGTGCACGCCATCGACGGCATCGCGCGGATCCGTTTCACGTCGCCGCACCCGCGCGGCTTCAAGCAGGACCTGGTCGAGGCCTACGGCCGGCTCCCCAAGCTCTGCGGCTACGTCCACCTGCCCATGCAGTCGGGCAGCAACCGGATTCTCCGTGCGATGAACCGGCCCTACACCCGCGAGCGCTACCGCGAGATTGTCGACGCGCTGCGGGCCGTGCGGCCCGACATGTACTTCTCGACCGACGTGATCGTCGGATTCCCGGGGGAGACCGACGCGGACTTTGCCGAAACCCGCGAGCTCTTCGAGGCCTGCAACTACGACATGGCGTACGTCTTCAAGTACTCCGTTCGCACGGGAACGCCGGCCGCCACGATGGGCGACCAAGTGCCTGAGGAAACGAAGGAGGCGCGCAACCAGCTCCTGCTCGAGGTGCTGCGCCGGAATTCCGAGCGCCGCAACGCCACCCTGATCGGCACGGTAGAGGAGGTCCTGGTGGAGGGACCCGACCAGACCGGCCGGCGATTCTCGGGTCGCACGCGGGGCAACCGGGTCTGCGTGTTTGATGCCGACCCGCGCCTCGTCGGTCACCTGGTGCCGCTGAAGATCACCCGGGCCAGCGTCAGCACGCTTTACGGCGAGCTCGAACTGGCCGGGGTGGGGCACCCCGCCGCAACCGCCGGGTCATAGTTTGTTCTCGTCACCAGGCATCCGCCCGCCGTCTCCTTCCCCGATGTCGCTGTTTCTCGCCACCCTCCTTCCCGGCCTCGTCTGCGCCGCGCTGGGAGGCCTGCTGGCGTCCAATCACTCGCTCGTCACCTCGTCGCTGAAGGCTTTTCCCCGCTCGACGGCGGCGGCCTACCTGCTCTTTGGCGGGGCCGCCGCCTGGTTCCTGTGGGTGACCTGGAACTCGTCCCCGGCGGACAATTTCGACCACCCCGCGCTTTTCACCGTGGGCTTCGCCGTGGTCGCGGTGCTTTCCTTCCAGTGCGTGCCGGACTTTCTGGCGGTGCGCGGCCTGGCGGTTCTGGTGCTGCTCGCCGCCTGGCATCTGCGCGGCGCCGCGTACATGGAATACGACCACCCGCAGCGCCTCGTGATGGTCGGACCGCTGTTTGTGGCAGTGGCGCTCGCGATCTGGCTCGGGGTGCAGCCTTTCCGTCTCCGTGATTTCTTCGCGTGGCTGTTTTTCCGTCCGGGCCGCACCCGGCTGGTGGGCAGCCTGCTTGCCGCCTACGGCGTGACGCTGGCGATCATCGCCTTCACCTACTGACCCGTGTCCGCGCCCGCCCATCCGACGCCCGTCTTGCTCGTTCTCGCCGGCCCCGCCGGCTCCGGCAAGAGCACGCTCTGCGACCGCCTGGTGGCCGAGATTCCCTCCTTCCAGCGCGTCATCACGACCACCACCCGCAAGCCGCGGCCGGGCGAGATCAACGGCGTCCACTACCATTTCTTCACGCCCGAGGAATTCGACGCGAAGCTCGCCGAGAACGCCTTTCTCGAATGGGCCTGGGTCCATGGCCAGAAGCGCTACGGCACGCTGGCCTCCAGCGTCCTGGAGCCGATGGCCCGCGGCCAGAGCCTGGTGATCAGCGTGGACGTGCAGGGCGTGGAGAGCTTCCGGCGTGCGGCGGCCAACAATCCGCTGCTCGCCCGGCGCATGACGACCATTTTCATTGTCGTCGACCGCGACCGCCTGCTCGCCCGCATGCGCAACCGCGCGCAGGACGACGAGGCCGAGATCGCCGCGCGCATGCAGACGGCAGAGCGCGAGCTGCGCGAGGCGCCGAAATTCGACTATCTCATCGAGAGCCGCACCCGCGACGAGGACTTCGCGTCGCTGCTCGCGATCCTCGAAAAAGCCCGGGCCCGCGCCGCGGCGGGCTAAGGCGTAACCGCTGATTCGCGCTTATCTCCGCTAATTCGGTCCGAAGCTCAGCAGAGATGGATGGTCCCCAGACCGCCGCCTAAACGGCGCTCTGCGGACGGGTCGGCTCGGGCCAGTCGAGGTGGAAGAACTTCCCGCGCGGCTGGTCGACGCGCTCGTAGGTGTGGGCGCCGAAGTAGTCGCGCTGCGACTGGAGCAGGTTGGCCGGCAGGCGCGCGGCGCGGTAGCTGTCGTAGTAGGCCAGCGCCGAGCTGAAGGTCGGGGCTGGCACGCCGCACTCCGCGGCGAGGGAAACTACCTTCCGCCAGTTGGCCTGGGCCTTCTTGACGGTCTTGTTGAAGTACGGGTCGAGAAGCAGGTTCGCCAGGTTCGGGTTCCGCGCGTAGGCCTCGGTGATCTTCTGGAGGAACGCGGCGCGGATGATGCAGCCGCCCCGCCAGATCTGGGCGATCTCGCCGAAGTTCAGCTTCCAGCCGAATTCCTGCTGGGCGGTGCGCATCAGCTGGAAGCCCTGCGCGTAAGAGCAGATCTTCGAGCAGTAGAGGGCGTCGTGGATCGCCGCCACCAGCGCCTTCCTCGCGCCGCGGTATTTCTTCGCCGGACCCTTGAGGATTTTCGAGGCCGCGACGCGCTCCTCCTTGATCGCGGAGATGCAGCGCGCAAAGACCGCCTCGGCAATCGTCGGCGCGGGCACTCCCATGTCGAGGGCGTTGGTCGAGGTCCACTTGCCCGTGCCCTTCTGGCCCGCGGTGTCGAGAACGATGTCGACGAAGGGTTTCTTCGAGACGGGGTCCTTCTGCTTCAGGATGTCGGCGGTGATCTCAATCAGGAAGCTGTCGAGACTGCCCTGGTTCCACTCGGTGAAGATCGTGCCCATCTCCGCGGGCTTCAGTCCCAGCAACCCCTTCATCAGCGCGTAGGCCTCACAGATCA
>CAZUQB010000193.1:0-5272 GCA_964622405.1 uncultured Opitutaceae bacterium | reverse complement strand
TGCAGGAGCGCCCGCTGGGCGGCCGCGAGCCGGGCGCGCAGCAGGAGGTCGGACGGGGTGGTGTGGTAGTGCTGGCGGAACAGCTCGCTGACCCGCGTGGCGCCGAAGCCGGAGCGGCGGACCACGGCGCGCGCATCCGGAAAATCTGCCGGCGACCGCCGGATCTCGGCCACGAGCGTCTCGACGGTCTCCAGCACGGGGTCGGCGCCTTTCGCGAAATCGTCGGGATGACACTTCTTGCAGGGCCGGAGCCCGGCCGCCCGGGCGGCCTCGCAGGTCGGGAAAAACCGGACGTTGGCCAGCTTCGGCTTGCGGGCCTTGCACGCCGGCAGGCAGTAGATGCCGGTGGTCAGGACTCCGGTGAAGAAACGGCCGTTGAAGGCCGAATCGCCGGCAAGGACCCGGGAATACATCTGGGCGTTGGTCATGCGCATGGGGACGGCGACGGTTCAGGCTCGGTCGATTCTGAAGGTGTAGCAACCATAGGTTAGCGATCGCACGTGGATGCACTCGGCCCGGGGATTCGAGAACAGCTCGGTGATCAGGCGACCGGGGTCCGCCGTGCCCACCCGGGCGTCAACGATCCGTTCGGCGGCATCGTAGCTCCGGAAGACCCGGGTGGTCGGATCGATCTCCGGAGGAAACCGGTCGGCATCGGCGTAGGGCTGGCCGCCATCGGCCAGGATGAAGATCGGGCCAATCTCACGGTAGGGATGGTCCAGGGCGAACGGACTGTGGCTCAGCAGCAGCAGGCGCTCGCCCTTCCGGATGTACCGGAGGGTGAGGCGGCAGGGACGGCCCTCCTCCTGGTTGACTTCGGGCTCGACCCGGTGGCCGAGGCAGTCGACGCCGGACCGCCGGACGTCCTCAACCGCCCGCAGGGAGAGGGGCACGATGCGAAAGGGAATGGTGGCAGGCATGCCGCACTCTAGCGCGACCAGCGGGCGCTGTCGTCCGGTTAGATTCGGTGCAATTTCGGGCGTCCACCGGTGTCGGCTGGACACGGCGGTCGGACCACGCACCCTAGGCTCATGCCCACGCTCTATGAGACTCTTCGCGCGGACATCGTGACGGCCATGAAGGCCCGCGATGCCGCCACCACCACGGCCCTGCGCACCGCCGACGCGGCGATCAAGCGGGCCGAGCTCGACACGGGCAAGCCGATCGACGACGCGCTGGTCGTCACAACCCTCAAGAAAGCGGTCAAGAACCTGACCGACGCCAAGGCCGAGTTTGCCAAGGGCGGACGCGCTGATCTGGTGGCGGCCAACGAGGCCGAGATCAGGATGCTGGAAAAGTATCTCCCGCAGTCGCTGGATCCGGCCAAGCTCGAGGCGCTCGTGCTCGAGGTGATCAAGGAGACCGGCGCGCAGTCCAAAAAAGAAATGGGCAAGGTCATCGCGGCGCTGAAGCAGCGCCCCGAGGCCGGCATCATCGACTTCGGCGCGGCCAGCAAGCTGGTCCAGTCGAAGCTGACCTGAGCGGAATCGCTTCCGCGGATCCCGATCCCTGTTTCCCATGAGTGCCGATCCCGCCGGTGCGCCGCGCATTGTCCCGGTGCGCTCCGTGCCGATTGAACTGAGCCAGTTCCTCAAGTTTGCCGGGCTCGTCGAGTCCGGCGGCGAGGCCAAGGCCGTCATTCACGCCGGCGAAGTCCGGCTGAACGGCGCCGTCGAGACCCGCAAGGGCCGGAAGCTGCAGGTCGGCGACCAGGTCAGCTACGGCGCCGACACGATTGTCGTCCAGCTCGGTTGAGCATGGAGTCCGCGCTGCCGCCTCCCGAGGCCTGCGTGCTCGACGCGGACCGCCCTGGTCGGCTGGTGTTCTCCGGTTCACCGGAGGCCGAGCTGTTCACGCGCGAGGTGGCCGAGTCGCTGGCGGGGGTCCTGGCCCAGACCTTTGTCCGCGAGCGAACCGCGGACGGATATCCCCCGGGGTTTGTCCGGGCGTCGGTGCCGCCGCGGCCGTGGTGGGACACGATGTGGACCCGGGATGCGGGGACTTTTCTGCGGGAACTCGTCGCCTGGGGCTACCTGGAGCACGCGGCCCTCGTGGCCCGCTGCCTGATCGAGGGGGTGGCGACGAACGAGTCCGGATTCCATGCGTTTCCGGAACGGCTGTACGCCGGCAAGCCGGAGGCCGGGGACGAGATCGACGGGACCGCGGCCATCGTGATCGGCCTGGTGCACCTCTGGCGGTACCTGTCGCCCAGTCATCCCATGCGAGCTGTCGTGCGAAGATTCCTGCACGACGCGTCGTCGCCCGTGCGCTACCTGCAGGCGCAGGCGCGGCGGCACGGGCTGATCGCCGGGACGGGTGAATTCGGCCCGGGCTGCGGCGTCGACGGCTATTACTGCAGCTGCGTCCAGAATCACCTCGCAGCCCTCGCGCTGCGCGCGGCGGCGCAGCTGGAGGCGACCGCGGGCGAGACGGCTCAGGCCGGCGAGTATCGGGCGACGGCGGAGTCGCTGGAGCAGCGGATGCTCGCGACCATGCGTTATCCTGACGGATCGTGGCTGTGGGGGGTCCGGGCTGACGACCACCAGCCCGATGCGGCGGTGCTCGATGAGCCGGTCAATCGCGGCACGGGACTGCACAATGGCGTGGCCTCGATGTACCCGGACGTCTGCGGCCTTGATCCGCTGCTGGCGGCGTGGCCCCTGGCCGCCGCCTGTGAGGCGACCTTCGAGCGGCTGCTGCGGGCGCCCCTGCGGCGGCAGCAGTTTTTCACCCACGGGTTTTGGCCGCAGTGGGATCCGCCGTTCCGGGGCGGCTTGAGCAGCGGTCCATCATACGGCGAGGGATACGCCCTGCAGACCATGCTCCTGTTTGACCGGCTGGACCTCGCTGATCGCTCGCTGCGCTGGCTGGCGCGCGCGACCCTTGAGGCGCCGCCGGCGCCCGCCTACCGCTTGGAGCGGCGCTCGCCCTACCACTTCTACGAACGGACGTATTCGCCCGACGCGCTGGGCAAGGTGGAACTCGAGGAAGGCTGCGGCGCGCTCAACCTGGTCAACGTGAGCGAGCCGCTCAAGGTCGCCCGGCTCATGCTCGGGGTCGACGTCACGACCGATCACGAGGTGCGGATTGCCCCGCGACTGCCGGCGTGCGTGCGGCAGGTCGTGGCGGAGGACTGGCCGTTGCTGAGTGACGGGCGGGTGGTCCGCGCCCGGCTGGCGCTGACGCGGGAGCCGGATTCGTCGATCCGGTTCGAGTGCGAGACGCGTGACGGCGACGTGATCGCCCGGCTCGCGGTGCGTCACGGTATCCGCGAGCGGGCCCGCTACGAGCATTTCACGGGTGTGCGCCGGCTCCAGGTGAGACTCAGCCCGGAATAAACTTCTGCCGCCGGGCGCCACTCCGTCCCCGCGCTGGCCGCCGCTCCGCCGGGGCGCTGTAGGGCTTGCGGCGGTAACCGGTCCGGTTCGGGTCGGTGGCGCAGCGGATCTGGAAGTCCTGCATGCGCTGGAAGAGTCCGAGCAGCTGTTCCGGCAGCGGATACTCATCCAGGCCGGAGCGGGCGAGGGCGAGCAGCAGTTCGTGCGTGGCCTCGAGCGTGGAGAGACAGCCCTCCTGGGGCTGCTGCTTGATCACGTAGCGGCTGGGACCCGTCGCGGTGAACATCACCCGGGGCAGGGCCTGCAGGCTGCGGCTCAGCCGCAGCATCTTCCGCGCGCCGGCCCACGTGGCGTCGAGCAGGAGCACGACCAGCCGGCGCCCGCCGAGTTCGGCGGGCTTCAGCTCACCCTCGGAGAGATTGCGCGCCTGGATGCCCGGGTAGAGCAGGACCGGGTAGTTGGCCGGGTCGCGCAGGATTTCCTGCACGGCCTCGTCGGCGTCGAAGCTGACGCCCATCCGCACCTCGGAGTTCGGCAGGCAGAGATGCGTGAGGCGTCCGGTCGCCGCCTTCTCCTGCTTGAATTCCTTCGGGTGCATGAGGAACACGAACCGGGTCCGCGTCGGCATCGGGGTGATGGACGAGCACCAGCACAGGGCCTTGGGCCAGAAACAGCGGTAACAGGTCTCTCGACTCATGCGGCGGCTAGGGTCGGCGACGCGCGAGCGGGAATCCCACGGCAAAGATCAGGATGCTGGCCGCGATCGCCGCGAAGACCGGCTCCGGCAGCAGGTCGGCGTGAGGGACGCCGGCGGCGCCGGGCGCGAGGGCCATCACGCCCGCGGCCAGGCCGCGGGGCAGGGAGACCCAGGCGACGTTCTGCTGCGCGGAGGTCAGACCGCTGTCGGCCAGCGCCAGCCGGGCCGCGGGCCAGCGCACCACCAGAAGGATGAGTGCGAGCAGGCCGCCGAGCAGCAGCGGTCCCGGCGCCGCCGGCAGACTGGCGCCGATGAAGGTGAAGAACAGCGACTTCACGATGAACAGCGCGAACTCCGACAGCAGGATCGAATTGTCGCCGAGCTCGAACTTCAGGTTGGCCCCGCCCGAGAGACCCAGCCGGCCCAGGATGACCCGGGCGTTGCCCAGGATCACCGCCGCGGAGAGCACGGCCAGCGCCGGGCTTCCGCCCAGCCGGCCAGTGACCGCGTAGAGCAGCAGCATGATCGCGACGAGGAAGATGTAGGCGTGACGGCTCTGGACCAGCAGGTGGACGAAGAGCACCAGCAGCAGGCCGCAGCCGGCGCCGGCGAGCACGCCGACGCCAAAGGTGCGGCCGACACTGAGCAGGGGATCGCTGACCGAGAGGTGGCCGGCCACGACCAGGTCCACCATGACCCCGGTGCAGACCACGACCAGCACGTCGGTCAGCGCCGACTCGACGTTCAGGGGCTGCGCCACGGCGTCCTCGACCTTGGCAAAGCCGAGCGTCGACATGACCACCACCGAACTCGAGCCGCCGAGAATAAGTCCGGCGAGCACGGCGAGCTGCCAGCTCCAGGTCTCCGGGAGATGCCCCAGCCGGACGAGGCCCAGGATCGCCAGGGCGATGCCAGCCACCGACGCGACGAACGTCAGGACCGCGAGCTTGGACGCCTTCCAGGCATGGGTGAAGAGCTGCTGGAGCGGCAGGCCGAGCCCGCCGTGAAACAGGACGATGATGATCGTGAGGGCGCCAAGAAGCGGCGCGGCGTGCTGCAGCTCCGCGGGTTTCACGAGTCCGGAGATGGGCCCCAGGCCGGCCCCGACGCCAATGAGCCAGACCGCGTCGGGGATGCCCGTGCGACGGAACAGCCACTGCCCGAGCAGTCCGACGAGAAAGATGCAGCCAATCGCGACGAGGAACGCTTGGTCGTGGTCCATGGGGGGTGGTCCGCG
>CAZUQB010000192.1:0-5272 GCA_964622405.1 uncultured Opitutaceae bacterium | reverse complement strand
CCATCGCCGCGTCGTCCACCGCGCACGCCAGTTGGTACGAGGGCACGTCGTCCTTCCGCCACACCAGGAAGTCGCCGAAGTCGCGACCCGCTACCGCCCGCTGCTCGCCAAACTTGCCGTCGACGTAGCGGAGTTCCTCGCCCTCGGGCACGCGCAGCCGCCAGTTCACGGTCACGCGATCGCCCAGCGGCGGCAGGGGGGCATCCGCCGGCGGCCGGAGCGAGGCGGGAAACACCGGCTCATCGTCCGGCCCCGCGCCCTCGTGCGGTGCGCCGATCGCCTCCAGCACGTCGCGCCGCGAATGGGTGCAGGGATAGATTAGCCGGGCCGCATGCAGCTGCTCGAGCGCGGCCCGGTAAATGTCACGCCGCCGGCTCTGGTCGTACGGCTCGTGCGGCCCGCCGAGATCCGGGCCCTCCTGCCAGGTGAGTCCCAGCCAGCGCAGGTCCTCGAGCATCGCCGCCACGAAATCGAGCCGGAAGCGCACCGCGTCGAGATCCTCGTTGCGAAAGACCAGCGCGCCGCCCGCCGCGCGGGCCCGCTCCGCCGCCACCCAGAAGGTCCGGGCATGACCCAAATGAAGATAGCCCGTGGGCGAGGGGGCCAGGCGGCCGCGGTAGGGGGAGGCGGGATTGGTCACGAGCGCAGGCAGTGAAACCCGCGCAAGGATTTGCCGCAAGGCGGCGCAATGGGCACCAAAAACGCCGCGCCGGAAAATTTTGCGTGAGTCAGCGCGGAATACCGATTGAAACAGGACATGCCCAAGCTGCTCTGCGTCTATTGCTCGTCGAGCGATCGGATCGATCCGAAGTACGCCGCCGTGGCCACCGAACTCGGCCGCGCGATCGTCGCCCACGGCTGGGGCCTCGTGTACGGCGGCGGCAAGACCGGGCTCATGGGCGCGGTCGCCCGCGCCGTCACGGACAGCGGCGGGCATGTCGTGGGCGTGATCCCGGAGTTCATGAAGGTGCGCGAGCTGGCGTATGACGAGGCGGATGAACTCGTGACCGTGGTCACGATGCGGGAGCGGAAGCTCCTGATGGAAACCCGCGCCGACGCCTTCGTCACCCTCCCCGGCGGTTTTGGCACGCTCGAGGAGATCATGGAGATCCTCACGCTCCGCCAACTCGACGTGGTCCGGAAGCCCTGCGTCTTCCTGAACCAGGACGGCTTTTACGACGACCTGCTGCGGCTGTTCGAGCGGATGCTGCACGAACGGTTCTTCAAGCCGTCGAACATGGAACTCTTCAGCGTGGCCGCGACGGTCCCGGAGGTGTTCGCCGCGATCGAGCGCGCGCCGGCTGGCCAGGTCGAGTCGAAGTGGTTCGAGACCCGTTGATAATCCGGCCGCCCATCCTCTTCCCGTGGATAACGCCGATGCACGCAGATGCGCCATAATCCATCCGCGTTCATCCGCGCGATCCGCGGGAACCGCCTGATCCACGAACAGATTCGTCTTTGATGCACCGCACCCAAGTCCTGAGCCTCCTGCGCGCCCACGCGGCGCTCCCGCTTGATGCCCATGAGGCGGCGATGACCGCAGCCACGATCGCCTTCGTCGAGACCCACGCCGATTGCCTGCTGCGTTCGCAGCTGTCCGGCCACCTGACCGGCTCGGCCTGGATCGTGGATCCAACGCGCACCCGCACGCTGCTGACCCACCACCAGAAGCTCGACAAGTGGCTCCAGCTCGGCGGGCACGCGGACGGCAACCCGGATCTCCAGGCCTCGGCGCTTCGCGAGGCGGAGGAGGAGAGCGGCCTGAGTCGCCTGACCGCGGTCTCGACGGCAATCTTTGACCTCGACCGTCACCGCATCCCGGCCCGCGGGTCGGAGCCGGAACACTGGCACTACGACCTGCGCTTCATGTTCGAGGCCGACCCGGACGAGCCCCTGATCGTGAGCAGCGAGTCAAAGGACCTCGCATGGGTCGAAGTCGCGCAAGTCACCTCCCTTAACGGCGAAGAGTCGATGGCCCGGATGGTGCGGAAGACCCTCGCGCGGCGGGCGCGCTGATTCCGGATTCCGAATTCCGGATTCCGGATCCGGGCTCTAGGCTGACAAGGTGGCGCGTGACCTTGGCGGGCGTCGCGGCCTCGGTGTCTACCGGAAGCGTCGATCGAATTTCGAATCCCGGATCCCGAATTTCGAAGTCATTTCCACAGCGCCAGGGTGTCGTCGGAATGGACCCAGCCGGTCTGGCCGTTTTCGAACGAGAGCCGCTGCCAGCTGAGGAAGGTGCGATCGACGACGGCCACGCTGCCGGCGGCGAGGGTGGTCGTCTTCTGGGTCGTGTCGGCCTCGGTCGGAATTGAGCGCAGCACGCTGCCGCGCCAGACCATCACGGCGCGCTCGTCGGCCGTCGGTCCGTACGTGTGCAGGCTGACCAGGGCGGCTCCGGCCACCACGACACCCGCGGCCAGCAGCAGGGCGGCCACGATGGCGCCGAATCCGGAGAGCCGGCGGTAGGCGACCAGCAGCAGGAGACCGAACGCGGCGGCGACGGACCAGCCGGCCGCCACGAGCCACCGTTGCCAGGCGCCGGGCGAGGCGAGCTGCGCCAGGGACTGCAGCGGGCCGGGCCGGGGGAAGCTGGCCAGCGGGGCCGGCAGGAATCCCGCCTTCTCGCCCGCGAGCGCGAACTGCCACCGGACCTGGGCATTGGACGGATCCTGCACCAGCGCGGCGGTCGCGTGGGCGAGGGCGAGGTCCCAGCGGTCCTGCTGCGCCAGCGCCAGCGAGAGATTGTAGCGCGCGGCGGCATTGGTCGGGTCCTTCGCCACTTCGGCCGCCCAGCTCTTTTCCGCCGCGGCGAAGTCGCCCTTGCGGTACGCCGCCGCCGGATCGTCGCCCCGGAGTCGCGGGACCGCCAGGCCGACGATCAGCAGGACGAACAGCGGCAGGAGATTGCGCGGACGGAAGGCGGAGAACGGCGAGAATCCCGCCACGCGCTTCGCCTCCAGCGCGGCCCCGGCCCGGGCAATCCAGTCGGCGGGCAGGTCGGTGTCGGCGCGGTAGAGCGAGCGGTCCGCCTCGTCCCAGAGCCGCTGCCAGGCCTCGTCGTCGATGGCCCCGGCGGGCGGCGCGGCGTGCAGCAACTCCCACAGCCGGGCGGCGTCATGCTGCCAGGCGAGCAGGAGCGCGGCGCGTTCGGCGCCGCTGGCCGAACCCAGCTTCGCCAGCGTGGCCCTGAGGCGGGCCCGCGCCTCGCGGCGTCCGCGCAGGGGGTCCGTCTCGAAGGCGCGCCGGACCGCCAGGCCCAGCCAGAGGAGGAACAGGATGATCGGCGCCAGCACCAGGCGAAGGACCAGCGCCGGCGAGTCCAGCGGTCGCGGCGAGGCGCCGCCCGGCGGCAGCGGATCGCGCGGGATGGGATTGACGGGCGCAGCCGGGGCCACCTCGGGCGCCGGGGTGGCGGCCGGCGGCGTGCCCGGGGGTTCGGACAGGCTGACCTGCAGGCGGGGCGCCGCGCCGGGCACGGTCGGGGCCGCGGTGATCGTGAGCGTCGTGGCCGCGGTCGAGAGCGTCTTGTACTCTCCGGCCTTGGGATCGAAATAGACGAACGTGACCGGCTTGATCGGATAGAGGCCGGGCTTCGTCGGCACGAGCACCACGTCCTCGCTCAGGGTCGCGTCGAACAGCTTGCCCTCGGCGTTGGTTCGCCGGGCCTGCGGCTGCACGACCTGGAAGTCCTTCGACACCTCCCGCGAGGGCAGCCCGGCGATGTCGGGCCAGTTGCCCGTGCCCTTGAGCTCGAGCGTCCAGGTGACCGGCTCGCCGACGGCGGCGCTCGTGGGCACGACCTTGGAAACGAGCTGGAACTGACCGACCGCGCCCATGAACCCGGCCGGGGGCAGCGGCAGCGGGTTGACCGTCAGCTCGGTGCGGTGCGAGCTGACCGAGAGTTGCTCAATGCGCTGCTGCTGGAACAGCCCGAAGCCGATGCTGCCGGTCGCGACGTTCACGAGCTGCGTGGTGGGGTTGAGCGAGATCATACCCGAGGCCTTGGCGTAGGCGCGGGCGCGGTAGGTGATGAGCAGCCGGGGCTCCCCGCCGGGCGCGATCTCGGTGGGCTCGGGTTTCGACCAGTCCTCCACGACGAGCGGCGACGGGTTCCAGTCGATCGCGCTGGCGAGCTGGCTGAAGCTGCGGCGGGACGCGTCGAGGACGTACGTGACGGGAAACACCTCTCCGGCCCAGACCGTGGTGGCGCCCGGCGTGAGCCGGGCATTGGCGACTGAGTCGGAGATCACGCGGGCCGCGCCGCCGGTGTAGGCGGCGACCAGCTTCTGGCCCTTGTTCGTCTGCACGTTGAAGGCCGGGATCTGGACCGTGGCACCGGCGCGGCGGGAGCGGACGCTGTAGGAGAGGATCGTCGAGCGCGAGAAGCTGCCGTTGATGATGGAGGTCTGGGACGAGCTGCCGCTCAGGCTGAGACTGACATCGGGAATGGCCGGCAGGCGCGGGTCGCCATCCGGCGCACAATCGTCGAACACGAGCTGCACCTCGGACGGGTCGTCCGGCGAACCCTCCCAGTGCACGGACTCGGCCCGCGCCCACGCGGCGAGAGTGCCCAGCACGGCGGCGAGGCGGAGGAAAAGGGAGAGGGAAGACAGCGGGCGCATGAGGGTCACCAGTCCTTGCCCTTCTTTTTGTTGGGCGCGTATTTCTTGTCGGTGTCCATGAGTTGGTAAAGCTGGGCGGGCGAGTCCTGATTGCGGAGTTGGTCGAGCTTCTGCAGCGGCAGGGCGAGGTTTGGATCCGTGGGCGGGGGCGGGCCGTCCTTCTTTTCCGGCACGCCGCCAACCTTCTGGGTGTCGTGCGACGGCGGGGGTTTCGGCGGTTCCTTCATGTCGCCAAACGCCGAGTCGGCCTGGCGGTCCGGGTTCGCCTTCGGAGGCGGTGGCGGCTGCGACTGCTCCTGCGACTGCGACGAGGAGTCCTGCTGCTGGGATTGCGACTTCTGCTGGTTCTGCTGCTGCTGGTCCTTCTGCTGCTGATTCTGCTGCTGCTGTGACTGGTCCTTCTTGTCCTGGTCTTGTTTTTGCTGCTGCTGTTGTTGCTGCTGCTGTTGCTTCTCTGGCTCCCGCAAGAGGGCCTCGAGCTCCTCGCGGAGCTTGGACCAGTCGGCGGTCTTCGCGTCCTGGGCGGCGCCGAGATCCACAGCCGCCAGCGCGTCGCGCACGGGGCGGGGCGGCACGGGCCGACCCTCGGACTGGATGTGCTGGCCCCAGGTCACCGTCTCGCGGGCCATCTCCGCCCAATCGCGGGC
>CAZUQB010000191.1:0-5273 GCA_964622405.1 uncultured Opitutaceae bacterium | reverse complement strand
CGTCGCGCGTCAAGGACCTCTCGCTCATCGAGGGCAGCCGCGACAACCAGCTCGTGGGCTACGGCATCGTCGTCGGCCTGGCCGGCGACGGCGACAGCAACGCCGCCACGACGCTCCGCTCCGTGTCCAACGTGCTCCAGCGCTACGGGCTCGCGATCAATTACTCCGACATCAAGGCCAAGAACGTCGCCGCCGTGATGATCACGGCCGACATCGGCGCGTTCCTGAAGCCCGGTTCCCGGATCGACGTGAACGTCGCCTCGATGGGCGATGCCAAGACCCTCCAGGGCGGCGTGCTGCTGCAGTCGCCGCTGCTCGGCGCGGACGGCCGCGTGTACGCGGTGGCCCAGGGGCCGATCGCGATCGGCGGCTTCCTCGGCGGGCAGGGTGGGGCGGGCGGCGCGACCGTCCAGAAGAACCACCCGACCGTCGGCAGCATCAGCAACGGCGCGATCGTCGAGCGGGAGATCCCCGCCACGGTGGTCCGCGACAACGCGGTGCGCCTGCTCCTGCACGATCCCGATTTCAACTCCGCGGCCCGCATGGTCGACGCCATCAACGCCAAGTGGCCCGCCACCGCCGCGGCGGTCGACGCCGCCACGGTGCGCGTCAGCCTGCCGGCCGAATTCCAGGGCCAGGACGTCGCCTTCATCGCCCGCCTGGGCGAGATCGAATCAACTCCGGACACCGTCGCCCGCATCGTGATCAACGAGCGCACCGGCACCATCGTCGCCACCTCCACCGTCCGCCTGTCCCGCGTCGCGATCGCCCTCGGCTCGCTGACGATCACGGTCAGCTCCACCGTCGGCGTCAGCCAGCCCGGGCCGCTCAGCCAGGGCGGCCAGACGATGGCGGTGCCGAGCACCAAGACCGACGTGAACGAGGTGAAGGGCGGCTTCTCGGTCATCAACGAGCCGCCGTCGATCGAGCGCCTCGCCGCGGCGCTGAACGCGCTCGGCGTCTCGACCCGCGAGATGATGGCCATCTTCCAGTCCCTCAAGCGCTCGGGCGCCCTCCAGGCCGAGCTGATCATCAACTGAGCCATGAACGTCTCCGCCATCGCCGCCACCCTGCCGACCCCGGCCCTCCGGGCGACCGACGCCGCCGCGGGCCGTGCCGCGCCGGCCGCGTCCGACGCCGCCGAGCGGAAGAAGGTCGCCGGCCAGTTCGAGGCGATCCTGGTCCGGCAGTTTCTCAGCCAGAGCGTCGGCTCGATGCTGGGGGGCAGCAGTGTCGCGGGCAGCGTCTACGGCGACATGCTGACGGACGCCCTCGCGCAGAATCTCACCGCCGGCCCGGGCCTCGGCCTCGGCCGCATCATCGAGCAGCAGCTGGCGCCCCGCGCGCCGGCCCAGCCCACCACTCCGTCATGAACACTTCCTGGGAAATGATCGCGGACAGTCTCCGGCAGGAACTCGCCGACTACGGCGGCCTGCTGCACCTCTTCGAACAGCAGCAGCGCAGCCTCTTTGACCGCGATCCGGCGGCCGTGATGGGCCTCGGCGCCGCGATCGAGGTGCAGGCCCGCAGCATCGCCGTCTGCCGCTCGCGCCGCGAGCAGGTGGTGGCGGACTTCGCGGCCGAGCACGGCCACTCCCGCCAAAGCACGCTGCGCTCGCTGCTGCCGCTGATCGAGCCGAACGCCCGCCCGCTCCTCGAGGCCCTGATCGACGAGGTCAACGCCCTCCTGCACCGCGTCCGGCGCGTCAGCCGGCACAATCACCAGCTCCTGGCCCGCGCCGTCGAGGTGCACCAGGAGGTGCTCCAGCAGCTCCGGCCGCAGAGCTTCACCAAGACCTACTCGCCGTCCGGCGCGGTGGCGATCGCCGCCGCGGCCGCCACGCCGACGTTGTGCGCCGCGGGCTGATCCGCATTCCCCCGTCATGTCCGGCCTGTACGCCAGTCTCACCAATTCGGTCCTTGCCCTCAGCGCCCAGAGCCGCGCGCTCGAGGTGTCGGGCAAGAACCTCGCCAACGTGAACAACCCGAACTACGCGCGGCAGCGCGTCGTGTTCGGCGACCTGGGCACGGTGCAGACCCCGATCGGCCCCGAGAGCATGGGCCTGCAGGCGATCGGCGTGGAGCAGCTGCGCGACGCGCTGCTCGACCATCAGGTGATGCGCGAGAGCTCCCTGTCCGCCTACCACCTGGCCCAGCAGAGCGCCTACCAGCGCGCGCAGGCCGGCCTCGGCCAGAACATCAGCAGCACCAACGCCACGTCGGGCTCGAGCAGCACCACCGACAACGGCATCGGCGCCGCCCTCGACGACCTGTTCAACTCGTTCCAGAGCTTCGCCGCCAGCCCGACCGACTCGGGCCAGCGCCAGGCCCTCCTCCAGAACGCCGCGATCCTCACCGACCGCCTGCGGCTCACCGACCAGCGCCTCGGCCAGGTCCAGACGGACATCAACTCCCAGATCGCGACCGATGTCTCGACGGTCAACGGCCTCCTGCAGAACGTCGCCGATCTCAACGCCCAGATCGGCCGCATGGAGATCAACCATCCCGGCGCCGCCGTCGACCTCCGCGACCAGCGCCAGGCCCTCCTCGAGCAGCTCTCGGCCAAGCTCCCCGTCACCGTCACCAATCTCCCCGGCGGCCAGGTGCAGGTCAGCGCCGCCGACGGCGCCGGCAGCCCCGTCGTCCTCGTCAATCTCGCCACCGTCGTCAATACGGTCGCGTTCAACGGCACGCAGGTGACCGCCGGCGCGGCCACGCTCGCCCCGGCGTCCGGCTCGATCCAGGGCAACCTCGCGGCCCGCGACGGCGCGATCCAGACCCTGCGCAACGGCCTCGACCTCCTGGCCGGCCAGCTGGTGACCGCGGTCAACGCCGTGTACAACCCGACGGGCACGACCGGCAACTTCTTCGTCGCGGGCGGCACCACCGCCGGCACCATCGCGGTGGATCCGTCGGTCACGGCCGCCAACCTCAAGGCCAGCGACGGCGGCGCCGCGGGCGACAACTCGGTCGCGCTCGCGGTCGCGGCGCTCGCCAGCCGGACGTTCTCGACCGGCGCGGGCGACCAGATCGACGGCACGCTCGTGTCGTTCTACGCGAGCCAGGTCAGCGGCCTGGGCCAGGCGCTGGCCGGCGCGAACTCCCAGGTCAGCAACCAGAGCAACATCGAGCAGCTGGTGCGGTCGCAGCGCGACGGCGTCAGCGGCGTGTCCCTCGACGAGGAGATGGCCGACCTCCTGAAGTACCAGCGGGCCTTCCAGGCGTCGTCCCGGGTCTTCACCACCATCGACGACCTGCTCGACGTCGTCGTCAACCAGCTCGGCCGGTAATTCTTTCGTCCCATGCGCGTCGCCAGCAGCACCATCCAGGACAACATCGTCCGCCAGATCCAGCAGCTCAGCAGCCAGCAGGCGCGCCTGCAGCAGCAGGTGTCCACGGGCCAGCGCCTCGCCGCGCCCGAGGACGACCCGGCCGCCGCCGCGCGGGTGCTCGCCCTGCAGAGCGAGCGCCGGGCGCTCGTCCAGTACGGCCAGAATGCCAGCCGCGCGCTCGCCATCAGCCAGGCCACCTATTCGGGCCTCCAGTCGATCAAGAAGATCTCCGACCGCGCCGGCGAGCTGGCCACGCTCGGGTCCGGCACGCTGGGCCCCGACGCGATGAGCGCGTACGGCGCGGAGACCAACCAGCTGATCGAGCAGGCCGTCCAGGCCGCGAACGGCACGCTCAGCGGCGACTATCTCTTCGGCGGCACCGCGGTGTCGACCCCGCCGTTCACCGTCACCCGCGACGTCAACGGCCAGATCACCGGCGTCGCGTACGCCGGCAACGCCAGCCAGTCCTCGATCCCGCTGTCCGAGACCACCAGCATCGCGCCCAACACCGACGGTGCGACCAACGCGGGGCTCGCCGATTTCATCAACCGCCTCGTCTCGCTCCGCGACGCGCTGAACAGCGGCGACACCGCGGCCGTGACGGCCACCCAGCCGAACCTCACCGCCAGCGAGGACCAGCTCGTGTCGGCCATCGCCAACGTCGGCGGCGTCCAGACCCGCATCGAGGCGAGCCAGACCCAGCAGGCCGACCGCACCACCAGCCTCGACCAGCTCGTGTCCAGCGAGACCGACACCGACCTGCCGACCGCGATCGTAAAGCTGAACCAGGTCCAGACCGCCTACCAGGCCGCCCTCCAGTCGGCCGTCAACATCATGCACCTCTCCCTCCTCGATTACATCAAGTGATGCTCCTGCCCATGAAAGTCCTGCCCGAGATCTACCCGACCAATTTTGAACCGCCGCCGGCGAACGAGCTGATCCTGCCCCAGGGCCTGATCGGCTTCGGCGAGTACCAGCGCGCCGAGCTGCTGTACCAGTCCGACCACCTGCCGTTCCTCTGGATGCGGCTGTTCGGCCCCGAGACCCTCCACTTCGTCGTGATCGAGCCGGGCGGGATCATTCCCGGCTACGAGCCCGAGATCTTCGACGAGGACGCGCTGCAGCTCGACCTGCGCGACCCGGCCGAGGCCATGATCCTCAACATCGTGACGCTCAAGCGCCAGCAGCCGGTCGAGGCGACCGTCAACCTCATCGGGCCGCTCATCGTGAACCGCCGCACCCGCACGGGCCGGCAGCTCGTGATCTCGAACTACTCGCGGTACAGCGCCCACCATTCGCTGGTGGAGAACCTGCAGTCGCCCGCCGTGGCCGCCCGCCGCTGATCGCCCCGCCCACCTTCCTCCGCCGCCTTTAACTCCTTTTCCCATGCTCGTCCTCTCCCGCCGCATCAACGAGTCCATCGTCATCGGCGACTCGATCGAGATCCGCATCACCCGCATTGACGGTGACGTGGTCAAGATCGGGATCGAGGCGCCCCGCGAGGTGCCGATCTTCCGCAAGGAAGTGCTGAGCGACATCGCCGCCAGCAACCAGGCGGCCGCCGTCCGCCACGCTCCCGGAGCGCATCCGCTGGGGCTCCTGCCCAAGCCCGCCCGGACCCCGCAGCCCGCCCGCACCTGACTCTCCCGCCCACCTCCCCATGAACGTCACCAACACCAATCTGCAGGCCCTCACCGCGGCCCGGAACCTGGACCGCACCCAGGACCTGCTCAGCCGCTCGCTGACGCGGCTCTCCTCCGGCTCCAAGATCGTCAACCCGTCCGATGATGCCGCCGGCGTCGCGGTGTCCGGGAAGCTCGACGCGCAGAGCCTGCGCGTCGCGGCCGCCCGCACCAATGTCCAGAACGCCATCTCGTACGTCCAGACCGGTGACTCGGCCATGGCCAGCATGAGCGGCATGGTCACGCGCCTCGGCGAGCT
>CAZUQB010000190.1:0-5280 GCA_964622405.1 uncultured Opitutaceae bacterium | reverse complement strand
TACGCGCACCGGCTGCACCTCGAACTCTACGGCAACAAACGCGGCACCTAGGTGTCCTCCCGAGCGACGTGTTCCATCATTCCCCGAATTCCTCCGACCCGCTGCGCAAGCTCTCGGTCGAGCTCCATGAGCTGGCCCAGCAGTTTGCGGAGCGCCGGGTGACGCTGCAGGAAGTGATGACCGTGCTCGGGGTGCGCGCGTCGGGCCTGCTGATCATCATCCTGGCCCTACCCTTCTGCGCGCCGATCTCGATCCCGGGACTGTCGGTGCCGTTCGGGATGGTGATCCTGTACATCGCGGCGCGGTATGCGCTGGGGCTGGCGCCCTGGCTGCCGGCGCGCCTGCTGCGCACGGAGCTGCCGCCGAAGTTCTTTCGCGCGGTGCTGGAGGGCGCGAGCCGGTTCATCGGCTGGCTGGAGCGGGAGCTCAAGCCGCGGTGGCCGGGGTGGACCGCGACGCCGGCGCGGCTGCGGTGGCATGCCGCGATGGTGGGATTCTGCGGCTTTCTCCTGATGCTGCCGATGGGCGGGATTCCCTTCACAAACACGATGCCGGCCCTGGTGATCGTGATCGGCATGCTCGGCATGATGGAGCGCGACGGGGTGGCGATCGGCGCGGCCTACGTGCTCCTGCTGCTCACCCTCGCCTACTTCGGCCTGTTCGCGACGGTGATCATCGAGCTGGGCCAGCGCGCCTGGCAGTGGGTGTCGCACCTCGCCTAGGCGGCTCCTCCTCCTCCGCGGGGCTCAGTCGTAGCGCTGCCAGGGGAGCTTGTTCGCGTCGATCCAGCGGTAATGGTCGGCGTATTCGAGCGCGGAGGCGGAGGCCTCGTCCACGATGACGGTGGCGCGCGGGTGCAGCTGGAGGGCGGAGGCCGGACAGATGGCGGCGAGCGGGCCTTCGATCATGGCCTGCACGGCGCGGGTCTTCGGCGGGCCGAACGCGAGCAGGAGGCAGCGGCGGGCGTCAAGGATGGTGCCGATGCCCATGGTCATCGCGTGCCGGGGCATGTTCTCGCGGTTGCCGAAGACGTCGCTGTTGTCGCGCAGGGTCTGCTCCGAGAGGATCTTGATCCAGGTGCGCGAGCGCAGCGAACCGGACGGCTCGTTGAAGCCGATGTGACCGTTGCGGCCGAGGCCGAGGAGCTGGAGGTCGATGCCGCCGGCGAGCGCGATGCGATGCTCGTAGGCGCGGCATTCCTCGTGGAGATCAGCCGCGGTGCCATTGGGCACGTGCGTGCGCGCCTGGTCGATGTTGATGTGGCGGAAGAAATTCTCCCGCATGAAATACCGGTAGGACTGGTCGTGCGTGCCGGGCAGCCCGACGTATTCGTCGAGGTTGAACGTCGTGACGCGGCTGAAATCCAGGCCCTCGTCGCGGTGCATCCGGATCAGCTCCTGGTAAAGGCGCAGCGGCGTACGTCCGGTGGCGAGGCCGAGCACCGCGGTGGGTTTCTCGTGGACGAGGCGGGCGATGATCTTGGCGCCGAGGATGCAGCCGGCCTCGGCGTCTTTGCGGATGATGACTTCCATGGAGGTTGGGGCCGGCGTCACGCCGTTCCGCCCGGGCGGAGGGGTGACGTCGAGCGGCCGCTACTCAAGGCCCTGCCGGCCGCGAGCGCAAGGACGCGGGCTCCCGCGCCTGAATTTTCGCTAGGGCCGGCGCTTGGGCGCGGCCTCCCGGAGTTCCGTGGCCGGACACCCGCAGTCGTCGCTGCAGCCCGGGTGCTTGCGCTGCCGGATCATCCGCCGGGTCAGCCAGAGGGCCGCGAGGGCGACCACGGCCAGGGCGACGATCGTCTGGGTCTGGGCATTCATGCTAGAAGCCGAGCGCGGTGCCGGCCTGGTAGACAAGGAACGAGAAAACCCACGCCGTGCCAGTCATGTAGAGCGTTTGGAAGACGGGCCACTTCCAGCTGTTCGTCTCGCGCCGCACGACCGCGACCGTGCTGATGCACTGCATGGCGAACACGTAGAAGATCATCAGGGTGAAGCACACCAGCGGGGTGAACAGCGGGCGCCCGTCCGGCCAGCGGGCCGCCTTCAGCGCGTGGCGCAGCGGCGTCGTGTCGTCGTCCCCGGACTCGGCGTTGAAGACCACGCCCATGGTGGAGACAAAGACCTCGCGGGCGGCGAAGGAGCTGATCAGGCCGATGCCGATCTGCCAGTCGAAGCCCAGCGGCTTGATCGCGGGCTCGAGCACATGGCCCGCCCGGCCGGCGAAGCTCTGTTCCAGCTGCTGGGTGGGCGTCGCGCCCGCCGGGGCCTTCGGGTAGGCCGAGAGGAACCACAGGATGATGCTGATGCCGAGGATCACGGTGCCGGCCCGGCGGAGGAAGATCCAGGCCCGCTCGAGCATGTGCAGCGCCACGTCGCGGATGCCGGGGAGCCGGTACGGCGGCAGCTCCATCACCATCAGGGGCGGCGCGCCCTTGAGCAGCGTGCGCTTGAACAGCCAGGCGAAGCCGAACGCGCCGGCCGTGCCGAGCGTGTACATGAGCAGCATGAGCCCGACCTTCGCGCCGAGCGAGACCCGCTCGCCGGGCAGCAGCGACGCGATCATGAGCAGGTAGACCGGCAGGCGCGCCGAGCAGCTCATCAGCGGCGCGACGAGGATCGTGACGAGGCGGTCCTTCGCGTCCTCGATCGTGCGCGTCGCCATGATCCCGGGGATCGCGCAGGCGTACGAGCTGAGCAGGGGAATGAAGCTCTTGCCGTTCAATCCCACGCGCCCCATCAGGCGATCCATGATGAACGCGGCGCGCGCCATGTAGCCCGTGCTCTCGAGCAGGCCGATGAAGAAGAACAGGATCAGGATCTGCGGGAGAAACGTGACGACGCTGCCCACGCCGCCGATGGCGCCGTCGGTGATCAGGTCGCGCAGGTCGCCGGGAGTCATGTGGCCCTTCACCCAGTCGGCCAGCGCGGCGGTGTGGTCGCCAATCCAGTCCATCGGGGGCTGCGCGAGCGTGAAGATGCTGATGAAGAGCAGCGTCATGACGCCGCCGAGCACGAGCCAGCCCCACAGCGGATGCGTGACCACGGCGTCAATCCGGTCGGACCGCGAGGGCCCGACGCTGCCGGCCCGCAGCACCACCTGGCCCGCGAGCTCGCCGATGGCGTCGTAGCGGGAATTCACCAGGATGCCGGCCCAATCGGTGCCCTCGGCGGCCCAGCGTTTCTGCCACGACTGGAGGATCTCCGCGGTGCGCGGGCTGAGCGGGTTGGACCCGGAGACGCGGATCGAGTCCTGGTCGGTGAGGAGCAGGAGCGCCTCGGCGCGGGCGATGAGCGGCGGCTTGCGGTCGTTCTCCTGGAGGGAGGCGGCGAGCTCGGCGACGGCCGGGGCGATCGGCGCCGGGACGATCCAGGCGTGCCGCGCGAGCGGGAGCTCGGTGCGGCTCATGGCGACGCGCAGCTCGACGAGACCCTTGCTGTTGACCGCCTCGCACGGGATGACCGGGATGCCGAGTTCCTTCTCGAGCCGGGCGGCGCGGATGTTGAGGCCCGCCTGGGCGGCGAGATCCATCATGTTCAACACGAGGATCACGGGCCGCCCGAGATCGAGAATCTGGTGAACCAGGTAGAGATTACGCTCCAGGTTGGTCGCATCGACGATGCAGAGGATGCGGTCGGGCAGCGGCGTGTCGGTGCGGCGGCCGAGCAGCACGTCGCGGGTGACCGCCTCGTCAGGCGAGCGGGCCGCGAGCGAATAGGTGCCCGGCAGGTCGATGACGGTGATCGGCGTGCCGTGCTGCGAGTAGGCCGTGCCGATCTTCTTCTCGACGGTGACGCCGGGGTAGTTGCCGACCTTTTGCTTGAGGCCGGTGAGTGCGTTGAAGAGCGTGCTCTTGCCGCAGTTCGGGTTGCCGACCAGCGCGTAGGTCGGCGTGCGCGAGGCCGACGCCACGGGGGGCGCGGTGATGTGCGGGGGCAGCGCCATGTCAGGTGAGCGGCTCGACGAGGATCTGCGCGGCGTCGGCCTTGCGGATGGTCAGGTGGTAGCCGCGGAGCTTGATCTCGAGCGGGTCGCCGAGCGGCGCGGTGCGGACGAGCGTGAGCGTGGTGCCGACCAGGAGGCCCATCTCGCGCATCCGGAGGAACGCGGGGTCCTTGGGCGGGAATTCTTTCACGAGCGCGCGGCTGCCCACCGGCAGGTCGGAAAGCTTAATGAGGATGTCGGCCATGGGGCGATTCAGCGCGCGGAGCGGATCAGTTCCACGACAATCTGGCGGGCGGCACCCTCGCTGAGGGCGAGCCGGGTGTGGTTGACGAGGCAGAGCAGCGTCCCCTGCCCTGACATCCGCTCAATGACCGCCGACTCGCCGAACCCCATCTCGCGCAGCCGTTGGCAGAACTCCGGGTCGCCCTCGAGCGCGCAGATCCGGCCAGCCGAGCCGTTGGCCATCTCGGTCAACCGCATCCGCTGGGGACGGAAAGGCTCACGCGTGGAGTTCATGGGGATCGTTTATCTGAACGAGACTCAGTTTCAGTAGGGGTGCAAGGAAAAGGCCCAAGCGTGGGCTTGGGCCTGAAAGGTATTAACGGCGCTGACGTTTGACGGCGAGTTGGATGCCCGAGTAGCGCACCATGCTCTGTAGGTGCTCGTACTCCTGGGGATCCAGGTTGGAGGCCTCGCGGAGCTGCTGCTCGGCGCGCTTCATGGCGGCCTCGACGGCGTTCACGTCGATCTTGTCCTCGGAGATCGCATGTTCGGCGAGCACGCGCACCTTGTCGTCGCCGACGGAGGCGAAGCCGCCGCTGACGGCGAGGTGCGTGGTCTGGCCGTTCTTCGTCACGCGCAGCTCGCCATCCTCGATCTGCGTGAGCAGCGGGATGTGGCCGGGCAGGATGCCGACCTCGCCGGACGTCGTCGGGATGACGACGGTGTCGATGGTGTCGGAGTAGACCCGGGACTCGGGAGTGACGATTTCGAGCGTGAGAGACATGGTGGGGAAAGGACCCGGCGCGGGGAGGCAGGAGACGGGAAGACAGCCTGGGTGGGCGCCGGGGGTCCGTTACTTTTTCGACGCGGCGATGACCTCGTCGATGCCGCCGCGCATGTAGAAGTCACCCTCGGCGACGTCGTCGAGCTGGCCGTCGAGGATCATCTTGAACCCGCGGACGGTTTCCTTGACGGGGACGTACTTGCCGGGGGTGCCGGTGAAGACCTCGGCGACCGAGAACGGCTGCGAGAGGAAGCGCTGGATCTTGCGGGCGCGATAGACGATCTGCTTGTCCTCGGGCGAGAGCTCGTCGAGGCCCAGGATCGCGATGATGT
>CAZUQB010000189.1:0-5305 GCA_964622405.1 uncultured Opitutaceae bacterium | reverse complement strand
TCGGTGCTGAGGCGACCCTCGTCCTCATCAACGGCCGCCGCGTCGCCAACTATCCCGTTGGCAATGGTGGCACGACCGCCTTCGTCGACCTGAACTCCATCCCGCTCGCGGCGGTGGATACGGTTGAAGTCCTAAAGGACGGCGCCTCGGCCATTTACGGCGCTGATGCGGTTGCCGGTGTCGTGAACATCAAGATGCGCCGTGGCATTGATGGCACGGAAGCGATGGTGGTTTACGGTAACACCACGAACAAGGACTCGTCGGAAATCACGGCTGCCGTCGTCACGGGCGCGCAGACCGACAAGGCGAGCGCCCTGGTTGGCTTCAACTACTTCAAGAAGAATGCCATCTTCAACAAGGACCGCTCCTACTCTGAGATTCCTCCGTTCCTGAGCTCGAACTCCAGCCCGCTCAACCTCCAGATCAGCCGTGACGCGGCGCTGGCTGCCGGAGTTCCGGCCGGCCAGCTCCCGGCCAGCGGCGCCTCGTTCTACGCGGCGTCCCCGGCCAACTCGAGCAACAACGGCCTCACGCCGGCGACCGGGTACACGTACACCTCGGGCCGTTCTTCCGCGTTCAACTTCAACGAATACTCGATGTCCTATCCGCGGCGCGACAGCCGCGGCATGTTCGCCTATGCCGAGCGCAAGGTTTTCGGCACGGACAACATCAAGGCCTACGTTGACACGACCTACCAGAACGCGGTCACCGAGAACCAGCTCGCGCCTTCGGCCACGGGTAACTTCACCACGGCCGGCGCCACCGAGCTCGTGATTCCGGCCCGCACGGCCAGCCCGCTCCCGACCGTTGACGGTCGTGCCCGCGCGGCGGTCGCCGGGGCGTACAATCCGTTCAACCCGTTCAACATTGATATCACCGGCGGCACGCGCGCCCGTCTCGCGGAGTTCGGCAATCGAATCTTCCGCAACACGACCGACGCGGTCCTCTTCACCATGGGCCTCAAGGGCGAGAACATCATGGACAAGTGGAACTTCGACGCTGGCTACAGCTACTCGACGATCACTGACACGTCCCGCAACACGCTCGTGTCGGCCGCGCGGTTCAACCGCCTGATGAACGCCAATGACCCGTTCTTCCAGCCGGGCAGCGATGTGTTCCTCGGCACGACGATGCCGTACAATCCGTTCGGTTACTACAAGGTCACCCAGGCGAACAACGCCAAGATCGTTGACGCCGCGAAGGTGACCACGAAGGACCGCAACGAGTCCAAGCTGAATGAGTTCAACCTCGTCCTCTCGACGGGTGAGCTGTTCCAGCTTCCCGCCGGCAGCGTCGGTTTCGCCATGGGCGCCGATGTCCGTCACGAGCAGCTGAACCAGTTCCCTGACCCCTACGGTGCCACGGGCGACCTGATCGGCAGCTCGCCGACCGCCAACACCCAGGGTCAGCGCAAGGTCGTCGGCGTCTTCGCCGAGGCGACCCTGCCCCTCGTCAAGAACGCCCCCGGCGCCCATGACCTGAGCGCCACGGTGGCCGCCCGTTACGAGGACTTCGTTTCGACGAATCAGAACACGACCGTGCCGAAGATCGGCATCCGCTATCAGCCGATCGACGACAGCCTCACGATCCGCGCCAGCTGGTCGAAGGGCTTCCGTCAGCCGTCGCTGTACGAACTGTACTCCACGCCGACCTCCGGCCTGACCCCGATCATCCATCCGCTGACCGGTGCCAACGAGCCTGAGCAGTCCGTCACGGTGGCCGGTAACCGTCATCTCGCGCCGGAAAAGACCAAGTACCTCAACGCGGGTGTGGTCTGGTCGCCGAACATCGATGCGCTCAAGGGCCTGACCCTCGGCGTCGACTACTGGGAGGCTGAGCGCACCGGCACGGTGTCGAACAACTACCAGGACACGGTCAACCGCTACTTCGGTCGCACCCCGACCGGCCAGGCGGCCCCCGGCGGCATGCTGCCGGGCGAGAGCGTCGTCCTCTTCCCGGACGGCTCGATCAACGTGATCAACTCGGTGTTCTTCAACATCGGCAAGACCAAGGCGGCCGGCTTCGACTACACCGCCACGTACGTGATCAAGACCGACAGCATGGGCCGCTTCACGGCTCAGGCGGTCGCCTCGATGTACACGCACTACAAGGTCTCGAGCGTCGCGGGCACCCCGCTCACGGAAATCGTCAGCCAGCCGACCCCCGAGGGCACCGGCTCGGACAACGGTTACCTGAAGTGGAAGGGTCGCGTCCAGCTCGACTGGGCCTACAAGAACTACAACGCCCTCGTCGGGGCCAACTACCTCGACGGTTTCTGGGACATCGACGGCAACACGGGTGACGACTTCTTCGTGAAGACGACCTGGATCTTCGACGCCCAGTTCGGCTATTCGTTCTCGAACGAGCTCGGCCCGTGGCTGGCTGACACCAAGCTCGCGGTCGGCGCGCGCAACCTGTTCGACAAGGCGCCTCCGTTCGCGTCCGGCAACGCCGGCAACTCGACCGGCTATCCGAGCTTCCTCTACACCTCGGAAGGCCGCTTCTGGTACGTCTCGCTTACCCGCAAGTTCTAAGCTGAGACCGACCCAGTCGGTTTAGTTTTCACGCCCGCCGCCTCACCGCGGCGGGCGTTTTTTTTGCGCCGGAACCGGCTCGATGCCAAGGGACGAGCGCTCCCGCCGGTTGGCGGGTTTTTTCTCGGCGGCTCCGCCCCGGCATTCCATGCTGCGCCCATGAAACTCTTCTCGCGGATCGCGGTGATGCTGGTGTTGCTGGCCGGGTTGGCGCGGGCGGCGGAGAACGAGCGGCCTTTCACCGATACCCTGACGTCCGAGCAGAAGCAGCGGCTCGGGCTCGCCGGCCTCACGCCGGAGCAGCTGTCGGAACTCAATTCCGCCGTGGCCGCCTACACGCACGGCGCCAAGGCTGCCGCGGTCGAGCAGGCCGTCGCCCAGGTCGAGCAGCGGGCGCAGGTAAAGGTGCAGGAGGCCGAGAAGAAGGCCGCCGAGAGCGCCGTCGCCGAATACAAAAAGAAGCAGGAGCCCGGCGTGATCGCCCGCACGCTCGAGAAGTTCAAGCGCAAGCAGGAGGAGGACCAGCGCCAGCGGTTCACGGGCCGCGTGGTCGGCGAGTTCCGCGGCTGGCAGGGCGGCACTTATTTTCCGCTGGCCGACGGACAGGTCTGGCGCCAGGTCGGCACCGACGTGTACGAACTGCCCCCGGCCCACGACGTCGACGTCGAGATCTACCAGTCCAAGAATGGCTACTGGCGTCTCACCTACGACGGCCGCTGGATCACGGTGAAGCGCCTCCAGTAGGGCGACGTCCTACCGGGGCGGGGCGAGGTAGTGCGCCAGGAAGCGCTCGAGGTGGGAGTAGAAGTCGATCGACGCCTTCTCGTCGCGGAAGCCGTGCCCCTGGTTGGCCTGCTCGATCGACTCGTAGGTCTTCCCGTATTTCTTCAGCAGCGGTTCGAGCCGTTGCCAGTGGTCGATCTTCACCCGCGGGTCCATTCGGCCGTAGGCATGGAGAGTCGGCACCCGGATGCGGTCGATGTAGTTCACGGGTGAGGTCTCGCCGCGGTACTCCGGGGTCTCGCCGACCCATTCACGCTGGTAGCTGAAGTCCGAGGCCCGCATGTAGGCGTCGTCGCCGCGGTTCTTGTAGGTGATCTCCAGGTCGGCCGCCCCCACGTAGTTCACGGCGCAGCAATAGAGGTCCGGGGTGAGGGTCACGCCCGCCAGCGCCGCATAGCCGCCGTAACTCGCGCCGTAAATGGCCACGCGCGCCGGGTCGGCGATCCCCTGTGCCACGGCCCAATGCACGGCATCGGTCAGGTCGTCCTGCATCGCCCGGCCCCACTGGCGTCGTCCCTTGAGAAGAAATTCCCGGCCGTAGCCGCCCGAGCCGCGATAGTTCGGCTGCAGCACGGCATAGCCGCGGCTCGCCAGGAACTGGGCCTCGGAGTTGTAGCCCCATTCATCCCGGATGCCGAACGGCCCGCCGTGCGGCAGGATCACCAACGGCACGCGCCGGTCCCCGCGGTCGCGCGGCTCGGTCAGGTAGCCATGGATCGTCAGGCCGTCGCGGGCCTGGTACGCGATGGGTCGACGTGGACTCAGGCGGGCGGGGTCGAGGTCGCGCACCCGCTTGAAGGGCGCGAGCGTGCCGGCCTTTTCGTCGAGCAGGAAGTACACGCCCGGCTCCCGGTCGTGCGACACGAACACGAGCTTCACGGTGCCGTCGTCGGATTCGCTCGTGATCGTGACGGCGGCGCCGGCAAAGGTGTTTTCGAGTCGTTCGTGCAAGGCGGCCGTCGCGGGATCGAACCAATGGTAATGCGTGCGGTCGCTCATGTACGCGACGCCGCGGAGCTGGCGGTGGTCCGGGGAGACCAGCACCGCGGTGATCTCGCCCTCCGGCGGCACGAAGAGCGCCGGGCCGCGCTCCTGGGTGCGGGTATTGTAGGCGTAGAGCGCACCGCGGTCGTGCTCCTCGTACGAGACGAGGTAGAGCGTCACGTTGTCGGCGGCGAAGAACTGCGGCTCCCAGGTTTCGACGTAGCCGTTGAGCGGATGCCGCGCGAGTTCGCGCCACGGCTTGTCGTTGTCGAGCCGGTGCTCCCACACGAGCATGTGGCCCGTGTCGATGCGCGAGCGCAGCCGCACCACGCCGGCGTTGTCGACGTGCACGCTGCGCGTGTAGTCGCCGCCGGAATAGGTGTAGAGCGGCGAGAGCCCGCGATTGCGGATGTTCATCTTCGCGACCGTGAAATCGACCGAGAAGGGCACGTCGACCAGTGAGGACTCGCCGGGCCGCGGGGCCGTGGAGCGCAACAGGCCCGAGACGACGATCCGCTCCGGGTCGCCGGGGAGCGGATCAAGCACGCCACCCACGCTGCCGCCGAACTGGCGCTCGCCCTGGGTCTCGACGAGCCGCATGACCTTCTTCCCGGTGAGATCGGTGGCGGCGATGAAGAAGGACTCGTTGCCCTCGAAGTCGGCCGAGAACACGAGGCGGTCGTTTCCCTTCCAGAAGAACGAGAACAGGCTCTCGTCCGTCCCCCGCACCACGAGATGCGCCTCGCCCGTCGCCCGCTCGAACACGCCGAGGGCCATGCGGCCGTCGAGCGGGAAGAGGAAGGCGATGCGGCGGCCATCGGGGGAGAGGCGCGGCGCGCGCACGTTGGGCAGGCCGAAAAAGGCGCTGGCCGGCGGTGGTGCCGCCGGGGTGGGTGGGGCGGCCCGCAGCGGCGCGCCGAGCAACAGGGCGGCCGCCAGGGCGGCCCGCGAGAGACGGGGCTGGAGACTCATGGGAAGCGGGACGGCCGGCAAGGTGGCACCGC
>CAZUQB010000188.1:0-5306 GCA_964622405.1 uncultured Opitutaceae bacterium | reverse complement strand
CGATGAGCTCGCCGAAGGAAATCTACGCGAAGTGCGACGCGTTCTACCGCGCGCGGGTGACGGTGGATTAGCCCCCGGCTCGCCGGGCAGGTTGAGGGGAGTCGCGCGCGGCCCGGAGACGCGAAGGGTAGTGCGGTTGTCTTCCGGGGGCGGCAATGATGAGCCGCGACTATGGCGACCGCGTCACCGGCGCAGCAGGAGGCGTGGCAGGCCGAAGAATTGAATCTGGCGTCTGGTTCACCGCTTCTGGCGCAAAGGAAATGACCTGCACCCCAGTCGAGAAATGCGTTAATGGTTCGTCTGAAAGAGCGGTGATACCCGCGGCCGAGAGCATGCTGCACTCCTCGATGAGAACCTCACCAGGCTGGAGTGGCCACGGCCCGTGATGCACCTCGACCCGCGATATTTCACGACGCTTTGAGAGTGCATAGAGGCAATAGCGTTCAGTAGCCCAATGTTCGAACGAGCCCGCCGACGGAAAACGAGCCTCTCCGGTTGGGCGGTACTTTGCTGCAAACCTAGCCTCACCACCACGGCGGATGCTGGAAAAATTGTGCCAACCGTCTTGGCAGTGATGCTGCATGAGCGCCGAAAAATACGGGAGGCCATAAATCCAGCGCCCTCCAACTACCATGGGCCATGAGTCAGCGTCCAAACTGAAGAACCAAACTCCAGGCTTCTCCTCGAACTCCACGTAGGTCCTTAGGTTCAACTCTGGAAACGACGAAAAGAACGGCAAATCCGGAAAGGGGCGGCGCATGACCCCTGCCATGCGGAACGGCACCAAGCCAATCCATGCGGACCCGTCGAACTCCTGAAGCCGCAACTGCGGCGGAAGCATCGCTCGGAGTCTTGATGCGTCCACGCGATAGTGAAGAAACGCCAGATCGATCCACGACTGCCGCCACTTCCAATTGCGTGACGGCAGAGGCCAAGGTCGATGGGTCACGCTCTTTAGCGCCGCATGCATGGCTTGGCTATCGTCTACGACATGCCACGGCGACCCGCAGCTCCGGCATCGGCAGCGGTAGCCTGTTGGGCTTCTTCATTTTGAGCCGGCTAGCCGCGGGTTGTATCCCGTGCCGCGCCAGAACTCAGCTGGCATGCTCAACTCGGGCTTACCAATCCAGCCTCGCTGCACCTCGACATAGTATGAGGAACGGTCTTCAGCCGAGACGTAGCGAACACTTTTCAGCGCGATCATATCCCACTGGCCCGTGAATTGGAGTTCGCTCAGATCTCCAGGATACTTCCCGGTGCGAACTTTGTGGAGCTCGATCAATGCCACTGCCGTCTTCAAGTGCTGGTCTCCGAACATGGCATCGGGACCTCTGGTAATCCCAGATGCCACAATACCGCGGATTGCAAAGAAGGCGCCTAGCCCCAGGACCAAAACCACACCCACAATAACCCAAATGTGGCGCGTCTTCTTCCCAGAATGGATAAGTGGTGGCGGTAGATCACTCATGGCACGGACTTAGAAGAACGTCGGCCGGCGCTATTGCTGCACGTGAAAGAACACGAAGCCGACTCAACATTCAAGTGCCAGACTCCGTGGAGCTGCCTGGCTGGGCGTTCTTCTCGACGATCTGACGGAGAATCTTCGCGATTCGATCAAACTCCCTCCGCTCGAAATCCCACGGCACGATGATTCTTACTTTTCGGCCAAAGCTGGTGGGCGGATCGAAAAACAGCGCAATGTTCGGGGTGCGATTCCAGGGGTCTGCGCTCACCCTCACGAGACTGGATACGGGAACGCCAATCTCCCTTCGATAATTGCTCACGACAAACTCATCACCGCGCAGCGATACCTTCTTGATCGCTGCGGTCCACCAGACCAGAAAAGCACACGCTGCGGCCCAGAATAATGCGGGCCAATATCCGAACGGCGGATCATGAGTCTTGAGTATCCAAACAGGCAGCGTCGCCAGGAACCCGCCCGGAAGGACGAATTTGGTGAACGGTGTGATGCTTGACGACAGCGACTCCATGTTTCCGCCGAAAGGCGCACCTCAGCCACACCGACTTTGCGGCGTTGGCTTTACCGGTTGTTTGGCTCTCTTCTTTTCGGCGTCGGCTACGGCTTCAGCCAACTGGCCCTCAAACATCTCGGAGTCGTCGTCAACTGCATCTTGCAGTCTCCTCTTTGCGATCGAGATGACGTGATCGACGGCGAGATCCTGCTGGAGACAGGTTACAAGCTCGAGATTGCTGAGGGTCTCCAGAGGTTTGTTCCATGCCTTGCGGCAACGCGCGATAAGACCGGTCTCGATCTCGGGCCGCTTCCACGGTCCGAGAATGTTGGCGAGCGTGAGCGGCATGTATTCTTCAGCTATGTCGGTTCGATCCTAGGGTGCTTGCGGCACTGCAAACTCGCTCGAGCGCCCGCGACGCTCATGCGGGCCAAGGGTTATATCGAGGCGGCGGAGAAACAAGCGAATTGCCAACGGAAGGACTTCAAGATCGCCCTGCGGTGGTTCTTTTCGGACCGCTAAGCGTCACGAGTCCGTGCCGAGGTTTGGGTCCACCGTTGCCTAGCCAGACCACGCTGGTCGGGGTGGAGGAGGCGGGCTGGGACGCGGCCCGCCGATGTTCGGGATTCGGAGTTCGAGATTCGAGACCCGGAGTCGTCCAGCGGAGGCTTTTGCTCGGGTCTGGGCCGATAGTCCCGAATTCCGAATTTCGAATCCCGAATCCCGAGAACCCTACCGTACATCCGCCGGCCACATCACCGGGAACTGCGGGCCGTGGAATTTCTCGCCGGGCTGCGGGTGCTCGGCGTAGCGCTTCATGATCCACTCGTTCTGGTGCTCCTGGCCGGGACGGTAGGTGCACTCGCCGGACATGACGTGTGACACCAGCGCGCGCCGCCGGGTGGGGGAAAAATTGCGGTCGCTGCCGTGGAGCAGGAGGCCGTGGTGAAACGACACCGCGCCGCGCGGGATGACCACCGGCACCTCGCGGGTCACGAAGTCCGCCGGGAGCGTCGGCTTCTGGGCGTCGTCGCCCGTGATCCCCTCCGGGGTCGGCCACAGTCCGAGGCGGTGCGTGCCCTCGAGGAACACCATCGGGCCGGAGTCGGCCCGCACGTCGTCGAGCGCGATCCAGCAGGTGACGGTCTGGCACTCCGCGATCATCTGCCAGTAGGCCCAGTCCTGGTGGTAGGTGACCACCCGGCCGCCGAATGGCGGCTTGTCTAGGAGCTGGTCGTGCCACATCCGGATCGACGGCGCCCCGATCAGCTGGGCGGCGATCGCGCCGAGGCGGGGGCTGAGCACGGTGCGCGCGAGCGTCGTGTCGGCCTTCCAGGTGTTGTCGATCTTGATCAGGTCGACGGGCTCCTTCCGGAGCGTGACCACGTCGGGCGGCGCGCCCTTGTCGTGAACGCCGGCGATCACGCGGTCGGCGGCCGCGTTGATGGCGTCGACTTCCGCGTCGGAGAACAGGCGCTCGTGGATGTGGTAGCCGCGCTCGGCGAACGCGGCGACCTGGGCGGGCGTGAGGGTGGGGTAGGGGCTCATCGGGAATTGCGTTGCAGGTTAGCAGCCGGCTGTCGAATTACGTTCAGGAGCCGATCCGAGTTTGTACAGAAAACCGCCCCTCCCGCCCGCATGCGAGCCGAACGCAGCCACCAGCTCCTGAGCGGGTTCTTCCTCGAGAACCCGCTGCCGGGCCTGCCGGCGCTGACCCACTGTGGCGAGGCGCTGGTCAGCCCGCGGCACCGGCTGTAGCCCCACGCGCACCGCGGATTCGAATTCGTCTATCTCTCGCGCGGCCAGGCGTTCTGGCGCATCCGCGACGAGGTGGTGCGGCAGCGGCTCGGCGACCTGCTGGTGACCTATCCGCGCGAGGTGCACGACACCGGCCGCGAGCCGGGCGTGGAGTGCCACGTGAACTGGATCGGCCTCGACCTGGACCGGCTGGGCCGGGACGGTCGGCGCGTCGCGGCCCGGCTGCGGACGCGCCGCCTGCGCCTCGTGCCGCACTGTCACGAGATCGAGGCCGTGCTGCGCGGCATCCACGCGCAGCTGGCGACCGCGCGGCCCCGGCGGGAGCCGGTGGTCCGCCAGTACCTGCGCACCTTCCTCGCGCTGCTGGAGCAGCGCCTGAGCCCGCCGCGGCGCGGCGAAGTGCCCGGAGGCGTCCATTCGGCGGCGACCGAGCGCGCGCTCGGAATCCTGCGGGACAACGCGGATCGCCGGACGGCCGTCGCGGAACTGGCGGCCGCGGCGCGCGGCGGAAGCGTGGCGCGGTTCAGCGGGCGGTTCCGTCGTGAGGTCGGGATGACCCCGGCGGCCTATCACCTCCGCCAGCGCCTTGATGCGGCGCGTCAGGCGCTGCGGCAGCCGGAGTCCCGCATCACGCATGTCGCGCTGCGCTACGGTTTCAGCTCCTCGCAGCACTTCAGCACGGCATTTCGGCGGGTCTTCGGCCTGACCCCGCGGGCCTGGCGGGCTGGAGCCTGAGGCCGGCGGCGGCCGCCACCGGCACGAACGCCGGGTCGCAAGAAGCGGGCGCCGAACCCCGGGGGGATCCAGTCCGCCGAGAACCCACCGTCGCCGGCCATGCGCCCGTGTCACTCAATGAGTGACACAGCGCAGGATCGGTCCGGCCGGATGGACGGGGCGCCGGGACTCGAGGTCGGACGCTGGTCCTCGCGCGGGAAGGAGGCAACCGACCCCAGCCTTGACGCCGGACGGCCAACGCCCGGTCTCGCGGTTTCACCATCCTGTGAACTCACTGGCGCTGCCGGCGGCCCGTGTCACTCAATGAGTGACACAGCGAAGGGCCCGTCTGGAGACACTGATGTCGATCAAAGATTGGCGTGCGCTGGGGTGGAGCGATCTTCCGATCGGTCCGCGCTGGGTCGGCCCCCAATGCGGGGCCAAGCGTCCGGCCCTGAGCGTTCGCGCCTCCGTGGCGCGGCGTTCATTTTCCCGGCTTGAATCCGCTGGCGAGCAGCGTCTCGAAATGGGGTTCTTCGGACTCCTTCGCGACGGCGGTGACCTCGACCTTGGTGAAACCAGCGCGCTTCAGGAAACCGTGGAGGGCGCTCTCCTTGAACCCGAGCCAGACATCGGCGTAGAGCTCGCGGGCCTTCTCGAAGGTGTGTTCGTTGAGGTCGAGGACGAGGATCTGGCCGCCCGGGCGGAGGATGCGGAACGCCTCGTTCACCGCGGTCTGCGGGTGCTGGGCGTGGTGGAGGGCCTGGGAGAGGATCGCGAGGTCGACGGACTTGTCGGGCAGCGGCACCGCCTCGATGTCGCCGTGCTTGTAGGCGAGGTTGGCGAGGCCGTTGCGCTGGG
>CAZUQB010000187.1:0-5334 GCA_964622405.1 uncultured Opitutaceae bacterium | reverse complement strand
TCGGCCATCTCGTCCCAGCACTCCAAGGACGACGCCCGGATCCTCGCCGAGAACCTGCGGATCCGCTTCGAGACCATCGCCATTGCCGACGCCGTCGCCGCCGCCGAGGAGTCGCTGCAGCCGCTGTTCACCGGCCGGCCGCGCGACGTGACTGAGGAGAACATCCAGGCGCGCATCCGCGGCGTGCTGATGATGGCCCTGTCGAACAAGTACGGCGCGCTGCTCCTCACCACGGGCAACAAGAGCGAGGTCGCGGTGGGCTACTGCACGCTCTACGGCGACATGTGCGGCGGCCTCGCGGTCATCTCCGACGTCTTCAAGACCCAGGTGTACGCGCTGTCGCGCTGGATCAACCGCCACGGCGAGATCATTCCCCAGAACACGATCGACAAGGCCCCGAGCGCCGAGCTGCGGCCGGGCCAGACCGACCAGGACAGCCTGCCGCCCTACGACGTGCTCGACCAGATTCTGCACGGCTACGTCGAGGAGGGCCTCTCGAGCCGCGACCTGATCGCGCAGGGATTTGCCGAGGCGGTGGTGAAGGACGTGATCCGCAAGGTCGACCTGAACGAGTACAAGCGGAAGCAGGCCGCCCCCGGCCTGAAGATCACCCCCCTCGCCTTCGGCGTCGGCCGCCGGATCCCCATCGTCCAGAAATACGTGGGCTGACCGGGCACCTCCACAGGAGAAAACGGAGGCAGCGGAGACCGTTGCTCAGCCTCTCCGTTCCCTTCGTTTCCTCCTGTGAATTCACGTCTCCCGAACCCAAAAAGATTAGCGACAATCAGCGGAAATTAGTGGTTTATCTCGCCCATGGCTTCCCCGGTCTCCGACTCCCTATTTGAACGCGCCAAGCAGCTCATTCCCGGCGGCGTCAACTCGCCCGTCCGGGCCTTCCGCTCCGTCGGCGGCGCGCCGTTCTTCGTCAAGGCCGCGCGCGGCGCGACGCTCGTCACCGCCGACGACCGGGAGCTGATCGACTTTGTCTGCACCTGGGGCCCCGCGATCCACGGTCACAACCATCCGCGCATCAAGGCGGCCATCGCCGACGCCCTCGAGCGCGGCACGTCGTTCGGCACGCCCAATCCGTACGAGGTCGAGATGGCCGAGCTCATCGTCCGGTTCATCCCGTCGATCCAGAAGGTCCGCATGTGCAACAGCGGCACCGAGGCCACGATGTCCGCCATCCGCCTGGCGCGCGGCTTCACCCGGCGGGACAAGATCATCAAGTTCGCCGGCTGCTATCACGGTCACTCCGACTCGCTCCTGATCAAGGCCGGCTCGGGCGCGCTCACGCACGGCAATCCCGACAGCGCCGGTGTGCCGGCCTCGTTTGCGCAGGAGACCGTCGTGCTGCCCTACAACGATCGCACCGCGCTCGAGGCCGCGTTCGCCGCCAATCCCGGCCGGATCGCCGGTGTCATCCTCGAGGCCTACTGCGGCAACGTCGGCTTCATCATGCCCGACCCCGGCTACCTCGCCTTCGTCCGGGAGATCACGCAGCAGCACGGCGCCGTGCTCATCTTCGACGAGGTCATGACCGGGTTCCGCATCGCGAAGGGCGGCGTGCAGGAGCGCGAGCGGATCGTCCCGGACCTCACCTGTCTCGGGAAGATCATCGGCGGCGGGCTTCCGGTCGGCGCGTTCGGCGGCCGCGCAGACATCATGGACCATCTCGCGCCGCTCGGTCCCGTCTACCAGGCCGGCACGCTGAGCGGCAATCCCCTCGCCATGGCCGCCGGGATCGCCGGCCTGCGTCTGCTGGAGGAACTCAATCCCTACGCGCGCCTCGACGCGCTCGGCCGGCAGCTGCGCGACGCGGTCATCGCGGCGGCCAAGGCCAAGGGCATTCCGGTGCAGGTGCCGCAATGCGGCTCGATGTTCAGCATTTTCTTCACCGCTACGCCGGTCCGCGACTACGCGACCGCGCTCACCGGCGACGCCAAGCTGTTCGGGCGTTTCTTCCACGCCTGCCTCGACCGCGGCGTGTACCTCGCGCCCAGCGCCTACGAGGCCGGCTTCCTGAGCACGGCCCACGAGGGCGCCGCTATCGACCGGGCCTGCGAGATCCTCACGGCTTCCCTGAAGTCACTCTAGGATAAAACGCCGCGCTGCGCGGCAGGCAGGTTGGCCCACGGAACACACGGACCACTCGGAAATCGATCCCCGTTTGGCTCGCAGCAGCTGGCAGATACCGGCTGAACCCTGCCTTATCCCGGCGGGGTTTGGTTTCGGCTCCGGTTTCCGTGTGGTCCGTGTGTTCCGTGGGCACCTATCCGCGCGGATGGGCCTTGGCGTGGATGTCTTTCAGTCGGGCCACGCTGACGTGGGTGTAGACCTGCGTGGTGGCCAGCTGGGCGTGGCCCAGCAGTTCCTGAACGAGGCGCAAGTCAGCACCGGCATTGAGCAGATGGGTCGCATACGAGTGCCGGAGCTTGTGCGGGGTCAGGTCCATCGGCAGCTCGGCGTGCGCGAGATAACGCTTCAGCAGCAGCTGGACCTGCCGCACCGGTAGCCGACGATGATGCGCGTCCACCACCACCGGCGAATGCGGCAGCGTGTGGCGGGCATGCTCGGTCTGGAAGGTCGTGAGCAGGGCCGTTGCGACCTTGCCCAGCGGGCACAGCCGCTCCTTTCGTCCCTTGCCCACCACCCGGGCCACGCCGTCCTGAAGGTCGATCGCGCCGTAGTTCAGGCCGACCAGCTCGCTGATGCGGAGGCCGCCGCCATACAGCAGCTCCAGCACGAGGCGGTCGCGCCGCGCCGTGAACGCGTCGATCTGCCCGGCGGCCAGCAGCTGCTGCGGCGCCGCCAGGAGGCGGGTCATCTGCTCCTCGGTGAGGAATTTCGGCAGGCGCCGCTCGAGCTTCGGCAGCGGCACGCCGACAAACGGGTTTCGGCCCACGCGCCCGCGCCGCAGCCAGAATTTGTAGAACGCGCGGAGACCCGAGACGTGGTTGTGGAGGGTGCGCCGGCCGTAGCGGCGCTGGGACTCGATGATGAAATCGCGCACCTCCCGGGTGCCCAGCCGGTCGATCCCGCGGTCGGCCAGGCCGGCGTCGCGCAGCCAGGCGTGGAAGTCCGCGAACGCCTGCCAGTAGTTGCGCAGCGTGTACGGCGAATAGCGCCGCTCGTGGAGCAGGTGGTCCGCAAAGGGCGTCCACCATTCGTCCCGGACGTCCGGCGGGAGGTCAGGCAGGGGTGGCTTGGACGCGTTGCTCGACATCGCGCATGACCTGGGTCGCGTGCTGGCGCAGGGCGCCCTCGGGATCTAGGCCCTTCTCGCGGGCGGCCGCGGTGAGCTCGAACAGCATCCGGCCGAGCGACTCGCTCGTGAGGTAACGGCTGAGGGCGTGCACCTGGGCCTCGTCGACGGCGGGGCCGACGGGCAGCTGGCCCTTCTGGATCTGCTTCCACACCGCCTCGGCGAACATCAGCGCCGGCAGCCGCGGCGGCAGGTGCTTGAAGGTCCCGCTCTTGGCCGGGCCGTTCTTCTTCTCGCCCGCCTTGATCACCTCCCACTGCGCGATCACCTGGTCGGACGTGTCGAGCTTGCCGTCGCCGAAGACATGGGGATGGCGCCGGACCAGCTTGTCGTTGATGTCGCGCGCGACGTCCTCGAAGTTGAAGTGGCCCGCCTCCTCCGCCAGCCGGGCGTGGAACACGATCTGGATCAGCACGTCGCCCAGCTCCTCCCGCATGTGCGGCAGGTCGTGACGGTCGATCGTGTCGATCAGCTCGCTCACCTCGTCGATCAGGCACCGCACGAGGGTCGCGTGATTCTGCTCCTGGTCCCACGGGCAGCCGCCCGGCTCCCGCAGCCGGGCCATGGTCCGGCAAAGGTCCTCAATGGCGCTCATGCGGGAATGGCCGCAAAAAGCCGCCCAAAGCGCAAAAGGAAAACCCGGGACGGTGCCGATTGTTTCTTGCGCCGGGTGCGCCTCTTTGCGGCTATTGCCCACCATGTCGGACAAGCTCACCGAGATCATGGCCTGGAAGCGGCGCGAGATCGCCCCGCTGGTCCGTCCCGTCGAGCCGGCGGAACTCGCCGCCCTGCACGCCCGGCTCCCGCGGCCGCCGTCGTTCGCGGCCGGTCTCCGTCGCGCCGACGGCCGTCTGGCGGTCATCGCCGAGATCAAGCGCCGGTCGCCGTCCGCCGGCGACATCAAGGCCGGCGCCTCGTCCCTCGACCAGGCCCGGCGATACCAGGCCGCCGGTGCGGACGCCCTGTCCGTGCTGACCGACGAGCAGTACTTCGGCGGCACGCTGGCCGACCTCGCCGGCGTCACCGCCCATTTCCGGGCGACCCCGCCCGCCGTACCCTGTCTGCGGAAGGACTTCATGGTTCACCCGATCCAGGTGCTGCAGGCGCGCGAGGCCGGCGCCAGCGCCATCCTGATCATTGTCCGCGCCCTCACCGACGCCGAGATCCGCCCGCTCGCGGAGGCTGCGGCCGCGGCCGGGCTCGATGCGCTGTATGAGATTCATCAGGAAGCCGAACTCGACCGGGCCCTGCGGCACGGCGCGCGGATCATCGGCGTGAACAACCGGGACCTGGCCATCTTCAAGACCGACCTCGGCCTGAGCGAGCGGCTGATTCCGCGGTTCCCGCGCGACGTCATCGCGGTCAGCGAGAGCGGCATCACCACCGGCGCCGACGCCGCCCGCGCCCGCGCCGCCGGAGCGCACGCCGTGCTCGTCGGCGAGTCCCTGATGCGCGCCGCCGACCCCGGCGCGCTGATCGCCAGTTTCCGGGCCGCCTGATGCCGCTGTCCCCGAGCACGACCCGCGAGCTGCTCGCGCGACTGGGCCACCAGCCGAAGCGGTTCCTGGGGCAGAATTTCCTGGTCGACGGCAACATCGTCCGGAAGTCGCTCGAGCTCGCCCGGATCGCCGCCGGCGACGCGGTCGTCGAGATCGGGCCCGGGCTCGGCACCCTGACGGGCGCGCTCCTGGCGGCCGGGGCCGAAATCTGGGCCGTGGAAAAGGACCGCAACCTCCACCAGCACCTGGAGGAGACCCTCGTGCCGTCGTCCGGCGGGCGCCTCCACCTGCTCGAAGGCGACGCGATCGAGCACCCGCTCGCGGATCTTGAGCGCGGACCGGCCGGAGGCGGGCCCTTCAAGGTCGTGGCCAACCTGCCCTACGCGATCTCGACCCCGTGGATGGACGCGGTGCTGGCGGGCCCGCTGCCCGAACGGATGGTGCTGATGCTCCAGCAGGAGGCGGCCCAGCGCTACGCGGCGAGACCGGGTGGCAAGGACTTCGGCGCCATCTCGATCTTCCTCCAGTCGGCCTATGATATTGCGCCCGGTCATCGCGTGGATGCGGGTT
>CAZUQB010000186.1:0-5352 GCA_964622405.1 uncultured Opitutaceae bacterium | reverse complement strand
CCATCGACGACGGGCTGTTCCACTGGATCGCCTGCGGCGTCCTGTTCATCGGCGCGATCCTTCTCCGCCACATCATCACCAATGTCATCTTCTTCTACCTGAAGAAGCTCGCGGAGAAGACGGAGACCACGCTCGACGACAAGCTCTTCCCGGCCCTCGAGTCGCCGGCGGCGACCCTCGTGATGGTGCTCGGCATCTTTGCCGCGCTCACCGTCCTCCAGCTCTCGGAACATGTCGACCGCCTGATCGGCAACGGCGCCCTGATCGCCGTCTTGGGCGTGCTGCTCTGGGGCGTGATCCGCGCCGGCGGCGCCATTCTCGACCACCTCGAGGAGATTGCCCACGAGCGGAAGATGACCGTCGCGACGTTCATGCCGCTGATCAAGAAGACACTGTTCGTGATGACGGTGGTCATCGGCATCATCATCATCGCCGACAGCCTTGGCGCGAAGGTCGGGGCGCTTCTCACCTCCCTGGGCATCGGCGGCCTGGCCTTCGCCCTCGCCGCGCAGGACACGATCGCGAACCTCTTCGGCTCGTTCGTGGTCGTGGTGGACCAGCCGTTCAAGGTCGGCGACGCCGTCAAGATCGGCAGCAATACCGGCACGGTCGAGGACATCGGCCTCCGCTCGACCAAGATTCGGCTGCTCGACCGTTCGCTGGTGGTGATCCCGAACAAGGCGGTGGCCGCCGAGGCGATCGTGAACCTCTCCCGCTTCACCGGCCGCCGAGTCGAGCAGACCATCGGGCTGACCTACGACACGCGGCCCGAGCAGATGGAGGGCATCCTCGCGGACCTGCGGCAGCTCATCAGCCGCGACCCGGAGGTCGATCCGACGTCGGTCGTGGTGTTCTTCTCGAGCTTCTCCGCGTCGTCGCTCGACATCCAGGTGGTCTACACGACGGTTGGGCCGGACGCGCTCGCCTCGCTGCGCCTCAAGGAGCGCCTCAATCTCGCCATCATGCGGGCGGTGGCCGCGCGCGGGCTCGCGTTCGCGTTCCCCACCCAGACCCTGCACATGCCCGACCAGCTGGTGGAGCGCCTCCGGCCCAAGGCCTGAGCCCTCACGGCGCCGGCGTGCCCGTGGCCCGGTCGTAGGCGGCGCGTGCGGTCAGGTAGTCCCAGCGCGCCGCCGCCAGGCCCGCCTCGGCGCGGGTCAGCGCGGTTTGGGTGTCGAGCAGGTCGGTTACCACGGCCGCGCCGTTCTCATAGCGCTCCTGCGTGACGCGCAGGCTCTCGGCGCTCGCCTTCACGCTCGCTTCATTGGCCGCGATCGACCCCCAAGTGCGCTCCACCTCGGTCAGGGCCGTCCACACCTCTTGGCGCACCTGGAGGCGACGGTTCTCGAGCAGGGCTTCCTCGCGCGCCAGCTCCGCGCGGGTCCGGGAGATCCGGCTCTGGCGCGTGCCGCCGTCGAACACTGGTAGCTCCACGGAAACTCCGGCCTGCCACTCGCGGGTCTCGGGCGTCCACGCGCTGTCATTCCAGCCGTAGGCCGCGTCCGCCCGCACCTTGGCGGCGCGCGCGGCCCGCGCACCCTGCACCCCCGCCTGGGCCGCCGCCACCCGCTTCGCGGCCGACTGCAGTTCGGGCCGGCGGGCGAGCGCGTGCTCCACCGCCGCGCCGAGATCCTCGCGGGCCGGCGGCGGGACGACGGCCGGCGGCGCGATGGCCACGGGCGTCTCGGCGGCGCGCCCCATCGTGGTGTTGAGCCGGCCGCCGGCGACGCGCACCTGGCTCTGGGCCGAGATCACCTGGAGGCGGGCGGCCGCCACCTCCGCCTCGAGGCGCAGCACGTCGGCCGGGGAAACGGCGCCGGCCTGCCGGCGGGCTTCGACCATCCGGAGGTGCCGCTCGGTCCGGGCGAGATTCTGCGCCGCGACGGCCGCGAGCTCCTGGGCGGCCGCGAGGCCGAAGAACGCCGCCTGCACCGTCCAGCGCACGTCGGCGCGGGTCGTGTCGGCCTCCGCCTCGGCGGCCGCGCGGCGGGCGAGGGCGGCTTCGAGGTTGGCGCCGCGCTCACCGAAGTCGAAGAGCGTGTAGCGGCCCGTGACCCCGCCGGTCCAGTCGTTGAGCGGCCCGATCAGGTCGGGGACCGCGCGACCCGGGAGCGAGAGGCCCGACGGCAGGAACGCCCGTTTCTGCCACCGGTGGTAGCCGGCGCTGAGGTCCACCTGCGGCCGGTTCGGCGCGCGCGCCTCGCCCACGGCGCCGGCGGCCGCGTTCACGCCCGCCTGCGCGGCGGCGAGCGCGGGCTGGCCGGTGGCGGCGAGCGCGAGACAGTCATCGAGCGAGAGCGCGGGCTCGGCGGCGGCGAGGCCGAGGGCCCCGAGGGCGCACAGGACGGGAAGGGCGAGCGTCTTCATGGCGGACGGATGGGTTTAGGAGAGGTGCTTGTGGAAGCGGCGCACGGCAAAGGTCAGCACGGCGACGCCGAGCGCGGCCAGGGCCGCGAGCTGGGGCCAGAGGATCTCCAGGCCCACGCCCTTGAGGAACACGCCGCGGATGATCACGAGCATGTACCGCAGCGGGTCCAGCAGGCTCATCCACTGGATCACCGTCGGCATGTTCGCGATCGGGAAGATGAAGCCCGAGAACAGCATGGCCGGGAAAAAGAAGAAGAAGGTCGTCATCATCGCCTGCTGCTGCGTCTGGCTCACGGTCGAGATGAACAGCCCGACGCCCAGCGTGCTGAGCAGGAACAGCGCGACGCCCAGCAGCAGGAGCGCGAAGCTCCCGCGGAACGGGATGTCGAACCACAGCAGCGCGATCGCCGAGACCATCGCCGTGTTCACGAAGCCGATGACCGCGAACGGCGCGCACTTCCCGAGGATGAACTCCAGCGGCTGGATCGGCGTGACCATGATCTGCTCGATCGTGCCCGCCTCCTTCTCCCGCACGATGGCCATGCTGGTGAGCATCAGGCCGACGAGCATGACCAGCATGGCGATGATGCCCGGGACGTAGAAGTTGCGGCTCTCGAGGTCGGCATTGAACCACGCGCGCGGCTGCAGGTCGGCGCGGCCGGGGTTGACCGCCCGCCCGAGCTGGCGGGCCGCGCGGTCGAGCATCAGCTCGGTGTTGGCCGCCGCGGCGATCTGCGTGCTGTAGTTCACCACGAAGCGCGCGGTGTTGGAATCCGAACCGTCGATGATCAGCTGCACCGCCGCCGTGCGACCGCCCCGCAGCTCCCGCTCGTAGCCCGAGTTGATCTGCAGGATCGCCGAGGCGTCGTTGCGGTCGATCAGCGCGCGGGCCTCGTCCTCGTCCTGCAGGTGCGCCACGGCGTCGAAATACGCGGAGCCCGTGAACCGGGCCACCAGCGCCCGGCTGGCCGGCGTGCCGTCGCGGTCGATCACCGCCAGCCGCACGTGCCGGACGTCGAGTGAGACGGCGTAGCCGAAGATCAGCGTCTGGATCAGCGGGACGCCGATGATGACCATCCGCATCCGCGGGTCGCGGAAGACGGAGCGGAACTCCTTGCGCAGGATCGTGAGGATGCGTTCCCACATGGTCAGCCGAGGGTCTTGCGCGACCGCTTGATCGCCACGGCGGCGACGAGCAATGCGAACAACACGAGGAAGAGGGCGTCGGCCCAGAGGGTCTCGAGCCCGACGCCGCGGAGGAAGATGCCCTTCACCAGCGCGACGAAATACCGCGCCGGCACGAGGTAGGTGATGCCCTGCACCGGCAGCGGCATGTTGGCGATCGCGAACGCGAAGCCCGACAGGAGGAACGCCGGCAGGAAGGTCGAGATCATCGCCATCTGCGAGGCCAGCAGCTGCTGGCGCGCGATCGTGCTGATCAGGATGCCCTGGCCGAGCGTGCCGACGATGAACACCATGCCGACCGCAAAGAGGAGCGGGACGCTGCCCCGCAGCGGCACGTGGAACAGGAAGACGGTCATGAGCACCGCGATCACCATGTTGGCGAGGCCGATGGCGGAGTAGGGCAGGAGCTTGCCGAGGATCAGCTCGGCCGGCTTCACCGGCGTCGAGATCAGCTGCTCCATCGTGCCCCGCTCCCACTCGCGCGCGATGGTCAGCGACGTGAGCAGCGCCGCGATCAGGCCCATGATCACCGCCATGATGCCCGGCACGATGAAATTGCGGCTCTCGAGGTCGGCGTTGAACCACACCCGCGGTCGCAGGTCGAGGACCGGGGCCGGCACCGTGCCGGCGAGGCGCCGGACCTGCTCCAGCGCGATCCGCTGGTTGTAGGTCGTGACGATGCCCTGCGTGTAACCGAGGACGATGCCCGCGGTGTTCGAGTCGGATCCGTCGACGATCGCCTGCACCCCCGCCGGCCGGCCGGCGGCGAGATGGGTGGCAAAGTCCGGCGGCAGCACCAGCACCAGCATCGCCTCGCGCAGGTCGATCATGCGCTCCGCCTCGGCGTAGCTCCCGACCGGGCCGCGGTAGTCGAAGTAGCGCGTCGCCGTGAAGGCGGCGACCAGCTCGCGGCTGGCCGGCGTGCGGCCCTGGTCCCAGACCGCGAACGGCACGCGGTCCACGTCGAGCGTGAGCGCGTAGCCGAACATCAGGAGCATGAGCATCGGGATGCCGACCGCGAGGATCAGGCTCCGCGGGTCGCGGCGGATGTGCAGCGCCTCCTTGCGGGCGACGGCCCAGAGTCGGCGCGGGCTCATGCCTTCACCTCCGTCTGCCGGCCGGCCGCCTCGTCGCGGGCCTCGATCAGGGACACAAACACGTCCTCCAGCGTGGGCACGATCCGCTCGATCCGCGCGCCGGGGAAATTTCCCGCCGCCAGCGCGGCCCGGATGGCCGCTTCCGCCGCCACCGCGTCGACGGCCACCGCGTGCAGGCCGCGGCCGAACAGCGCGACCTCCTTCACCGCGGGCAGCCGCTCGACCACCAGCATCGCCTCGTTCGGGCGCTCGCAGTCGATCTCCAGCACCGCCTCGGGCATGTGCTCGGTCTTCAGCTCGCGGGGCGTCCCGAGCGCAATCAGCTCGCCGCGGTAGATGATGCCGAGCCGGTCGCAGTACTCCGACTCCTCCATGTAGTGGGTCGTCACGAAGACCGTCACGCCTTCCCCGGAAAGCGTGTAGATGAGGTCCCAGAACTGGCGCCGGCTGTTCGGGTCGACGCCCGAGGTGGGCTCGTCGAGGAAGAGGATCGGGGGCTCGTGGAGCACCGCGCAGCCGAGCGCCAGGCGCTGTTTCCAGCCGCCCGACAGCTCGGCGGTCCGCGCGTGGCGGTGTTCGCGCAGCCCGGCCATGGCCAGCACCCAGTCCTTGCGCGCGGCCTTCTTCGCGGGCGGCAGCCGGTAGATCCCGCTGTAGAAGTCGATGTTCTCCTCCACGGTCAGCTCGTCGTAGAGCGAGAACT
>CAZUQB010000185.1:0-5359 GCA_964622405.1 uncultured Opitutaceae bacterium | reverse complement strand
CGCGCCTCGCGCTGCGACGTCGCGTCGTGGGAACAGGTCCGGTATTTCGCCGACGAGATCGAGCGCGCCTGGCCGCATCTCGACGGCGTCGTGACCTGCGCCGCGCTGCACGGTCCCATCGGGCCCGCCCTCGCCGCCGATCCGCTGGCCTGGACCGCCGCCGTGCGCGCCAATCTTGACGGCACCTTTCACGCGCTGCGCGCCCTGGCCCCGCTCCTGCGGCGCGCGCCGCGCCGCGCCAAGGCGGTCTGCTTCTCCGGCGGCGGCGCCGCCAAGGCCCGGCCCAATTTCTCCGCCTACGCCGCGGCCAAGACCGGCGTGGTGCGGCTGGTTGAGACCATCGCCGCCGAGGAGGAGGGCCGGTCGTTCGACATCAATGCCGTCGCCCCAGGGGCCATCGCCACCCGGCTCACCGCCGAGATCATCGCGGCCGGCGAACAATCCGCCGGGGCCGCCGAGGTGGCGTCGGCGCGTCAGCTGGCCGCCGCCGGCGCCGCGCCCCTCGACCGCGCGCTCGACCTGGTCGAGTGGCTGCTCTCGCCCGCCAGCGATGGCATCAGCGGCCGGCTGCTGAGCGCGGCCTGGGATCCGTGGACGAACCTGCCCGCCCAGCGCGAGACGCTGGCTCGGTCCGAGCTCTACCAACTGCGGCGTGTCACGCCCCAGGGGTGACGCGCCGCGCGATGTCCGGCCCGCCAGCGGACCGGGTCGTCCCTGCTAGGACAGTTCGCGGTGACGGAACACCCGGTAATTGAGCAGGAGAAAAACGACGAGGGTTGACGGCGGCAGCGCGAGGGCCGTCGACCAGATGCGGCCGAGCCCGAAGACATCCACGCACAGGTGGAAAAGCCCGAAGTTGATCAGGTAGCTCAGCGCCGCCACGCCCAGATACTCGCGAAATTGGCGACCGACGTCGACTCGTGTGCTCGGCAGGGCCCAGAGGCGGTTCAAGGTGTAGTGCGTGGCCGTCGAGCAGATGAAGCTGCCGGTGAACGCCAGGTTGGTGCCCAGGACGTAGAGGAACGCCTTGATCGTCGCGATCTGCACGACGTAGGCGGTGCCACCCACCACCAGAAACCTCACAAACCTCACTTGCGTCGGGCGGTCGGTTAGCTTGGCCTTGAGCATTCGGTTCACGCAATGAGCGGCTCGGCCACCAAGCAACCCATTTTCGCCCTCGTCGGGTGCGGGCTCATCGGTCGCAAGCGCGCTGCCGCGCTCGGCGCCGCCGCCACTCTCCGCTACGCCTGCGACCTGGATCCGGCGCGCGCCCAGGATCTCGCCGCCACGGTGCCCGGCTGCCGCGCGCTCTCCGACTTTCGAGTCGCGCTGGCCGACCCGGCGGTCGACGCCGTCATCGTCTCCACCCTGAACGCCTCGCTCGCGCCGCTCGCGCTGGCCGCCGTGCGGGCCGGGAAGCACGCGCTGATCGAGAAGCCCGGCGCGCTCAACGCCGCCCAACTCCGGACCCTCCAGGGCGCGGCCCGGGCCGCGGGCGTCCGCGTCCGCCTGGGCTACAACCACCGGTTTCACCCCGCGCTGCGCCAGGCGCGCGCGCTCATCGACGCCGGCTCCCTCGGTCCGCTCCTGTTCCTCCGCGGCCGCTACGGCCACGGCGGGCGCAAGGGCTACGACCGCGAGTGGCGGGCCGATCCCGCGCAGTCCGGCGGCGGCGAACTCATCGACCAGGGCGTCCACCTCATCGACCTCGCCGGTTGGTTCCTCGGGGAATTCACCCGGGTCGAGGGCCATGCCGCGACGCTGTTCTGGGACATGAAGGTCGACGACAACGCGTTCCTTTCCCTGCGAACCGCCGCCAACCAGACGGCCTGGCTCCATGTCAGCTGCACGGAGTGGAAAAACCTGTTCTCGCTCGAGATCTACGGCCGGGACGCGAAGATCGCGATCGACGGCCTGGGCGGCAGCTACGGTCCCGAGCGCCTCACCTTCCACCGGATGCTGCCGCAGATGGGTCCGCCCGAGACCACGGTGCACGAGTATCCCGCCGGCGATGACTCCTGGAAGCTGGAGTGCGAGGCGTTCGTCGCCGACCTCCGGGAAAACCGGGAGCCGTCCCCCGGCCTGACCGAGGCGATCCGCACCCTTGAGATCGTCGAGGAGATCTACCGTTCCAGTCACTATCCCGTCTCGACCACCCCGCTCTAGCCCGATGCCCGGTTTTCCGCCTTTCCGTCCATGATCATCACCCGTTCCCCCCTGCGCATCTCCCTCGGCGGCGGAGGCACCGACCTGCCTTCCTACTATCGCGAGCACGAGGGCTTCCTGGTCGCGGCGGCCATCGACAAGTACGTCTACATCACGCAGCACCGCACGTTCGCGCAGGAGATCATCGTCAAGTACTCCAAGCTCGAGCGGGTGTCGTCGGTCGAGCAGATCGAGCACCCGATCATCCGGGAGGCGCTCCGGCTGGTCGGCGTGACCGATCCCCATCTTGAGCTGACCTCGATGGCCGACATCCCGGGCGGCACCGGGCTCGGTTCCAGCGGCAGCTTCACGACCGCGCTGCTCAAGGCCCTGCACGCCTACAAGAAGAACCTCGTGTCGCCGGCGGAACTGGCCGAACAGGCGTGCCACATCGAACTGGATCGGCTCAAGGAGCCGATCGGCAAGCAGGACCAGTATATCGCCGCCGTGGGCGGGATCACGGCCTTCACGTTCCACCGCGACGGTCGCGTCGAATACCGTCCGTGCGCCATCACGGAGGAGACGCTGTTCAACCTCGAGGACAACCTGCTGCTCTTCTTCACCGGGTACAGCCGCAGCGCCTCGGCGATCCTCCAGGACCAGAACGACCGGTCGAAGCAGAACGACCAGGTCATGCTGGACAACCTGCACTACACGAAGGAACTCGGCTACCAGTCGCTGGCCGAGCTGGAGGCCGGCAACCTCGAGGAGTTCGCCCACCTGATGGACATCCACTGGCAGCGCAAGAAGTCGCGCAGCGCCGGGATGAGCAACCCGCGGATCAACGAGTGGTACGACTACGCCATCGAAAACGGCGCGCTGGGCGGCAAGCTCATCGGCGCCGGCGGCGGCGGGTTCCTGATGTTCTACGCCGCCGACAAGAAGCGGCTGCGGCACGCGATGCGGGAAAAGGGCCTGCAGGAGGTTCGTTTCCGCTTCGACTTCGAGGGCACCAAGGTCGTCGCCCAAAACTGAAGCCCATGGCCACCGCTGCGGAATTACCGGTGGCGCTGCTCGCCGGCGGGCTGGCCACCCGGCTGGGGCCGGTCACGGCGAAGATTCCGAAGCTCCTGGTGGAGGTCGCCGGCCAGCCGTTCTTCGCGCACCAGCTCCGCCTGCTCCAGCGATCCGGGCTGACCCGCCTCGTGCTGTGCGTCGGCCACCTGGGCGAGCAGATTGTCGAGCAGTTCGGCGACGGCTCCCGGTGGGGCGTCCGGATCGAATACTCCTTCGACGGGCCCCGCCTGCTGGGCACCGGCGGCGCCCTGATCCGCGCGCTGCCGAAGCTTGGCGACGCGTTCTATGTGCTCTACGGCGACAGCTACCTGCCCATCGAATATGTCCCGGTCGGCGAGCACTTCCTCAGGTCGGGCAAGCAGGGTCTCATGACCGTGTACGAAAACCACGGCCGCTACGACACCAGCAACGTCTGGTTCGAGCAGGGCGCCATCAAGGTCTACGATAAGCAGGTTCGTCGCCCGGAGATGCACCACATCGACTATGGCCTCGGGCTCTTCCGGGCCACGGCCTTTGACGGGTTTTCCCGCGACGCCGCCGTCGATCTCGCCGACGTGCAGCAGGCGCTGGTCCGCCGGGGTGAACTGGCCGGCTACGAAGTCAGGGAGCGATTCTACGAGATCGGTTCCCCGGCTGGCCTCCAGGAGCTCGACGCCCTCCTCCGCCGCTAGCATCCGGTTTCTCCTTTCTTCTTTCCCAATTTCTCCTTTGCCTGCCCCCATGTCGTATTCCCAACAGCACCTGCGGGAAACCACCGAAATCGTGTCCCGGCTGAACGTTGACGACTTGGAACAGGGCGTGCGCGAGCTGGTCGCGCTCCGGGCGCGGGGCGGACGGCTGTTCGTGCTCGGCGTCGGCGGCAGCGCCGCGAACGCGTCCCATGCGGTGAACGATTTCCGGAAGATCGCGGGGCTCGAGGCCTACGCCCCGACTGACAACGTCTCCGAGCTCACCGCCCGCACCAATGACGAGGGCTGGCCCAGCGTGTTTGCGGAGTGGCTGCGTGGTTCCCGGCTTTCGGCCAAGGACGCCATCCTCGTGCTCTCGGTCGGCGGCGGCAGCCTCGAGCAGAACATCTCGCCCAACCTCGTCGCCGCCGTCCAACTCGCCAAGGAGGTCGGCGCCCGCGTCCTCGGCATCGTCGGCAAGGACGGCGGCTACACCGCCCAGGTCGCCGACGCCCGGGTGATCGTACCCACCGTCAACCCCGCCAACGTCACGCCGCACAGCGAGGCGTTCCAGGCCGTGGTCTGGCACCTCTGGGTCTCGCATCCCGACCTCAAGGTGAACCCGACCAAGTGGGAAAGCGTCGGCCCCGCCCGCGCCTAGCCGACCGCCCTTCCGATGTCCCGGCCCCTGCCCGAGCTCACCGCCCGTCACCTGGAGCGGGTGCGCGCCTACTACGACGGGGCGCCCACGACCCCGCGCTGGGGGGCGCGCAGCTACCGGAGCCTGCTGGCGCACTATTACAACCTGCTCATCCCCGCCGACGCGAGCGTCCTCGAGGTCGGCTGCGGCTCCGGTGAGCTGCTGGCCCGGCTCCACGCCCGGCGCAAGGCGGGCGTCGATCTTTCGTCCGTCCAAATCGCGGCCGCTCGGCAGCGCTTGCCCGACGGCGAGTTCCATGTCCAGTCCGGCGAGCAGCTCGAGCTGGCCGGGCAGTACGACTTCATCATCCTGTCGGACACCCTCAACCTCGCGGCGGATGTCCAGCAGCTGCTCGAGCGCCTCCAGCGGGTGTCCCACGCCGGGACCCGCCTCATCGTCAATTTCCAGAACTCGCTCTGGCGGCCGACCCTGACCCTCGCCCGCTGGCTCGGCCTCAAGTCGGCGCAGCCGGAGAACAGCTGGCTCGCGTCCTCGGACGTGTTCAATCTCCTCCGGCTCGCCGGCTGGGAGGCGATCAGCCGCGAGGGCCGGCTGCTGGTCCCGGTGCGGGTGCCGCTGCTCGCCCCCCTCGCCAACCGGTGGATCGCGCCGCTCGCGCAGTGGTTCTGCCTCACCGTGTTCATCATCGCGCGGCCGGTACGGGCCGCCGTCGCGCCGCGCACCGTCTCGGTGATCATCCCCGCCCGCAACGAGGCCGGCAACATCGAGGCCGCCGTCCGGCGGACCCCGGAGCTCGGCGCCGGCACCG
>CAZUQB010000184.1:0-5365 GCA_964622405.1 uncultured Opitutaceae bacterium | reverse complement strand
AATGGAGGCAGATCCGGTTGCCGGCGGGATCGGCGATCCACGCCATCCAGCAGACTCGGGTCTCGACCGGCGGGATGAGCACCTTGACCCGGTGCTTCCGGCACTTTGCGACGGCGGCCCGCACGTCGTCCACGGCCAGCGCCACGCAGGCGGGCCCGAACCAGTTCCATTTCGGATCCGGATTCTTGGAGACGCCGTTGAGGCAGAACGTGAGCGGAGCGGTGTCGAACTCGCTCCAGAACTCGTTCCACTCGTGGCCACGTTTGAAGCCGAAGAGCTTCTGGTAGAACGCCCGGGTCTTTCGGACGTCCTTGGAGTTATACATCACAAAGTCGAGCGCGCGGACCGGAATCAGGGCGCGGCGGCTGGAAATGATCTTTGGGCGGGGCATGGCGGGATCCTAGGAAAGTTTTCGGGAAAAGGAACAGTGCAAGCCGGCTCGGCAATCTTCCGCCGGCCCCGGACTCTCGAGGTGAGCGCCCGATTACAGCTCGCGCAACGAGGCGGCGATGGGCTGACGTGCCGCGCGGATGGCCGGCAGCAGCCCGCCCACCAGGCCAATGGCGATCGCCCACGCCATGCCCTGGACCAGCAACTGGGGCGTGACCGCGAAGGCAAACGTCACCTGGCTGAAACTCTGCCAGTTCATCGTGGCGGCGTGGAAGTTATTGAAGGCGACATAGGCCAGCCCGCCGCCCGCCGCGCCGCCGACGAGGGCGAGCAGCAGCGATTCCAGCAGCACTGCTGCGATGACGGTCGCGCCGCCAAACCCGAGGGCGCGGAGGGTGGCGATCTCGCGGGTGCGCACAACGACGGCGCTGTACATGGTGTTGAGCGCGCCAAACACCGCTCCGACAGCCATGAGGGACGCGATGAGCAGCCCCAGGGTCGTGATGAGGCGGGTGATGGCCACCGACTGCTCGGCATAGTGGTCGGACTGCCGCAGGACCTTGACGCTGAGCTGGGGGTTCGACGTGAGGGAATCCTTGAACGGCTCAAAGGCCGCGGCGGAGGTCAACCGCGCGGACACGGACTGGAACGAGTCCCCGCGGTGATAGGCATCCTGAAGCACCCGCGCGTCGGTCCAGATCTCGGACTCCGCCACGCCGCCGTTGGCGGTGAACACGCCTACGACGGGCCACTGTTCGCGTCCGACCCGGATGAAGCCGCCGACGTCGAGGCCGGCAAACTCGCGGGCGGCGCCGGCGCCGACGACCACCTCGTTTCGGCCCCAGGTGAACATGCGGCCGGCGACCAGCTGGACGTGGTCGCGCACGGCGAGCGCCGCGCGCTCGACGCCCCGCAGCGGCACGTTGGCGTCGGTGCCGGTGACCCGCTTCGGGAGATTGATGATCACGAAGAGCTCCGCCGAGGCGAGCGGGCCCTCGGCGTTGCGGGCGAGGCCGGGCGCGTCGGCAATGACGCGGGTCTCGTTGCGGCTGAAGCCGCTGACCATCTCGGTGTCAGCGCCGCTGCGCAGGACGATGACGGCGTCGGGCGAGCCCGACGCGAGCATGGCGCGGCGGAAGCCGGCGGCGATGGACAGGACACCAACGAGGACCAGGACGACCCCGGCGATGCCAAAGACGGTGGCGGCGACGGCGCCCCGGCGCTGCGGGACACTCATGAGCCCGAACTTCGTGATCGAGCCGACCTGGGAGAGCCAGTTGACCAGGGACGTCATGTCAGAGCCTCCGCAGGGCATCGGCGACCCGCAGGCGCGTGGCCTGGCGGGCGGGCAGGATGCCGGTGACGAGCCCGAGTGCGATGCTGAGGCCGAGGCCGATGGCCAGGTCGGACCCGGGCAGGTAGAACATGGGAAGCAGCCCGCCGGTCGGGTCGCCGCGCGAGATGATGAGCGCCGCGAGCCCGAGGCCGAGCCCGCCGCCGAGGATGGTGAGCAGGCAGGACTCCGCCAGGACCAGGCCGACCACCTGGCCGTTGGTGAAACCGATGGCCTTCAGCACGCCGAGTTCGCCAATGCGCTCGCGCACGGCCTGCGACATGGTGCTGCCGGTGACCAGGAGGATGGTGAAGAACACCGCGCCGAGAATGCCGGCCACGATCAGGGCGATGTTGCCGATCTGGTTGGCCCACGCCTGGATGAAGGCGCCCTCGGGCTCGGTCTTGGTCTCGGCGGGAGAGTTTTCGAATTCCTGGTCCACCAGCCGGGCCACCGCCGCGGCCTGCGCCGGGTCCTGGACGCGGATCGTGTACCAGCCCACGAGGCCCTTGCCCCAGTTGCTCGCCTGGCGAAACTCGTCGAAATAGTCGTAGCGGAAGAACAGCGACGTCGTGTCCGTCCCCTTGTCGCGGCCGTCGAAGATGCCGACGAGGTCGAACTCCCAGGTGCGCCGTCCCCAGATGGGCGACATGATCGGGATCTTGTCGCCAATCTTCCAGTGGAAGCGCTCCGCCGTCTTGCGGCCCACGATGGCACCGGTGCGCGTCGTCAGCCACGCCTGCATCTGGGCGGGCGGGAGGATGAACTCCGGGAACATCGGCATGAACTCCTCCGGCACGACGGGGCACTGCATGAAGAAATTCTTCGGGTCCTGGTAGATCCCGCCGAACCACGTCTGGTGCACCGCGGCGGCGACACCCGGGATCCGCTGCATCCGCGCCTGGTAGTTCTGCGGCAGCAGCTGGATGATCGAGACCTTGTGGCGCACGATGAGGCGGTCCGCCCCGGCCAGCGCCACGCCGCCGACGAGGGCCTGGCGGATCGCGGAGAGAAACCCGAACAGCACGAATGCCACGAGGATCGTGAGCAGCGTCAGCGACGTGCGCAGCTTTTTCCGCGCGAGGTTGCCCCAGATGAGATGGAGAAACTTCATTGGACCGGCTCGGCGCTGAGCTGACCCTTGTTGAGGTAGACCGTGCGCGCGGCCCGCGCCGAGGCGTGCGGGTCGTGGGTCACCATCACGATCGTCTTGCCCTGCTCGCGGTTGAGCGCCTGCAGCAGGTTGAGGATCTCGTCGCCCGCCTTGCGGTCGAGGTCGCCCGTGGGCTCGTCGCAGAGGAGGAGGGTCGGGTCGGTGACGATGCCGCGGGCGATGCCGACGCGCTGCTGCTCGCCGCCGGAGAGCGTGCGCGGGTAATGCTGGGCGCGGTGGGAGAGGCCGACGATGGCCAGGGCGGTCGCCACGTGCCGGCGGCGCTCGGCGGCCGAGAGGTGCGTCAGGAGCAGCGGCAGCTCCACGTTCCGCTCCGCTGTCAGGACCGGGATCAGGTTGTAGAGCTGAAACACGAACCCGATGTGCCGCGCCCGCCACGCGGCCAGCGCGCGGTCGGAGAGGGTGTCCAGCCGGTCGCCGGCGACCTCGACGGTGCCCTTGCTGGGGCGGTCAAGTCCGCCGATCAGGTTGAGCAGCGTGCTCTTGCCGGAGCCGGACGGTCCCATCAGGGCGAGAAACTCTCCGGCCGGCACCTGCAGGTGGAGGTCGGACAGCACGTGGATCTCCTCGGCGCTGCGGTGGAAGACCTTTTCGACGCCGTCAACGCGCACCAGCGCGCGGGGGCCTGCGGGGGTTTCGCTCATAGATTCCTTTCGACAACCGGGGCGCCGTCCACGAGTCCGGCCGGCGGGTCAAGCACGAGATGCTCGCCTGCGCCCACGCCGGCGGACAGCAGGGCGTCGCCGTCGCGCGTGCCGGCCACGGTCACGGCCCGGCGCTCGACGCGGCCCTCATGCACGACGAACACCACGTCGCGATTGTCCTCGTGGCGCACGGCGGCGCGCGCCACGAGCACCGCGCGCAGCGTGGAGGCGGCCGCGCCGGCGCCGGAGTCGCGGAAACCGACCTTTACGGCCATCTCCGGCAGGATGCGCGGGTCGGGCTGGTCGAACCCGACGCGGACCCGAACCGTGGATTTCTGCCGGTCGGCGGTCGGGATGATGGCGATCACGTGACACGGAAGTTTCCAGTCGGGATAGGCGTCGAGCGTGGCTTCGACCGCCTGGCCGGCGGACACGCGGTTGATGTAGCTCTCATTGACGTCGATCTCGATCTCGAGCGAGTCCATGTCGACCACCGTGCAGATGCCGGTCCGGGTGAAGCCGCCGGAGGACATCGGCGAGATCATCTCGCCGGGCTGCGCGTTCTTCGAGGTGACGATGCCGGCGAACGGCGCGCGGATGACAGTGTCGCCGAGTTGCTGCTGCCAGATGGCGACGGATTGCTCGGCAACGGAGACGTCCGACGCCTGCTGGGCGAGGCGCGCACGGAGGGCGAGCGCGGCGGCCTCCGCGTGGTCGAAGTCGGCCTGCGTGGCCACCGTCGCCTTGATGAGCGTCCCCTGGCGATTCAGGTCCTGCTCCGCCTCCCGCAGGCGCACCCGGGTCTCCTCCAGTCCGGCTTTCGCCGCCTCGACCTGGGCGAGGGCGAGGCGCAGGCTGGCCTGGACATTGGTGTCGTCGAGGCGGGCGAGGACCTGGCCCTCGGTGACCTTGAGCCCTTCCTCGATGAGGACGGCGGTGACCTTGCCGGTGATTTTGGAGGAAACGGTGGCCTCGCGGCGGGCGGTGACATAGCCGGAGGCGTTAAGCACGGTGGTGCCCGCGGCGGCGCCGGTGGCCTCGCGGGCGATGGCGATGCGGACCTCGGTGGATTTGGGCCGGGTCAGCCACCAGGCCAGCAGCGCGGCCACGACGAGGATCGCTGCCACGATCACCCCGGAAACAATCCGGGACTGGGACGCAGCCTGCGGGCCGCGTTCGATGCGCAGATCATCCAACCGGGGGGCCGGTGCGCTCATGGCACACCACTCAAGCAAAAGCAGCGGCAGAGGGTCAATCGCCGAGCCGAAAAAACGCCGCCGGCTCCCGCCCAGCCTCCCTGCTACCGCACGAACGCCCCGACAAACTCGTGCACCGGCATGGCCGAGAGCTTGGCGCGATCGGCGAACAGCGCCATGACCTGCGCCGCCCGCTCGGGACCGAAGTGGCCGGCGAATGCGTCGTGGGCCTTCCGCCGGAGCACCGGGATGCCTTCCTGCCGGCGCCGGCGGTGGCCGATCGGGTATTCGACCGCCACCTTGGGCGTCGACGTGCCGTCGGTGAAGAACACCTGGACGGCGTTGGCGATCGAGCGCTTCTCGGGGTCCAGGTAGTCGCGCGAATACTGCTTGTCCTCTTGCACGGTCATCTTGGCCCGGAGGGCGTCGATGCGCGGATCGGCGGCCGCCTTGTCCTCATAGTGCTCGGCGGTGAGCGTGCCATGGATCAGGCCGATGGCCGTCATGTACTGGAGGCAGTGGTCGCGGTCGGCCGGGTTGTGGAGCGGGCCGGACTTGTCGATGATCCGGATCGCGGACTCGTGGGTGGTGAGCTCGATCCGCGCGATGGCGTCGAGGCGGTCCTTCA
>CAZUQB010000183.1:3718-5366 GCA_964622405.1 uncultured Opitutaceae bacterium | reverse complement strand
GGCGGCCTGCCCGAGATCGAGGCCATGCACGACACCTGGAAGGCCGGTGGCTACCGGAAGATCTCCCCGTTCTTCATCATCCAGATCGCGCCCAACCTGCTGGCGGGCCAGGTGAGCCTGGTGCTCGATTTCCGCGGGCCCAACATGGCCGTGGCGTCGGCCTGCGCGACCAGCGGCCACGCCATCGGCGAGGCGGCGGCGGCCGTCGCCCGCGGCGACGCCGACGTGATGCTCGCGGGCGGCGCCGAGTCCACCGTCACGCCGCTCGCCATCGGCGCGTTTGCGCAGATGCGCGCGCTGTCGACCCGCAACGACGCGCCGGAGCAGGCCTCGCGGCCCTATGACCAGGACCGCGACGGCTTTGTCCTGAGCGAGGGGGCCGTCACGTACATCCTCGAGGAGTACGAACACGCCCGCCGCCGCGGCGCCCGGATCTACGCGGAGGTGCGCGGCTACGGCGCGTCGGCCGACGCGTACCATCTCTCCTCGCTGGCGCCGGGCGCCGAGGGCTCGGCCCGCGCGATGCGGGCCGCGCTGGCCCGCTCGGGCCTGGCCGCCACGGCGATCGACTATGTCTCGGCGCACGCAACGTCGACCCCGGGGGGCGACGGCGAGGAGGCGGCGGCGATCGCGACGGTGTTCGCCGACGCGAAGGCGCATCTCCACGTCAGCGGCGTGAAGTCGATGACCGGCCACCTGCTGGGCGGTGCCGGCGCGATGGGCCTGTTCGCCGCGGTGCTGGCGATCCGGGACGGCGTGATCCCCCCGACGATCAACCTGGCGAACCTCGATCCCGTGTGCGCGGCGACCGGGCTGAACTTCACGGCGAACACCGCGGTGCGGAAGCCGGTGCGGGCCGCGCTGGCCAACAGCTTCGGTTTCGGCGGCACGAACGCTTCGCTGGTCGTGAGCGCCCTGTAGTCCCGCGACCGGCGGCGGCCCGACTCCCTCTCCGCGCCATGTACACGCGCCTGCTCGAAGCGGCCCGCCTCACCGGGGTTCCGGTGCCGGCGGCGCCGCTCGATGACAAGGCCGCCGGGGAGCTGGCCGCGGCGGTCTTCCTGCGTCCGGCCCGGACCCGCCGGCCCGCGCGCGAGGAGGGCTACCTCGAGTCCGCGGTTCGCGTCGGCCTTCCCTCGCCGGTGGGTGACTTGGCGGCGTGGACCTGGGGCGAGGCGGGCCGGCCGCTGGTTGTGTTGGTGCATGGCTGGGAGGGGCGCGGCTCGCAACTGGGCGCGCTGGCGGCGCCGCTTGTGACGGCGGGCCTGCGGGTACTCGCGTTTGATGCGCCGGCACATGGCGACTCCCCGGGCGAGGAGGCGAGCGTGCCCCTGATCGCGCGGATCTTGGCCGGGCTCCCGGCAGCGTGGGGTCCGCTGCACGCAATTGTGGGACACTCCATGGGCGCCGCGGCGGCCGGCGTGGCCACCGACATGGGGCTGCAAGTGGGCCGGATGGTGTTCCTCGCGCCGCCGCTGTGGCAGCGGGGACGGCTCGTTTACATCGCGGAGCGCATGCAGCTGCCGGCGGCCGCGCAGCCCTCGTTCTTTGCGGCGGTGGAGCGAAGAACCGACTGGCCGCTCGAGCGCTCGGACCTGCGCCGGGTGGCCCGGGCCGCGCCGTGCCCGCTGGTGGTGTTTCATGATCC
>CAZUQB010000183.1:0-3618 GCA_964622405.1 uncultured Opitutaceae bacterium | reverse complement strand
GGTGGCGTCGCCGGTGTTGCCATCGGGCGCGGCGCCCGCGAGAAACGGCGCATGGATCGCCGCCTGCTCTGGTTCCTCGCGCTGCTCGCCCCGGTGATGCTGTGGTCGTACCACGCGCCGCACGACCGATTCACGTGGTGGCTGGAGTCCGTGCCCGCCGTGGTGGGCACGATCCTGATCCTGGCGTTCCAGCGGAAGTTCCCGCTGTCGTCGCTCCTGCTGGGGCTGATCTGGCTGCACTGCGTGATCCTCGTCGTGGGCGGGCACTACACCTACGCCCAGGTCCCGCTGGGCGAGTGGGCCAGGGACTGGTTCGGCTGGACGCGGAACAACTACGACAAGCTCGGTCACTTTGCGCAGGGCTTCGTTCCGGCCGTGCTCGCCCGCGAGCTGCTGCTGCGCACCTCGCCGCTGGCCGGCCCGCCCCGCAGCCGCTGGCTGGGATTTCTCGTGGTCTGCGTCTGCCTCGCGTTCTCGGCGTTCTACGAGCTCATCGAATGGTTCACGGCGGTGACGAGCGGCGAGGCGGCCAATGACTTTCTCGGCACCCAGGGCGATCCTTGGGACACGCAGACGGACATGCTCATGGCCCTGATTGGCGCCGTCGTGTCGCTGCTGCTGCTCAGCCGCTGGCACGACCGCTCGGTGGCTGCGCTGGCGGCCTCCAAGCAGAAGGCATCGTAGCGGCGGGGCCGGCCGACCGACCTCGGGCGCTCACTGCGGATCCCACAGGTACTTGCCGGCCCAGGAGTCGGTCGGCCCGGGCTCGGCGACGAAACGGAACTCGGAGCCCGGCTTGAGGTAGCGGCGGGCGAGTTTCTCGAGGTCCTCCCGCGTGATGGCGGCCGAGTCCTCGGTCCGGTTGCGGGCGGCCTTGAGCCGTTCCGGCCGGAGCTGGGCGTCGCGCAGCACGGTGTGGCACCAGTAGCCGTTGTTGCGCAGGTCGCGTTCGCGGTCGCGCAGGAAGGGCTCGCGGACGCGGACGAACAGGTCGGGGTCGAGGCCGTGTTCGACGAGGCGCGCGATTTCGTGGCGGATAACCTGCGCCGCCTTCACGCCCTGGGCGGGCGGGACGTCGGCGCGGAGGACGAAGTAGCTGAACGTCGGCCAGCCGTCGTACTGGACAAAGTCCGCCGCCGGCGTGTAGGTGGCGCCGAGTTCCTCGCGCAGGCGGGTGAAAAGCAGTTCGCCCAGGACACTGGCCAGCATCCGGCAGCGGCGTTCCTGCTGCACGTCCGCCAGGTCCGGCACCGGCCAGTACCAGGCCAGCGCCGACTGGCGGAGCGTGGTGTTCAGCGGATACAGCTGGGGGAAGCGGTACGGCGGGGCAAACCGCACCTTGGCCTCGCGGGAGCCGCGGGACGGATCATCGCGCGCTCCGAGTGCACCCAGGGTCCGGGCGACGGCGTCGCTCGCCTCGGCCCACGTGGTGTCGCCGACGATGCTCAGCTCGATCGGCCCGGTTGCGAACTGGGGCCGGAGCCACTGGGAGAGCTCGCGGAACGTGCGGGCGTAGGCCTCGTCGGGCTCGGGCGGCCCGACGAGGCGGTAGGCGTTGGCCAGGACGCGCTCCGCGTGCAGCGCGATTGGGCCGCCCGGGGTCGTGTCGTAGGTGCTGTAGAGTGTGCCGAACGACGCCCGGGATTCCTCCATCGCGGACGGCCGAAACGCGGGATCGGTGAGGTACGCCGCCACGACCTGCAGCGCGAGCAGGAGGTCGCGCCGCGCGCAGCGGACGTAGAACGCGCAGGCATCAGGCTCGACTCCAAAACCCACGCTGAGCACGTGGCGCGACAGGAGCGCGTCGAGTTCCTCGTTGGAGTGCAGGACGAGACCGCCGCGGATGAAGCCGTAGGAGGCCAGGTAGTCGAGGCCCGGCTGGTCGCGCGGCTGGCTCAGCTTGCCGGTGCCGACGCGCACCGTGAGGGTCATCGTGTCCGCCTCGAAGTCGGTCGGCTTGAAATTCAGCCGGACCCCGTTGGCGAAGCGGGCCAGGTGAACGTCGAGATCCTTCTCGTACCGGTCCTGTTCGAGCCGGCCCGTCGCGCCAAAATAGTGGTACGCGAACTTCACTTCGCCCGGCGGCACCCGGAGCTTCACGGGCTGCTTCCGGCTCTCGTTGAGGGCCACGGCCACGACGGTGGCGGGAAACGGGAAGGAGCCATTGGTTGTGACCAGCACATGGGGCGGGGCGCCGGTCCACGCCTCGCGAAAGGCCGCGGAGCACTCCGCGAGGGTCGTCGCCTCGACGACCGGCGCGAGTTCGCGCTGGACGTCGCCCGGCGCGGCCAGCACGCCGCCGTACAGGAGCGAGCCGGCGATCTGGGCGGCCAGGGCCTCGGAGCGTCGCGTCCCGGCGGTCCGCGTGGCCTGCTCGTAGCTGTTGAGCAGGCTGGCCTTGGCCAGACTGAGCTCGTCCGCGGTGAACCCGAGGAGGTAGGCCCGGCGGTGCTCCTGCTCGAGCTCGGCCGCCAGGCGCATCCAGTCGCTGATCCGGCCGGAGGCCGAGAACGACACCGCTTCCCAGCCCGCGACGTAGGTGTCGGTGACGACCGTGGGCGCGACGAACGAGCCGCCGCGACGCTGCACGTCCCAGTCGAGCCGCTTGTTGAACATCGCGAAGGCCAGCGCCCGGTGCACAGCCGCCACGCGCTCGGCGTGGGTGTCGGCCGGCCGCGGCCGGCGACGCGGATGGGAGAAGTAGAACCGGATCCCGGCGACATTGGGGTCGCGGAAAACCTCCACGTTGGGCGGGGCCGCTTGTTCGGGAATGATGTCCGTCGGCTCGGGCCGCGCCGGGCCCCGGGCCTGGAGCGGTCCCAGCACCTCGGCGAGGAGCGGCTCCACCGCGGCCGGATCCACGTCGCCCACCACGATCACCGCCAGCCGCTCCGGCCGGTACCACGCGTCGTGGAAGGCGACAAACTGGTCGCGCGTGAAATGCCCCACCGTGGCCTCCACGCCGATCGGATTGCGGCGGCAATAGCGCGAGTCGGGCCACACCGACTGGAGACTGGCGAGCGTGATCCGCTCGTCCGGCGTGTTGCGGGTCTCCTTCTCGCTGAGGACCACCCCGCGCTCCTTCTCGATGGCGGCCGGGTCGAACGTGAGGCCGCCGGCATATTCGCGGAACACCGACAGGCCGAGGCGCAGGGTGGCGGCCTGCGCGTCCGGGAGCTCGAGGTGGTAGACGGTGTAGTCGTAGGAGGTGAACGCCGTGTTGTCGGGGCCGAACCCAATGCCGGCGCGCTCGAGGGTGGTGGTGAGCTGGTTGCCCGGGAAGGCGTGGGAGCCCCGGAACGCCATGTGCTCCACGAAGTGGGCGAGGCCGAGCTCGTCGTCGCGCTCGACCAGCGAGCCGGCGGCAACGAGCAGGCGCAGGGACACGCGACCCTTGGGCTCGGCGTTCGGGCGAATGACCCAGCGCAGGCCGTTGGGCAGGGTGCCGGTGCGGAGGCCGGGCTCCGGAGTTCGGTCCGAAGGCACCTCCGCCCACGGTCCGGCGAAAACGGCCAGGCCGCCGCCAAGGAGGAGGCCGGCCAGCCGGAGCCATCGGGCGAATCGCCGCATGGCGGCTAACATCGGGCCGCCGCCGCGGCTGTCACGTGGAAAACTCCG
>CAZUQB010000182.1:0-5380 GCA_964622405.1 uncultured Opitutaceae bacterium | reverse complement strand
TCAGGATGACCCGCTCCCCCGCCGCCGCCATCATGCGCACGACATGGTGCAGCGTGGTCGACTTGCCCTCGCCCGGTCCCGCCGAGAACAGCACCAGACTGTTGGATGTGCCGGGCTTCAGCGCCAGGTTGAGGTTGGTCTGCAGGACGCGGTAGGGTTCGCTCTCGGCCGGGTCGCCGCCGTCGTCCAGCGGGTCGGACTGGAACGGAATCACGCCCAGCACGGGCAGCTTCAGCCGGGTCTCGACGTCGGCCACGCTGCGGAAACTGGTGTCGAAGTACTCGAGCAGCACCGCGACCCCGATGCCGAGCAGCGCGCCGAACAGCACGGCGAACACCAGGTTGAGCGTCCAGCTCGGGCGGCTGGCGATGCGGGCCGGCTCGGCGTGGTTGAGGATCTCGATCGTCCGCTTCGGCACCTGGAAGTCGATCTCCCGCTGGCGCAGCGTGAGCTTCAGCGTGGTCAGCAGCCGGGTCTCGTCCTCGAGCTTCTGCGCCGCCTCCTCGAACGGACGCATGCGGTCGCGGGCCGAGAGGATCTGGTCGATCTTCGCCTGCCCGAGCTGCTGCTTCAGCTCCGTGACCCGGGACTCCGCCTCCTTGTAGGCGATTTCCAGCGCGCTTTCATAGCCGCGCAGCTGGGCGTCAAGCTGCTCCTTGATCTTGGCGCGGTTCTGGACGGCGGAGATCAGGTCCGGATGCGCCTCGCCGAGGCGGGCGCGGAGCTTCGTGACATTCTGGTCCGCGAGAAGGTAGGCCTGCAGGAGGTTCTGGATGTTGGTATCCTGGATGAGCTCCGAGTTGACGAGGCTCAGGCGCTCCTCGAACGGGATGCTGCGGAAGCGCTCCCAGCGGGTCTTGCGGCCGATGGCGTCGACGCTCAGCGCGATCAGGGAATTCTGCATCTGGCGCAGCGTCTCGATCTCCATGTCGGAGTAGCGCGCGTTCAGGTCGACGCCCGAGATGTTGAGGTCCTTCCGCAGCTTCTCGACGGCATCGCGCTGCGCGGACACGACCCGCTCCTGGGCCGTCAGCTCGTCGCGGAGCTTGGCCAGGCCCTCGCGCTGCTCCGAGGTGGCGAGGTAGATGCGGTCGTCCGAATAGACCCGCGCGATCTCGTTCGCGATGGCGGCGCCGAGTTCCGGGTCCTGGGCGTAGACATTGATCTCGATCAGCGACGAACTGCGCTGCGACTCGACGCGCAGCATCTTGTCGAGGAGGTAGCGGTAGGTGATCGCCGGCGGCAGCGCCCCGGAGGCCCCGAGCGTCGCGGCCAGCTTGGTGTTGAGCCCGAGGTTCTCGATCACCGGGTACAGGATCTTCTCGGACTGCATGATCTTGAACTGATCCTGCAGGAAATACGGGTCGTAGCCGGTGTTGCTCTGGTTCTGGAACAGCCGGACCTCGCCCTCGGGCTTCTCGACCCGGACCTTGGTCGTGGCGAGGTACCACTTCGGGAGCAGCGCCGTGACGATCACGGTGGTGATGATCACCAGCCCCAGGACCAGGAAGATCAGCGCCTGGCGCTGCTTCAGCAGATGGAGGAAATCAGCGAGGGTCGCGCCTTCCTTGCCAGCGTGGGTATGAGGCATCCCGCGATGCGAAACGAAGCCCGCGCCGGGCGCAAGCTAGAGAGAGACAGGACAACCGATCGTCGATCGGGGGAGAATGCGCCTGCAGGCTTGAGAGGGCGCCAGGGTGCGGGGTGAGGGCACCCCACCCACATTTTTTTCAGCCGGGGCGGACCTATCCTGGTACCTGGTCCGTGGACCCTGTCACCTGCCGCGGGGCGCAGCCGCGCGGCCCTAGAACGAGAAGGTCGCGCCCGCACCGACGCGGTCGCGGCTCTGGCCGCGGCCCGGGGCGTCCGACACGACATGGTCGCGGTCGTAGTGGGCCGAGATCACCCAGTTCTTGGAATAGAGGTACGACAGCGCGAGGCCGAGGCGGGTCGTGGTCTCGTCGGCATCCGCCACGCCGCGGCGGCCCTGGAGGACGGACGGCTCGTAGGTCAGCGAGCCCGACGCCACGATCAGCGGGGTCAGCGCGTGCTGGAGGTTCAGGAAGATCCGGTTGACCTTCGTGTCGGTGTAGCGGTCGACGTTGGTCGTCTCCTCGAACGTGTAGACATAGCCGGCGCTGAAATACGAACCCTGCGCGTAGTCGAACTTCGCCGAGAACTCGGCGTAGGGCGCGTTCGAGCTGCGCTCGAGGTCGCGGTGGCGCCACTGGTAGCCGAGGCGGCCGGTGGCCGTCACCTGCTTCGCGACCGAGTAGTCGATGCCGCCGATCAGGAAGTTGGTCTGCTTGTCCTTGTTCGCGCCGGACGTCCGGTAATTGACGTCCTCGTGGCGGAACTCGAGCACGCCCTTCGCCTCCGGGACGAGGTCGTAGCTGCCGGCGAGGCCGTAGAGATTCTCGGTGCGGTCGATGTCCTGCGCGAGACCCGCGGCGTCATAGCGGTAGATCACGCTCCGCATCTTGATCGTCGTGGAGACCTTCGGCCCGGTGCTGGTGGTGAGGCGCCCGTTGAACTCGTTGCGCTTGTAGGACTGGTCCGTGTTGATCGGCACGCCGGCGAGGAGGGACTCGGGATTCTTCGCGATCGAGTAGGCGTCGCTCAGGTCGATGGACGTGACCTGCGAGAACGCATGCGCCACGCGACCCTCGAAATTGTGGCTGTCGAGCGTGCTGTCGCCCGGGCGGTCCGGCATGCTGTCCACGACGAGCTCGTACGAGGCAGAGGCAAAGGTCTGGTCGGAAACCGACGCGTTGAACGCGACCTTCGGGGCCGCCGTGTACACCATGCTCGAGATCGCGCCAGTGGACGCGCCGAAGATGTTCGAGTCATGCGAGATGTCGCCCCGCAGGGTGACGGTCCATTCCTTGCCCTGTTCCTGTTCGGGGATGGGCGCATAAACGGCCCACACCGGGTATGCCGTGACCATTCCGGCCACCATCAGTACGCGCGCAAAATTCATAGTAGGGGGTGCAGCTGCCTCGGTTCCCCCCGAACATAGGTATATCCCCCAGGATGAGGCAATTCCTTTCACCGGCTAATTCGCCGCCGGCCCGGCGGGCCCCGGTTGCTCAGCGCGCCGGCGGCAGGGCCGGATTCAGCAGCACGTAGAGGTTTTCCGCGAGGCGCTGCGGGAACGCCAGCGGGAACTCCCGCGGCAGCTGGCCGGTGTACAGTCCGCCATAGACGAGGCCCCAGTCGCCAAACCGATTCTGGACCTGCATCGCCCCCGGTGGCGCCGGGCGCGACGCGAGCTCGGTGAAGAAGGGGCGGTCCAGCGTCCGCGGCGTCAGCAGGAGCTCTCCCATCGGCTGCTCGAGCGTCAGCGCGTAGAAGTCCCGCATCCGGACCGGCTGCGCCCACACCCGCTGCCGACCGTACCAGGCCACGCCCGCCGGGACGTCGGCCATCAGCCCGAACCGGCCGGCCGCGTCGCGCCGCTCCAGTTCCTGCCGCATGCCGATGAAGAGCCCCGGGAAATACGGGGGGTAGTAGAAATGCAGCCGGCGCGGCTCCAGCGCGTCGTGCGCCAGCGGCAGCGCCTGCGCGAGCAGCAGCACCGTCGCCGCCAGCCGCGGCCACGTCCCGAGCACGGCATTCGCCGCCAGCAGCACGAAGAAGAACCCGGTCCCGAAGACCATCACCAGCGGGGCCAGCCAGTACGGCGCCAGCCGCTCGCTCTCGCCGGAGTTGAACGTCGCCTGCGCGACCAGCATCACCGCCAGGGCCACCGTGAAGGTCCACCGCAGCCGGTTCACCCGGGGCGTGCGGAACGCATAGAGCCAGCCCGCCACGAAGAACGCCGTGAGCCACAGGCCCCCACCCGACCACAGCCGGGTGCGCAGATTCTCCTGGAGCGACGTCAGCACCTTGTTGCCGAGCTTGTTCAGGTCGATCGCCGGCAGGCTCGCCGACAAGGTCGCGCGCTGCGCCGCGGGCTCCGCCGTCGAGTCGCCCGCCTTCAGCGCCACGTTCTGCACCGCCAGCCCCGCCGGATACCCCGTCAGGTCGAGGTTGCGGACGATCCACGGCCCCGCGATCAGGGCAAAGCCGATCGCCACCAGGAGCGGCGCCAGCCAGCGGCCCCGGCCCGCATGGCGCCATGCCACGTGGCCCAGCGCGACGAGCGTCAGCGCCCCCGCCGAATACTCCGCGAGAAACAGCAGCCCGCCGATGGCGCCGAGCCCGAGCAGCCCGCCGGGCTGCCACGCCGGCTCGCCGTCCTCGGCGCCTTCGATCCGCGCCAGCATCAGGAACAGCGCCAGCACCAGGACCATCATCAGCGTCGTGCCGGTCAGGGCCACGGTCTGCTGCCACGCCGCCACCGACACGAGCAGCGCCAGCGCGCTGACCCAGGCCGCGGTCGCATCGAAGAGCATCCGGGCGAGCCGGTACGTGAGGTAGGCCGCCAGCCAGAGCAGCGCGACGTTCAGGCCCAGCAGGAAATAGTCGGCGCGAAATCCGTCGGGCGGGACCGGCGCCGCCGCGAACAGCGCCTCGCGCGCGCCCGCCGGGAGGAGCCGCAGCGCCCCGGCGATCACGATCGAGTACAGCGGCGCCTGGTGCAGCTCGGGGTACGGCCGACGCGGGTCGAAGCGCGCGCCCCGCGACTGCATGAACGCCGCGGTCTGCGGGTAGTTCACCAGGGTCGTGAAGCCCTCGCCGCCCGCCAGCTGCCGGGCCGTGTCGGCCTGCAGCAGCACCATCTCGCTCGAGGGGCCGTGGAACTGCACCCACGCCACGCGCAGGGACAGCACGGCGGTCACGACGACCACCGCGCCGAGCAGGATCCAGCGGGCGCCCGCGCCCACCTCCAGCCAGTGGATCAGCTCCTGCAGGTTCTTGGGCCGGCTCATGGCAGCGCGGGAATCGTCGCAGACCGCCGCGCGCTCATTTGTCCGTGACGTCGAGCTCGGGCCACTCGGCCAGCTTGCGGTGCAGGGTGCGGCGGCTGATGCCCATCAGGTCAGCGGCCTTGGTGCGGTTGCCTCGCGCCTTGATCAGGGCCTCGCGCAGGAGGCGCTTCTCGTTCTCCTCCACCGAGAGCGAGTTTGCCGGGGCCGCCCCGCCGGCCGGGGCGCCGGCGGCGACGGACGTGCCGCGGTACTTCGCGTCAAGGTCGTACTCGGTGAGCGCGCCGCCATGGTGGAGCACCACGGCGTTCTCGCAGAAATTTCGGAGCTCGCGGATGTTGCCCGGCCACGGGTACGCCTGCAGCGTCTGCAGCGCGCCCGGCTCGAGCGTGAGCAGGGGCAGCTTGTTCTCGTCGCTGAAGACCTTCAGGTAGTGCCGCAGCAGGAGCGGGACGTCCTCCGCGCGCTCGCGCAGCGGCGGCAGCGTGATCCGCACGACGTTCAGGCGG
>CAZUQB010000181.1:0-5398 GCA_964622405.1 uncultured Opitutaceae bacterium | reverse complement strand
TGGCGCCACTCCGGATGCTCGGCGCGGGCGTCGCGGGGCGGGAGCGCGCCCAGGGTGCGGGCGACGGCGTCGATGGTCGCGTCGACGTCGAGATCGCCGACGATCGCCAGCTCGATCGGCCCGTGCGCCAGCTGGGGTGTGAGCCAGGCGCGGGCCTCCTCGAGGGTGCGTGACATCATGACCTCCTGTGCCGGCAGGCCGAAGCGCGGATCGCCGCTGGCGATCAGGCTGGCGACCTCGGTGGCCAGCGGTCCCTGCGGGGTGTGGGCAAAGGCGATGTAAGCCTGCTCGAGCGCCTTCCGGGCCTGGCGCTGGGCCTCGGGCCGGTAGCCCGGGTCGGTCAGCTTGGCCGCGAGGAGCTGGAGCTCGAGCACGAGATCGTCGCGGGTGGTGGCGCCGCCGAAGTCAATCGCGTCGGGCCCCATCCGGAAGCCGACGCCGACCGTGTGGCCCGAGAGGATCCGCCGCAGGTCGTCGACGCTGTGCCGGCCCAGCCCGCCCAGGTCGAAGGTGTTACTGGCGAAGACCGCGAGGCCGCGCTGGTCGGCGGGCTCGGAAATCAGGCCGTAGCCGACGCGCGCGCCGAGGCGGATGCGGCCGGCCTCGAAGTCGGTCTTCTTGAGATTGAGCCGGACACCGTTGGCGAACTCGACGAGATAGAGGTCGAGGTCCTCGACGTGCTCGCGCCTGGTCACCCGGCCCGCCGCGCCGAAATCGGTGTAGGCCCATTTCTGCTCCGCGGCGGCGGCGGGGGCGGCCACGGCGACCTGCTGCGACTGGGCGTAGGCGGCGGCGATCGCGGCGTTGGCGTCGCCGGGGATCTTCGCGTTGCCGGCGACGAGGACATAGCGTCCCGGGGCCGAGAAGGCCCGGCGCAGCGCCGCGACGCAGTCCTCGGCGGTGAGCTTGGCCAGGGCGGGGGCGTACAGCGCCTGCTCGGCGGCAGGCGTGGTGAACACCTCGCGGTGCAGGATGCCCTCGGCAATCTCGTTCGCGAGACGGTCGGAACGGCGCGTGGGCGCGGATTTCACGGCCTGGTCGAGGCCGTTGAGGTACGAGGCCACGACCTCGTGCAGCTCGGCCGCGGAGAAGCCGTGCTCGAGGGCCCGGCGGAGTTCCTGGTCCGCGACCGCGAGGGCGGCGGTCCACTGCTCGGGCTTGCAGTTCACGTCGATCGAGGCGCTGCGGAAAAGGTCGAAGCTCTCCGAGGCCGAGACGGAGGCGTCGGTGAACGGCGCGTTCTCCTTCTTGGCCAGCTCGGCGAGGCGGCGATTGAGCATCGCGACGGCGACGCTGCGCGGCAGCTCCCGGAGGCGGTTGGCCGCGGTGTCGGGCTCGAAGGCGTACGGGGTGACCGTGGTGATGGACACCGAGGTGTTCGGCGCCTCCGGCTCGGAGCAGAAATTGGTGCGGACGCCGGTGAACTCGACGACGTGGCCGAGATCCGGCTCGGGCCGGGCGGGGGCGCGGGCCGTGATCTTGGAGAACGTGTCGGCGATCATCTTCTCGACGGCGGCGACCTCGACGTCACCCACCACGACGACCGCCATGCGTTCCGGGCGGTACCAGGTGTTCCAGAAATCCGCGAAGCGCTCGCGCGGGGCGTGCTCGATCACGCTGACCTCGCCGATCGGGATCCGCTGGGGCAGCCGGGTGCCGCCGAGCGTGGTCGCAAACTGCGAGAGGAAGATGCGGAACCCGATCGAGTCGCGGGCGCGTTTCTCGCTGAGGATGATGCCGCGCTCCTTCTCGATCATCTCGGCCGGGAGCAGCAGGCCGCCGGCGTCGTCGGCGAGGACCGAGAAGCCCTCGGCCAGCGTGGCCTCCTTGGTGTCGGGCAGCTCGAGCAGGTACAGCGTGCGGTCAAACGACGTGTTGGCGTTGGTGTCGCCGCCGAAGCTCATGCCCATGCGCTGGAAGAACTCCACCAGCGTGCCGGGCTTGAAGTGCTCGCCGCCGTTGAACGCCATGTGCTCGAGGAAGTGCGCCAGGCCGCGCTGCTCCTCGGTCTCGTGCAGCGAACCCGCCAGCACGAGCAGGCGCAGCGACGCGCGGCCCTTCGGCTCGTGGTTCGGCAGGATCACGTAGCGAAAACCGTTCGGCAGCGTGCCAAACTTGGCCGCCGGATCGGCGGCGAGATCGCTGGTCGCCTGCGCGAAGCCGGGCAGGGCCGGCGTTGACGGAGCGGCGGGCGTGACGGCGCGTACCAGCACGGTCAGCGCGAGGAACGGCAGCAGGCGGGGCAGGAGGGACAGGCGCATGGGGGGAGGATGGTTCCACGATGGGAAACCAAAAGCCCAAAAACCGTTCCCTCGGGTTTTGGTTCTTTAGGCCTAGGCGGACGCGGTCGGCCCCCGGCGGCGCCCCCGCCGGATTCTCATTGGCAGGCGGGGCGGGAATCAAGTGTGATGGCCGGGCGCGGGCTGGTCCCGCCGCCCGAATGCTCTGGCTCTACCGCATCCTGTTCCTGCCCGGCCTGCTGGTGTCCGCGCCCGCGTACCTCTGGCGGATGCGCCGCCGCGGCGGCTACCGCGAGAACTTCGCGCACCGTTTCGGGGCGCACGACGGCCTGCCGGCCAAACGCGCCGGCGTGCGGCGAATCTGGCTCCAGGCGGTCAGTGTCGGCGAGATGCTGGCGATCTCCCCGCTGCTGGAAGGACTGCGCCGGACGGGCGGGGTGGAGGTCTACCTCACCACCACGACGAGCACGGGCTACCGGCTGGCGCTCGAGCGCTGCGCCGCGCTCACGATCGGGGTCGGCTATTTCCCGCTCGACTGGTGGCTGTTCGCGCGGCGCGCCTGGCGCCGGATCGACCCGGACCTGGTGATCCTCACCGAGGGCGAGCGCTGGCCCGAGCACATCCACCAGGCCGCCCGGCGCGGCGTGCCCGTGCTGGCCATCAACGCCCGGCTGTCCGACCGCAGCTTCGCCCGCATGCGGCGGCTCGGGGGCGGCGCGCGGATCATGCTGCGGGAAATCACCCGCGTGCTGCCGAGCTCGGCGCAGGACGCCGAGCGCTTCGCCGCGCTGGGTTTTCCGCCCGAGCGGATCACCCCGACCGGCAACATCAAACTCGACGTCGCGATCCCGCGACTCACCGCCGACGATCGCGCCGCCCTGCGGCGCGAGCTCGGCCTGCCCGCCGGCCAGGTGCTGATGGGCGCGTCGACCTGGCCCGGCGAGGAAGCCGCGCTGGTGGCGACGCTGCGCGCGGCCCGCGCCGCCGGCCACGCGTGCTCGCTGCTGCTGGTGCCGCGTCACTCGGAGCGCCGCGGCGAACTGGAACGACTGCTGGCCGAAACGGGACTGCGCGTGCATTTCCGCTCCCGCGGGCCGGCGCCAGGCGAGGTTGACGTGAGCGTGGCGGACACGACCGGCGAACTGCGGCGCCTGCTGCAGGTCGCTGACGTCGTCTTCGTGGGAAAGAGCCTGCCGCCGCATGCCGAAGGCCAGACGCCGGTCGAGGCGGCCGTGTTGGAACAGCCCATCCTGTTCGGTCCGGGCATGGGCAATTTTCGCGACATTTCCCGCGACCTCCTGGCGCGCCATGCCGCCGTGCAGGTGAAGGACGCCGCCGCGCTGACCGCGGCGGCCGTGGACCTGCTGTCAAACACCGACCATCGGCGTGACCTCGCGCTGGCCGCGGGTCGGTGGCGACAGGACAACGCCGGCGCCGTCGAGCGGACCCTGGCGGTGATCCGCGAGGAACTTGCGGCGCTCAAGTAAGGGCTGACCGGCGGGTTCGAAGACTGCCCGACCGGGTCCCGCATATCGATTGCAGGGGAAGATTTGGGAAAGAAAAGTGCCCATGTCGTAGTGGAATCGCACCAAGCGGCTGCCATCGCCCTGCGGAAGTCATTGGCAAAGTGGAGTCTATACGACCCTGCGGATAAGCGCAGATTTTGATTGCCGCAAAAAATGCGGGGTCTACGGTGCCCGCTTTTAAGTGGATGCAATCGCACGGTCCTAAGCGCGTCTATACTCCCGCGTCTCTCGAATCGTGGTTCGACCGTTTGGAAAACGATTGGTCTGCGGCGTTTAGTGAAACCCAGCTGGAGGAGGGTCGCCGCATCTACCGCGAGGGTGAGGTGCGGGAACTCGAGCTGACTGCCAAGGATGCGATCATCCACCGGCGGGTGGAGAAGCGCGACGAATACGTCGTCATCGAATGGGAGGGCGAAAAACTGGGGGTCCGGTCGTCGACAACTGATCTTGATGTGGCCCATGCACTTGCGGTTGCGGGTCTGCACGAGATCGAGGAACTCGTGGCCGATGAGATCTCCCCGCTGCCGGATGAGGCGCCGCGTTCGGCCCGGGCGGTTCCCCCCTCGAACGGCAATGGCGCGCCGGCCAAGGTCGGCGGCGGCATGGCGGCCCGCGCCGGCGCGGTGCCCGCCTCAAATGGCAATGGCGGCGCGGCGAAGCCGGCCACCCCGGCGGGCAACGGCGCGATCCGGCCGCTGCTGCTGGCGTTCAAGACGAAGACGGCGGGCCTGACCTTCCAGGCGTTCTGGGCGGATGCGGACGGCACGCGGCATGCGGCGCTCGGCGCGGCGGCGCATGCGAACGGCAACGGCCATGTCAGCTCCAGCGAGCGGGCGAAGCTGATCGGTCTCGCGGCGTACGCGCGCAAGGCGCACTTCCACTATCATCAGGACACGGGCCTCTACGTGCTCGAGTCGCTGGTGGAGATCCCGAATTTCCTGAAGACCACGCTGCCGGCGTGGCGGAAGATGTTCACCGTCGAGCTCGACGAGAAGTCGGCGCACCTGCTGAAGGGCACGCGCACGATCGAGATCGAGGCGGTGGCGGAGCAGGCGAGCGCGGCGGGTCGCGCCGGCGCGGCCGACAGCACCGGGCTGAACCTCCGCTGGATCTTCCGGGCCGGCGAGCGGATGCTCACGGACGCGGAGGTGAACACGCTGCTCAAGCGCGGCGGCTCGCCGGTGATCCTGCCGAACCTCGGCATCGTGACCCTGACGGGCGAGCGCTGGGAGACCTTCAGCGCGTGGCGGCGCAACCTCGCGGAGACGCATGCCAACGGCACGCTCTCGCCGTACCTGATCTTCTCGCTGTTCAACGACGCGCGGCTGAAACTCACGCTGTCGCCGGAGATCGAGGCGTGGCGGCAGGCCGTGCTGGCGCCGCCGCCCGCGCCGCCGGCGCTGCCCGAGATCCTGCGTCCGTACCAGCGGCGCGGCGTCGAGTGGATGATGCACCTGTGCGACGTCGGCTGCCACGGGCTGCTGGCCGACGAGATGGGCCTGGGCAAGACCCTCCAGGTGCTGACGGTCCTCGCGCGCCGGCGGATCGCGGAGCTGCCGACCCTGATCGTCTGCCCCGCGAGCGTCGTGCCGGTGTGGCGCGAGGAGATCGCGAAATTCTACCCGGAGCTGG
>CAZUQB010000180.1:0-5404 GCA_964622405.1 uncultured Opitutaceae bacterium | reverse complement strand
TGAAGCAGAACGACACCGAGGACGCCATCAACGCCCTCGACCGGATGATCAACAACTACCCGCAGAGCCTGCTCGCCCCCGAGGCGTACCTCCGCCTCGCCCAGGCCAATTCCTCCCTCGTCCAGGGCCCGTACTACGACCAAGCCTCCACCCAGGAAGCCATCACGTACTTCGAGGACTTCATGATCCTCTTCCCGAACGACTTTAAGATCTCCGACGCCGCCAAGGGTCTCGATGCGATGAAAAAGCAGCTCGCCGAGAGCAAGATGAAGATGGCGGATTTCTACTTCTACAAGCGCGACGACTATGTCGCGGCCCGGGTGTTCTACAACGAGGCCATCACCGCCTACCCCGAGTCCGACGTCGCCAAGCTCGCCAAGAGCCGGCTCGCGGCCGTCGAGGCCAAGGCCGCCGGGAAGCCGCTCCCGACCGACTCCAAGAAGAAGCGTTTCTGGCTGTTCTGAGCGGTGATGCTGCTCAGGGTTGAACGCTGAGAGCTGAATGTTGAAAGGCGGAGCGCCCGCGCGCCCGACCCGGGCCCAAGCGTTTCTCGCTTTCATCTTTCATCTTTCAGCCTTTGCTTACCCCATGCTCCGCCGTTTCGCCTCCCTCGGTCTGCTGGGCCTCACGGCCATCCTGCTCGCCGCGTGCGGTCACTACCAGCTCGGGACCGAGGGCCGGCTCGCCTTCACCACTCTCTACGTCGCGCCCGTCGGCAACGCCACCATGCTGCCCCAGGCGCAGGCCGCCGTCAGCACGCAGCTGCGCGAGACGCTCGGGCGCGATGGTCGCGTGACCCTGGTCAACGAGCCGGCCGGGGCGGATGCGACGCTTACCGTGACCCTGAAGGACTACCATCGCGACGTCCGCGCGGTCCGCGAGGACGACACGGGCCTTGCGCGCAAGTTCGCGCTCACCCTCGGCGCCGAGTGCACGCTGCACGACAACCGCGGCGGCCGCGACCTGTTCGCCAAGCGCGCCGTCGCGGTGAGCCGCGACGCCTTTACCGACGGCGGCCAGCTCCAGTCGGAGTACCAGGCGGTGCCCCTGCTGGCCGACGCCTTGGCGCAGAAAATCTCGCACGCGGTGCTCGACGTCTGGTGACCCCCATGTTCCCGCCCCTGCTCTGCCCCTCGCTCCTCGCGGGTGACCACGCGAATCTCGCCGGCAGCGTCCGCCTCGTCGAGGAGGTCCGCCTCAGCTGGCTGCACCTCGACATCATGGACGGCCATTTCGTGCCAAACCTGTCGTTCGGGCCCCAGACCCTGGCCGCGCTGCGGCCGCACACCCAGCTCTTTTTCGACACGCACCTGATGCTCGACGAGCCGCACCGCTACGTCGAGGCCTTCGCCAAGGCCGGGGCCAACCTGATCAGCATCCATATCGAGCCGGCCTACGATCACGCCGCGACGCTGGCCCGCATCCGCGGCCTGGGCTGCCAGTGCGGCATCGTGCTGAACCCCGGCACGCCCGCCGCGGCCATCGCCCCGGTGCTCGACCAGGTGGATCTCGTGCTCGTCATGACCGTGCAGCCGGGCTTCGGCGGGCAGGCGTTCCGGCGTGACGTGCTGCCCAAGCTCCAGCAGATCGCCGCCTGGCGCCGCGAGCGCGGGCTCAAGTTCCGGCTCGAGGTCGACGGTGGCATCGATCTCGCCACCGGTGCCGAGTGCCGCGCCGCCGGCGCGGACACGTTTGTGGCCGGCACCTCGTTCTTCCGCGCCCCGGATCGCTCGAAGTTCGCGGCCGAATTCGCGCGGCTGGCGTGACCGCCGTGGAAGCCCGGCACGGCACGTACCTGCTGTCGGACGATCCCGCCCGGATCGACGCCGACGCCGTCCACGCCTACCTCACGCAGAGCTACTGGGCGCCCGGGATTCCGCGCGAGGTCGTCGCCCGGTCGCTCGCGAATTCCTTCTGCCTCGGCATCTACGCCGCCGACGGCGCCCAGGTCGGGCTGGTGCGGGTCATCACCGACTACGCCACGTTCGCCTACCTGTGCGACGTGTATGTGCTCGAGGCGCACCGCGGGCGCGGTCTCGCGAAGGCGGCCGTGAAGTTGACGATGGAGCATCCGCGGCTGCAGGGGCTCCGCCGTTTCAACCTGGTCACCCGCGACGCCCACGGGCTGTACCGCCAGTTCGGCTTCACCGCCGTCGCGCAGACCGACCGCTACATGGAGAAGCGGGATCCCGAGGTGTACCGGCGCGCCGCGCCGCGTCAGGAGAAGTAGAATCCGGTCACGAACAGGACCGTCGAGAGCGTCAGGAACACCGCGTTCAGGCTCCAGACCCACTTCGCCGTCCAGGGCCACCGCTGCAGGGCCGCGGCCTGCGCGAGGTACAGCGGGTACACGATGGACAGGTACCTTGGCAGCGAGTCGAGGTGGTTCTTGCAGACATAGAACCCGGTGAACGTGACCGCGAGGGCGAGCAGCGGTGCCGGCAGCCGCAGCTTCCAGCCGAGGCCGATCGCGACGATGCCCGCCACCAGCGCCAGGGTGAACCACCAGCCGTAGAACGGCGCGAGATTGGCGTAGGTGTTGTGGAACGTCTCCGTCGGCCAGGTGAACTTCTGGAACCAGTAGTTCTGAACGTGGACGTAGGCCAGCGGGTCGCCGAATTTCACCCCGAGATAGCCGAAATAGGTCGCAAGCCCGGCGCCCGGCATCAGGCACGCCACCAGCCGGCCCCACCGCCGCCCGGCCGGCTCGGCACCGCCGAGATTGCCCTGCTGGAGCCATTCCACGACCAGCGGGATCACGAGCAGGAAGCCCACGCTGCGGGTCAGGCTGGCGAGATACCCGCACACGGCGGCGGCCAGCCAGTTTCGCCGGCTGGCTGACCACATCGTCGCGAGCATCAGCAGCAGGAACAGGCTCTCGGAGTAGATCGACGAGAAGAAGAACGTCACCGGCGACAGCAGCAGGAGCAGGACGGCGTCATGGGCGGCCGCCTCGCTGCCGAGCAGCTCGCGCGCACACCGCCAAAGCAGCCCGCAGAGCCCCACCAGGCACGCGTTGGCCACGAGCGCTCCCGCCACGGCGTAGTTGCCCACGACGAGCCACACCGCCTTCAGCAGCAGCGGATACAGGGGCAGGAACACCACCGAGCACTGCGCCGCGGGATTGTAGGTGTAGCCGTCGCGCGCGATGCCCATGTACCAGCCCGCGTCCCAGCGGATGAAGGCCTCCAGGGCATTCGGCGACCCGGTAAAATGGGGTCCCTTCGCCACGCCCAGCAGCGCGAGCTGCGCGACCAGCAGGATCAGGATCCGGGTGGCCACGAACCACGCGGCGATGCGGCCCCACGGGATGCGGGGACCGGCGACGCGGGCGACGGCGGGCGTGCTCATGACCCCGGGCCGTGGCGCCGCGCCAGCTCCTCCGCCTGCCGGTACTGGGCCCGGAAGTGGGCCGCCAGCTCATTGGCCAGGCGGACCTCGTCGACCTTGTCCTTCGAATCAAGCCGGCGCTTGATGCCCGCCATGCGGTCGTAGGTGATCACCGACATGTCGCCCATCGCCGCCAGCGCGTCCGCCGGCATTCCCGCTGCGATGATCGCGCGCCACGCGGCGCCGAGCTCGTCGTGGGTGTCGAGCACCATGATGCGGATCACGAAGGCGAGCTCGCGGTACAGCCCGCCGGTCCACTCGGGGTGGTACACGAGGTGATCCTCCTCGCCGAACGGCGACTCATCCGGATCGCTGCGGAACGGCTTCAGGTCCGCGCGGCTGTAGAAATCCCGCCGCACCGGCAGCCGCCGCAGCGCGAACCGCGCCGGCCCGCCCGGCGTGCCGGGCCGCAGGTTCCACAGGCGCTGGCCCTCCGGCGAGAGGGTGTATTCGATGAAGGCCTCCGCCACCGCCCGGTGACGCGCCCCGCGCAGCAGCGCGATCGGGTCGACCGACGCCACTGCCCCGCCCTTCGGGGTCACGAACACCACGCGCGGCTCCCGCTCGCTGCGCGCATTGGTCACCTCCGCCTGGGCGCGACCGTAGAAGTCGATCGCGATGCCGACCGCGCAGTCGCCCTGGGAGACGTCGATGGGGGGCTTCTGCGAGCTGTCCGTGAAATACCGGGCGTTCGCGCCGATCCGCTGGATCAACTGCAGTCCCGCGACCCAGCCCTCGGCCACGGCCTGCCGCTCCGGCACGCCGGCCTTCACCCGCTGCTGGATGCGCTGCTGGATCAGGTTCTCGAACGCCTTGGCGATCGAGCTGCTCTTGGTCGGGTCCGCCAGGCCGATCTCGCCCGCCAGCCTCGGGTCCTGCAGGTCGTCCCAGCGCTCCGGCGCATGCTTCAGGCCCAGCCGCCGGATCGCGTCGCGGTTGTAGAGGATGCCGTAGGTGCTGAGGACGTTCCCGAACCAGCGGCCCTGCCGGTCCCAATAGACCTCGCCCGAGTAGCTCTGCGGGATCACGTCCTCGGTGAACCAGTCCGGGTGACGCTCGAGCAGCGGCACCGGGACCAGCCGCCCGGCCTCCGCCTGGCGGATGTGATCGTAGCTGCCGCCGCCGAAGAACACGTCCACTCCGCAGCTCACCTCCGAGCGCAGGAACTCGGCCCGCGCCTCGCGGACCGCGGCCGGCGCGTCGGCCGGGAGCCGCGGGTTCGCGAAGCCCGCCTGGATCTCCGCGCTCCACGCCCGGCCCAGCCGCCCGGTCCAGAGGTTCCGGAAGGCCGCGGTGTACTCCGCCTCGAGAAAGCGCGTGATGTCGCTGGTCCCGCCGAGCATCCGCCAGTCGACCAGCACGGTGCGCCCCGTGCGCGCCTGGTACCACGCGTTGAAGCCGCGCGCGAATTCGGTGCGGATCGCCTCGTTGTGCGGCGTGATCACCACCACGGTGTCGTCCGCGCGCTGCAGCACCGACCGCTTCGGCCGCAGCAGGAACGGCAGGGCGACGACGGCCGCGAGCGCCACCAGGAGGATCGTGCGCTTGAGCATGGCCGTCAGCGGCGCAGGACGATCACGTCCTCGGGCAGCGCCGCCGCATAGAGCTCGCCCGTCATCGCCGGGTCATGAAACCGCGGGTTCAGCTCCAGCACCTTCAGGCGCTGCCCGCCCGCCACGAACTCATGCTGCGCGAGTTCTCCCAGGTAGACCGATTCGCCCACCTGTCCGCGCACCGCGTTGGTGGCGGGGCACTCGCGGCTGATCCGCCAGCATTCCGGCCGGATCGAGAGGGTGACCTCGTCGCCCGCCCGGACGGCGGCCGTCGGATCGCCGCGCACGCCGGTGAACACGCCGATGCCGGTCTCCACCGTCACGTGCGCGTCGTCGACCCCGGTCACGCGTCCCGCCAGGAAGTCCGCCTCGCCGATGAAGTTCGCCACGGTGCGGCAGACGGGGCGGCGGTAAAGCTCGCCCGGCGTGCCGACCTGCAGCACGCGTCCCGCGTCAAGCAC
>CAZUQB010000179.1:0-5416 GCA_964622405.1 uncultured Opitutaceae bacterium | reverse complement strand
CGTGCTGCATGGGCGCGCTCTACTGGCAGCTCAACGACTGCTGGCCGGTCGCGTCATGGAGCTCGATCGAGCACACCGGCCGCTGGAAGGCCCTGCACCACGTGGCCCGGCGCTTCTTCGCGCCGGCGCTCGTGTCGGCCCACGTCCCGGGCGCGGAGTCCACGATCATCGGCAACTACCGCCGCTCGAATGTCCGCGAGGTCCACCTCTACACCGTCTACGACGCACCCTCGCCGGCGCGCGGCCGGCTGCTGTGGGACGTGTTTCACCTCGACGGCCGCGTGCTCGCCAGCGGCCGCCAGGAGGTCGCGCTTCGCCCGGGCCGGAGCGTGCGGCAACGGACCCTGGACCTCGCCACGCTGCTGGCCGCGCACGGCCGGGACCACCTGTACGTCCGCATCGCCCTCGAAACCGGCGGCGAGCGCGTCAGCGAGGAGACCGTCTTCCTCACCCCGCCGCGCTTCCTCTCGCTGCCGCGGGGCCGGACCGAGGTCGGCGTGCGGGTTCTCGATTCCTACACGGCGCTGCTCACCTTCCGATCGCCGGTCTTCCAGCACCGGTTCGCCTTCGAGGTCGCCGGGCTGGACCACCGCGCCAGCGACAACTACTTCGAACTCTATCCGGGCGAAAAGAAGGAGGTGCTCGTGACGTTCACCCATCCCGTGACGAAATCGAACCTCGCGCGCCGCCTGCGCCACCGGTCGCTGGTGGACAGTTACGTCTAGGCACGGCGGGGCTCGCCCCATGACGCCGACCCGTTCCGTCATCCACCTGTCGGAGCCCGAATGGCACTCGCGGCGCGCCGCGCATGTCGCCCGCGTGGACCGCTGGCTGGTCCCCCACCAGGCGCGGGCATCCCGGGGCGAGCGTCATCCGGTGTACGACTTCCTGTTCGACTACTACGCGTTCCGGCCGTCGTGGATGCGCCGCTGGCACCCGGGGCCGGACGTGGTGCTGGCCGGGGCGAGCGCGCAGGACTACCTGCGCTGGCCGGGCTATGTCGCGACGGCCGAGGGCGTGAGGATCGAGCCGGCCGCCTTTCCGGCGAACCGCCGCGAGAGCCTCCGGTGGATGCGGGACCTGCAGGGAGTGATGCGGGAGCGGCCGCCGTTCTTCGCCTGCTACGGGCTGCACGAGTGGGCGATGGTCTACCGGCAGACGCCCGCGGAAGTCCGCCACAACCGCTGGCCGCTGCGGTTTCCGCCCGGGGAGATCGCGCGCATCGTTGAGGGCCAGTCGCTCTGCTGCACCCATTTTGACGCCTTCCGGTTCTTCACGGCGCCGGCCCGGCCGCTCAACCGCTTTCAGCCCGAGCGCGCGACCGTGCCGCAACTGGAGCAGCGCGGCTGCCTGCACGCGAACATGGACCTCTACAAGTGGGCGTTCAAACTCGCGCCGTTTGCGCCGAGCGAGCTCGTGGCCGACTGCTTCGAGCTGGCGCGGGACATCCGCGAGGTGGACATGCGTGCCAGTCCCTACGACCTCCGTCTGCTCGGCTTCCCGCCGATTCCGGTCGAGACGGCGGAAGGGCGGGCCGAGTACGAGGCGCGGCAGCGCGCCTTTTCCCAGCGCGGCGAACCGCTCCGCGACCGGCTCATCGCGCTGCTCGACCGGCTGCGGTCGGCGATCGCGGAGGGCTGAGCGCGGGAAGCCGGCAGGGAATCACCAGCGGGCCGCGGTGCCCGGGGGACGGGTGTATTCCTGGGGATGGACGAGCTTTCGCGCGAAGGGATTGGCCCGCGCCAGCAGCTCCGGCGAGGCATGATAGCCCCAGCGGGTGCGGTTCCAGGACGAGCCGTAGCGGTAGACGCAGATGCGGCGCTCGCCGGCATTCACGCGCTTCGCGGAACCATGGCAGGTCGCGTCGACAAACACGATCGCGTCGCCGGCCTTCATGTGCACCTCCTGGGCGCCCGCGACGCCATCGACCGAGCCTCCGCCGCCCTCGCCCCACTCGTTCACGGGCTTCGGCTTGAGGAACTCCGGATGAATCATGTTAGATTTGTGCGAACCCGGGATGACCATCGTCGCGCCGTCGCCCGGGCCGATGTCGGTGAAGGCGATGAGCACGTTGATCTGCGCGCACTGGAACCGGCCGTTGTGGTAGCGGAAGGCCATGCGCTTGCAGATGTCGTGACCGCCCGCATGCAGCGGGATCGCCTCGCCCGGGCCGCGGATGCTGAAGAAGTTCTCGTCGATGAAGAGCGGGCCGTGGTGGTAGTCGAAGCAGTCGTGGCCGCCGACGAAGCGGAGGACGTAGTTGATGTAGTTCGGGTGGTCGATCATCCGCTCGAACGCCCCGCCCAGTTCGTAGACCTGCTGGTAGCTGATGCCGCGGTGCTCCGGATGGTCCTCGCGCTGGACCCAGCCGTGCCAGCCCAGGCGCGGCAGCGACCGCGGGATCTGGTTGATGCGGGCGTTGGCGTCCGCGACCTCCTCCTTGCTCAGGGCGCCCCGGATGACCACGAAGCCATTCAGGTCGAACAGGTACTCGTCGAGGTCCGTCGGCACGCGGGCCTGGGGCAGTTCGATGCGCGGGGGCGTGATGTGGTGGTCGTTGAAGCGCGGTTCCATGGCTCCACTGTAGGCGAACTATTCGGAAATATCTTTCCGTTTAGGATCAAATTTTTCTTTAATGGTAACCTCATGGCCCGCTCCCACCCCACCCGGCCGAACGACCGGCACGAGCACGCGCTGGGCTTCCGGATCTGGCGCCAGCTGCACTCCGGCCGGATGGACGTGGCGCACACCCACCCGGACATCGAGGTGAACTTCCTGTTCAGCGGCGAGTTCTCCTACCTGCACGGCGGCGCGGTGGTGCCCGTGACCGCCGGGCGCTTCACGGTGCTCTGGGGCGGCGTGCCGCACCAGACGATCGGTCCCGGCATCGTGAGCGACGGCATCTGGGTCACCCTGCCCCTCGCGTGGGTGCTGCAGTGGCGGCTGCCCAACGGCTTTCACGACCGCCTGCTGGCCGGCGAGGTGGTGGCGGCGCCGCCCGACGAGCACGACCGGCGGACCCTGGAGCGCTGGCTGGCGGACGCGGAGAGCGGCGATCCGGCGCGGCGGCACGTGCTGCAGCTCGAGCTCGAGGCGCGGTTTCACCGGCTGGCCCTCGGCCTGCCCCGCCGGCGGGGGCGCGGCGCGGCGCCCGCGGAGGGCGCGGGGCAGATCGGCCGGCTCACGCGCTTCATCGCCCAGCATTATCGCGAGCCGCTCAGCATCGCGGCGATCGCGGCCCAGGCCGGCCTGCACCCGAAATACCTCATGCGGGTGTTCAAGCAGCACTGCGGCGTGACCGTCTGGGAATACCTCACGCGGCTCCGCGTCTCGCACGCCCAGCGCCTGCTCATCACCAGCGAACTGAAGGTGCTGGACGTCGCAATGGAGAGCGGGTTTTCCTCCGTCGCCCCGTTCTACGCGGCTTTCGCCGCGCACACCCGCGGGGTCCGGCCGCTCGCCTACCGCCGCCGGTACCAGCTCGCGGAACCCACCTCCTCCCCTTTGGCATGAAATCCTCCGACCTCCAGATTGGCATCATCGGCTCCGGTGGCCGCGGCACGCTGCTCGGCCAGCTCGCGCACCGGCCGGGACGCGGCTCGCGCGTCGTGGCCTGCAGCGACATCCACCCGGGCACGCTTGAGCGGAACCGGGCCGAGTACGGCGCCGGGCTGTTCACGACGACCGATCCCCACCAACTTCTCGCGCGCGAGCTCGACGCGGTGATCGTGGCCACGCCGGACTTCGCCCATGAGGAGCACGCGGTGGCGGTCCTGGCCACCGGCCGGACGCTGTTCCTCGAGAAGCCGATGGCCCTCACCATCGCGGGCTGCGACCGCATCCTGCGCGCGGCGGCGCGCTCCCGGGCGCGGCTGTACGTCGGGCACAATATGCGGCACATGCCGTTTGTCCGGAAGATGAAGCAGCTGATCGACGCCGGCACCATCGGCGAGGTGAAGGCCTGCTGGGTCCGGCACTTCGTGGGTCATGGCGGCGACTTCTATTTCCGCGACTGGCATGCCGAACGCCGGTACACCACCAGCCTGCTGCTGCAGAAGGCGGCGCACGACCTGGACATCATCCACTGGTTCTGCGGCGGCTACAGCCGGCAGGTGAGCGCGCTAGGCGGCCTCACGCTCTATGGCAACCTGCCGGGGCGGATGCCACCGATGCGGGGCCCGCGCCGGCTCGCGCCGGGCGCGATGCAGCTCGACCTTTTTCCCCCGACCAAGGCCCGGGGCCTCAACCACCGGATCGATGTCGAGGACCTGAGCTCGGTGCAGATGCGGCTGGGCAACGGGGTCTACGCCACCTACGCCCAGTGCATGTACACGCCGGACTACTGGCGGAACTACACGGTGATCGGCACCGAGGGGCGCCTGGAGAATTTCGGCAACGGCGAGCCGGGCACGCACGTCCGCCTCTGGAATCGCCGCTCGGGGTACGACGGCCGAGGCCAGCGGACCTACCGGATTCCCGTCGGCCGCGGCACCCATGGCGGCGCGGATCCCAAGATCATGGACGAGTTCCTGCGGTTTGCGCGCGACGGCGGCCACACCGACGTCTCGCCGCTGGCGGCCCGGGAGAGCGTCGCGACCGGCTGCCGGGCGACCGAGTCGCTGCGTGCCGGCGGCGTGCCGCTCGCCGTGCCGCCGCCCGCCCCCGCCCTCCGGCGGTATTTTGCCTAGGGCGCGGACCCGGGACCGGTCAGGGCGCAGGCAGGCCGGGCCGTCATTCGGTCATGGTTGGCGGCAGGCTCGCGAAGACCTGCGCGCCGAAGACGAATTCCGTCCGCCCCAAGGCCGCCACGACCCGCGCGGCGCAACCGAGGTGGGTGAACTTGCGGCTGAGCAGGTTCTCACGGTGTCCCGGCGAGTGCATCCAGGCGTCCACCAGGCTCGCGGCCATCTCCTCCGCGGTCGCCGCCCGGCCGTCGTGCACGGCGGGCTGGGACGCGACATTCTCCGCAACCTCCGCCGGGCGCAGCCCGTGACGCAGCACTCGCTCGAGGACGTCGTTCTGGTCGCGCAGGACGTTCTGGTGCTCCGCGCGGTGCATGAGCGCCATGTACGACGCCTGGTCCGCGGCGGCCGCCGCCAGCTCGCGCAGCGGGCGAAGGGGCCGGCAGTGGTGGACCCGGCGCACGCGGTTGGTCTCGGCGAAAATCGCGGCCTCCAGCTGGGCGGGGGTGGCCGACGTGCGCAGCACCGGCGCCGGCTCGGGCGCCGCCGCGGGCGCGGACGGCGCGAGCAGGGCGAGGACGACGGAGCAAGCCAGGACGGGAAAGCGGGGCATCGCGCCGCATTATGGATGCCGCGGGCGGATTGCCAAGCGACGCGGCGATTTTCGTCGCGGTTGGGCGGAAAAGCCCGGCTCGCCAAGCCTCCCGGTTCGCCTAGGTTCCGGCCATGGCCAT
>CAZUQB010000178.1:0-5430 GCA_964622405.1 uncultured Opitutaceae bacterium | reverse complement strand
CGTTTTCGAGTTGATCTCGACCCGCGCCCGAGCTGACTCGGGCGCGTGTTTTTTCTGTCTCAGCTGGAGGCGCGACGCCGAGAGAGGCGTGCGCGAGGATTCACGCTCATTGAGTTGCTGACGGTGATTTCGATCATCGCCGTGCTCGCGGCGATTCTGCTGCCGAGCGTTTCAAGCGCGCAGGTGATGGCCAAGCGCACCGAGACCAGGGTGAGTTTCGCGAGCTGGGCGGCGGCGATGGAGGCCTTCCGGCAGGAATACGGCGCCTATCCGGTCATCGACGATGGCCACGGGAGAATCGACCCCGCCCGGTTCGCCGCCGCGCTGACCGGTCGCGCGTTGAACGGCGAGGAAATCACGGACGACTCCGGGCTCGCGGGCAATCTGCACCGGACGCGTTTTCACACGCTCAGCGAGCGGGAGCTCGACGAGACCCGCACGGCGCTGGTCGATGGGTTCGGCAATCGTGACATCGCGGTCGTGGTCGACCGCGACGGCGATGGGCGCATCACCTCGAGCGATGGTCCGATGCCCGAAGTCACCGGAGCGGGCAGTGGTCCGGGCCTTCGTCCGGCGGAAGCGGAGCTTGATCCCGTGAAGGGCCTGCGGGCCGGGGTGATTTTCTACTCTGCGGGCCGAGGACAGACCGAAACGGACATCGTGCTCAGCTGGAAATGAGCGGAACGAGCACTGCGAGAGGTTTCACACTCATCGAGCTGGTCGTCGTGATCGGCCTCGTGGCGGTGCTGGCGGGCCTGACGGTGCGGCGGCCAAATTCGCCAGCGAGTGCGCGCCTGGCCGGGACCCTCATTGCCAGCATGCTGGATCGGGCGGGACGGGAGTCTGAAGCGACCGGTCGAAAGGTGACACTGGTGGTGGATATCGATCCAGCATCGGAAGGGTTCCTGCGGACGTGCTGGCTGGCGAGCGAGGTTGAAGCCGCATCGGACCGCTGGGTCAGTCTCGACTCAAGCCAAGCCCTGCCCAGCGACACGCGATTTGTGCCAATCGGCCTGTCCGGCACTGTCTGGACGGACGGGTCGGACATCCGAACTGGTGAAGGGATGGTGCTGGAGACGCTGGCGGAAGGGGCGTTCGACGATCCGGCAGTGCGGGCGGGAGGGTCCTACGCTCGCTTGGGGTTCTCGTTCGTGGATGGGCGGCCGGTCACCAATGAGACTCCGCCGGTCGTGGTGATCGGCCCAGCGGCTTCAGCGGGCGATCGGCTCGAATTCACGCCTCCACGGGCGACCTCGCAGCTGTGCGTGAGCGACTATGGCATCACGCTCCCACTGCCCGGTGGCGCAGGGACCCATGCGCCGTGATCTCCCGGTGTGAAATTCGCAACGGGTGCAGCACGCGCACGCGCTCAGGCCTGAGTCTGCTCGAGGTCTTGGTGGCGATGGCCATGCTCGCGGCCGGCGGGACGGTACTCCTCGGATTCCTTGTCAGTCTCGGTTCCGCTCGGTCGGCGCGGGAAATGCGTGAGCAGGCCCTTCACCTTGACGCACCCTTGGAACGCGAGCTGGTACGGCTGCGCGACGCAGTGGGAAAAGGCGAGAGCCCGGACAAGCTGGGGGCGCTGGCTGATCTCGTGTCGCCGGCCGGCGGAGGGGCGCCGTTACGTCTGGTTGGCTCGCGCGATGCCCTGCGGGTGGTGCGCGAAGCGGAACGCGACAATCCTGTCGTCGGTGTGCCCTCTGCCGAACGGCAGTATCTGATCGAGGTGCGGTTGGTCGAAGGGCCGCTGCGCTACACGTCGGGCGATGCGGTGATGGTTGTGTCGGCCGAGGTGCGCTGGCCCTACCCGGCTTCGGAGGTGGCTGACGGAAGTCTGACCATGATCATGGCCGTTGACGGATGATATCCGGTGCCAAAGTTCCCGGTAGCTCATCGCGAGGATTCACCCTTCTCGAGCTGCTGCTGTCGGCTGCTCTGTCAGCGACCTTGGTGGTCTTCTTGCTCATGATCGCCACGCGGGCGGTTGAGCTTTGGGAGCGATCGGCCGGTCGAATCGAAGCCGCGCGGATGGGGCAGCGGGTGTTGGACCAGCTTGAGAGCGATCTGGAATGCGCCGGCCCGCTTGGGTCGAGCGGTGCGTGGCTGACGGCGCAGATCGGTCAACCGCTGGGCGTACCCTCCCTTCGACTGGGCGGGAGCAGTGTCGGGGCCGACCGCTACGGACCCGGCGCCCTGACCCTGCGGATGGTCACATCAAGCCAGGCCTTGGGGTCCGCCGCCGAGCCGCCGCTGCCCGTGGTTGTGACCTACCGGTTGGCCCGCCTGCCGGTTGGTCCGGGCGGAGGAAAGGTCTTTGTACTCTGTCGGATCGAGACGAGCCCCGAGGCCTCGTTCAAGGCGGGCTTTGACCTGGGTGCGACACCTCAGGGCGAAGCGGAGCCCGGCGACCTTGCTCTGGGCGGCGCTGGACTCGCGGCGCTGCTGCACGCTGCGCTCGGGATTGGGATCATCGATTTTGGGGTGCGCGTGGTCGCGGGCGACAAAACGCTCTTTCCCGCCTCGTCGGACGCACGCGAGTTCGCGCTCCGCGAGCGCGGAGCCGGTCAAGGGACGCTGGAGGTCGAGGTCATGGTCAGGGTCCTCACGGCCCGCGGTGCCCTCACGGTCGCGGCCATCGGCTCGGGGCAGATCGCCGGGGACTGGTGGCAGGCGGTTGAGCAAGGATCGGTGTTGGTCACCCGTCGGGTCCGGATTCTGGGCACGGAACGATGAAACGACGCCGGCAATGGGAGGACAGGCAGCGCGCATTCGTCTTGCTGCTCGCAATTCTCGTGCTGGCGGCGCTGGGCGCGCTGGCGACGGCGCTGGCGGTCGTAAGCCGGCAGCAAAGCCAGACCGACCGTCACCGGGAGGCGCAGGTGATGGCCCGGCAGCATGCCTTGGTGGCGCTGCGACTGGCCCTTACCCAGCTGCAGCGATATGCCGGTCCGGACGACCGGGCGACCGCCGTGGCGGGAGATCAGCTGACATCCGAGGCCTCGCGATCCTGGACTGGCGTCTGGGGAACGGCGGACGGTAGTGAGATCCCAATGTGCTGGCTCGTGAGCGGAGGAGAAAACACGGGCCGGTCGCCGCCGCCGAGTGATGCGCAGACCATGGTTCCGTTGATGACCGTCACTGACGCCGGCGATGAGGCAATCAGGGCGCCGACGCTGGCCACCGCCGTCTCGGGCAAAGTAGTGGGTGGCTGCGCCTGGTGGATCGGAGACGAAGGGGTGAAGGCCTCGATCGCAACCAACGCAGGAGCGGCGCCCCTTGACGAGGCGGGCCGTCTCATCCTCGAGCCAAGAGATCAGACCATCGCGGATCAGCTTCCCCGCGTGACGGATCTCGAACAGCTGTCGTTTTTCCCCGCGGCCGGGACTTACGTAGGATGGGACCGCGCTGCCGTGCGCTCGAGGCAGCAAACCTGGACCGTTCGACACCGCACGGTGCTTTCCGACCCAATCCGTGGAGGCCTCAAGCGGGACCTTTGCGCGCAACCGGAGGCACTCGGGCGCGCCTTTGCCGCGTGGACCGGAGCCGATGGCGCGATCGAGGATCCGGCGCATCCCTCCGAGCCGCGTCCTTCTCCGGACTATGGCCTGACCCCGATGCGACGCCGCTACCGGTTCACGCCGATGATCGAAGACCGCGGCATCGCGCATGGCATCGCTCCGGTGCTCTCGTATTTCCTGCTCTCGTTCAATGTGAGGACCGATCCAGCCGGCGGCGGCACGACCCGTCCCTTGGAAGCCCGGGCGCGCTGGCTGGTTTCGCTGTGGAACCCGTATTCGTCCGCCCTGGTGCCGGAAGATCTGCTCATCGAGGTCGAACACCTGCCGGAGGTGACGGTGGTAAATGAGACCAACGGAGCCCAGGCCGGGCCCTTTGCGTTTGACCGTCTTTGGGGCACGCCACTCCGGCTGCGACTGCCGTGGGTGCCGGACGGCCGGCCCGATCGGCAGTCGTGGTTTCCAGGACGGGTCCACACGTGGGCGGCGATGGAGGACCTCAACAAAGCCGCGGCTCCGCCCGCCGAGGGCTTTGCCGGAGTGTTCTATACCCGGACGCTCACCACTGCTTCGGGACAGGGCGTGCAGCGCCCCATCACGGGCACCAGCTGGCCGACCAATGCGGCTTCACACCTGAGCGGCTCGGCCGCGCAGCTGACGTTGCGGCTGTACCGAGTCGCCGCTGACCATGGACAGGAGTTGCTGCGGACCTTTGTTTCGCCGGCGTTCTCCGCGTTTGTGACGCCGTCAGGTCCCCTAAGCGGCGGCACCTACCAACTGACCTACGTTTTCCACCTCGCGGAAAACAGCGACACACCGTCCAATCCGGACGAGTGGTTGACCACCGCGGGCCGGGATCCGCGCGAACCGGTCGTGGGCGGGTCGGCCTTCGCTCCGGGTCCCAGCGGTCCGCACCCTGAGCTCTATCCCAACTACACCGCCATCGCGTTTCCCGACCGGCTGCTCGACCGCGCCCTGCCGGCCAGCGCCAGCAGTCAAACCGGCCAGTCGTACAACGAGGACGTACCGCTCTTTGAATTGCCGCGGGCGCCGCTCGAGTCGGTTGGCGACCTCCAGCATCTCGCCTTGCCCGGCGTCAGGCCCTTCGCGGTCGGGAACTCCTGGGGTACGGCCGGCGGCTGGAATGAGCTCTTTGACCGCCACTGGACGTCGGGCCGGGCGGCCGGTGATCTCGCCGATTCGTCCGCGGAACTTCCGCCGCTTCGGCGGGCGGGCCTGGTTTGGCTCCATGACGTGGATGGCAGCGTGGTCCCGACAGCGGAGAGCGTCGTGGCGGACGCGCGTGCGGGTTGGCTGGCCGGTCGGGTGCTGCAGGATGGGGCGTTCAACGTGAATTCACCCGACGCGGAGGCATGGCATGCGTTCTTGCGCAGCGCCCGACGGGATCCCGGGGATCGGTTTGCATACGTTTCGGCCAACGTCTCGACGGGGACAGGGTCGGATGAGCCAGACGAGATCGACTTTGGCGACCAAGCCTTGTTCGGGCGATTTTCCTCCTCGGCGGCGGAAACCTATCGAGCGGAACCGGGATTGGCCGCCAGCAGCACCGCACCGCCCGCGGCGCCGAATGTCGCATCGAAGGCCAACACGCACCTCTTTCGGCGCGGCCTGCGCGTCTTGAGCGTCGAGGACAGTAGCGCCCTGGCCGAGGCCATCGCTGAGCTGGTCCGGGAAAAACGGGCTGCCGGAGGCCCATTCAGGAGCATGGCGGATTTTCTGGGACCGCAGGAGCTGTGGGGCGGACAGAGCATCCTCGAAACCGCGATCGCTCGGGCCGAACCTTTGACCGGGACAAAGCTCAACGATCGCAGACTCGTGCCGGAATTCAGCTCCCAGACCCTGCTGCCGAGCGACCTGATGAGTCGGCTTGGCGGCCGCTGCACGACCCGGTCCG
>CAZUQB010000177.1:0-5430 GCA_964622405.1 uncultured Opitutaceae bacterium | reverse complement strand
AGGTTGAACCGGCGCTGATCAAGCTCGCCGAGTACACGGTGCTTGGCTCGCGCATTCGCCAGACCGACGTCACCGGTCCCTCGCCGGTCAGCACGTACAACAACGACTACATCCGCGAGTCGGGCGCCATGACGCTCGCCGACTTCATCAATCGCATTCCCCAGAACTACTCCGGCATCGCGTCGGGCCGCGGCAGCGCCCCGAACGAGCTCAACCCGGAGTTTGCCCAGCGCACGGAAACCACGTCGCCGGCCTTCAACTTCGTGCTCGGCGCCGCCGACTCCCCGCCGGCGCAGACCGGCGTGTCCGGCGTCAATCTCCGCGGCCTCGGCTCGGCCTCGACCCTCGTGCTGGTGGACGGCCGCCGCGTCGCCCAGTCCGGCGCCGGCAACCGCTCGACCGACACCCGGCAGGGCTTCGTCGACCTGAACACGATCCCGCTGAGCATGATCGACCACATCGAGGTCACCAACGACGGCGCCTCGGCCATCTACGGCGCCGACGCGGTCGCGGGCGTGATCAACATCATCCTGAAGAAGAACTACGTCGGCACCGAGCTGAGCGCCGGCTACAAGGCGACCGAGCACGGTGGCGGCCGCGAGCGCAACATCTCGCTCTTCTCCGGCTTCGCGCACGGCGCCCTCAGCGGCACGGTCAGCCTCGAGTACTATGACCGCCAGAACCTGAAGGCCTCGGACCGCTCGTTCTCGAAGAATCAGGACCACTCGGCCATCGCGACGGGCACCCTGCTCTCGACCGGCGCGGTCAAGTACGGTGTCGATTACCGCCTCAACTGGGGCTATCCCGCGGTGATCCAGGCCTCGGGCGGCACCGTTTCCGGCCAGTTTAACGCCATCCCCGGCATCCGCGTGGTGGCCGTCCCGGTTGGCGCCACCGCCACGCCGTCGATCGCGCAGTTCGTCCAGATCACGACCCCGTCGCCCAACTCCTCCACGGTGAACGCGACCGGCCAGCGGCGCATGAACACGGCGTCGTTCCTGGACCTGATCCCGGAGAGCAAGCGCCAGGGCGCGAACGCCACGCTGAACTACAAGTTCAGCGACCGCCTCGAGAGCTACACGAGCTACCGCTCCAGCATCACGCGGAGCACCTTCAACTCGCAGCCCACCACCTCGATCACGGGCGGCTTCGGCTCGGCGGTGTCCCTGCCGGCGGCCTACAATCCGTTCAACCAGAACGTGACGGTCGGCATGGTGCTCGCCGAGTGGGGCTCGACCTCGCAGCGGGTCCGCACGATCGACAACGCGGTCACCTCCGGCCTCCGCGGCAAGGCGTTCAGCACCTGGCAGTGGGACCTCGCGGTGACGTGGGAGCTCCAGACCGCGCTCCAGCTCACGCGCAACTTCAACGGCCCGGGCCTGGCCCCGCTGATGACCGCGACGGATCCGGCGCAGCGCTTCAACCCGTTCATCGACGCGAGCGCCCCCGGCGCCCCGTCGCAGGCGAAGCTGCTCGAGACGCTCTCGGTCTATCCCTCGGTCGACTCCGCCTCGCACTTCTCGAGCTATGACTTCGCGGCCGACGGCGACTTGTTCAGCATTCCCGGCGGCGAGGTGAAGGCGGCCTTCGGCGGCACGATCAGCCGGTCCGCGGTCGACAGCCTGTCGGTCACGTATTCCTCCGCGGTCACGCCGGTCGCCACGCCGCGCTCGGTCGGCGGCGGCCAGGACACCCGCGCGGTGTTCACCGAGTTCAGCGTGCCGGTCTTCGGCAAGCCGAACGCGATCCCGCTGGCCCAGCGCCTCGACCTGCAGCTGGCGGGCCGCTACGAGAAGGTCGGCACGTTTGACAAGACGGTGCCGAAGTACGGCGCGTCGTGGGCACCCTTCAAGGAACTGCTCGTCCGCGGCAGCTGGAGCGAGGGCTTCCGCGCGCCGGGCGTGACGGAGTACCTGACGGCCCCGTCGTCCACCACCAGCTCGGTCTCCGACCCGCGCCGCACGCCGGCCACCACCACGGGCGTCGTCGTCTCGAGCGGCTCGAACCCGACGCCGCAGCCGGAGCTTTCGACCAACCTCTTCGGTGGCATCGTCTATGAGCCGTCCTACCTGAAGAACTTCTCGTTCCAGGCGAACTACTACGAGACCCGGCAGAAGGACGTGTACCAGCTGCTGTCGGCGCAGACGATCGTGAACAATGAGGCGATCTTTCCGGGCCGCGTGATCCGCGCCGATGCGACCGCCTCGGACCTCGCGCTCGGCCAGCCGGGCCAGATCATCGGCGTCAACCGCCAGTTCATCAACTTCGGCCAGGTCTACAACCAGAGCGCCGACTTCAACGTCGACTACCGCATCCCGTTTGAGCAGCTCGGCCGCTGGCACGTCAGCTTCATGGCCATGCGCGACCTGAAGTCCTACCGCAAGGTCGCCCCCGGCCAGCCGGCGGTGGTGCTCGACGACGACACCGCTTCGCCGCCGAAGTGGACCTACAACGGCGCGCTCTACTGGACCGGCGGCGCCTGGAACGCCTCGTTGTTCCTCTGGCACCTCGACGGCTTCGCCAGCAACAGCGCGGGCAGCATCAACACCACCAACAGCACGGCGGTGGTCTACTACCCGATCAAGGCGGTCAACAAGCTCGATGTCCGCCTCGGCTACGAGTTCAAGAACGGCGTCTGGCGCGGCTATGGCAAGGGTCTCCGGATCCTCGCCAGCGTCGACAACATCACGGACGAGAAGCCGCCGTTCTCGGACACCGTGTGGGGCTACAACGCCGGTCTGCACGCCCTCCTCGTGCAGGGCCGCGCCTACGGCGTCTCCGTCACCATTCCGTTCAACTGATCCCGCCGGCCTCGGCCGGCATTCTCCTCAACCCGGCGCCCGCCGTGACCCGGCGGGCGCCATCTTTCTCCCGATATGAAGCTCCCCTTGCTCCGCCTGTTCACCGTCGCGGCCGCCCTCGCGGGCGCCGCCCTCCTCCGCGCCGAGGACGCCGCCTCCGTGGCCACCTCGGCTCCGTCCGCGCCCGGCCGGCTCTCGGCCGGCGACGCCGCCCCCGACTTCACCGTCGAGGGCCCGAAAGGGGAGAAGATCAGCCTCGCGGATTTCAAGGGGAAGGTCCTGATCGTCGACGTCTCGGCCACGTGGTGCGGACCGTGCCAGGCGGCGATGCCGAACAACGACCGCGTCTTCCGCAAGTACGCCGACCAGGGCGTCGTGCTTCTCGGCGTCACCGCCGATGACGCCCGCGCCGCCTACACCGGCTGGGTGCAGCGCAACGCGGCCAAGTACGCGTTCACGATGACCTTCGACCCCGCGGGCCGCGAGCAGTGGAAGGACTCGGTGTTCAACACCAAGTACCACGTCAGCGGCTTTCCGACGATGTTCGTGATCGGCCGCGACGGCAAAATCGTCGAGACCGTCTCGGGCGGCGGCCCGGGCGACGACTACCGCCTCGAGTACGCGCTGGCCCGCGCCGGCGTGAAGGTGGACCTCGCCAGCATTCCTCCGGAGCCGAAGCGCGACGCCTCCGCGCCCAAGTCAATTCCCGCCATGGGCAAGACGGCGGCGATCATGCCGCCGACCATGAGGTTCGGCACCGCCAAGTATGGGGACAAGGTCCCGGAGCTGACCGCCATCGGTGTCGATGGCCGGGAGGTGAAGCTCTCCTCCTTCAAGGGCAAGCCGGTGCTGGTGGCCTTCTGGACCGGCGCCCGCGCCCCGGGCGACGATGTCGCTAAGCTCTACGCCACGTACAAGGACCAGGGCCTCGCCGTCTGGGCGATCAACGTCGCCACCGAGCGCACCGAGTTCGACGCCTGGGCCAAGGAACACGCCGCCGCCCTCGGCTACACCGTGTCCTGGGACCCGTCCGGCAAGGCCTTCATGGAGTCCGGCATCAACGTGAATTTTGGCGTCGGCATGTTCCCGGCCACGATCGTGGTCAGCGCCGACGGCGAGTTCCGCGGCGGCATCATCGGCATGGGTGACAAGGTGGCGGCCTGGAACCGCTTCTCGCTCGCCCGCGCCGACCTCAAGCTTACTCCCGACGACGCCGCCGCCGTGAAAGGGGTCGTCGACGAGCAGGCCAAGTCCGCGCACAAAGGCGCCGCGCCCATGATGGGCGGCGGCCTGCTCGCCCCGGCGGCGGGCCCGAAGCCCGGCTTCCGCGAGGCCTACGGCAAGCTCAAGGCCGGCGAGGCCATGCCGGATTTCACCGTCCTCACCGCTGACGGCAAGGAGACGAAGATCTCCGAGCTGGCCAAGGGCAAGACGGTGATCCTCGACTTCTGGGCCACCTGGTGCGGCCCGTGCCAGAAGGCGATGCCGCACTACCAGGAGCTGAGCCAGAAGTACGCCGGCAAGGGCGTGGTCGTGATCGGCATCTGTTGCTTCGACACCCGCGAGAACTACGACAAGTGGCTCAAGGAACACGCGGGCCAGTATACGTTCACGACCGTCTTCGACCCCGTCGGCAAGCCGGACGGCAAGGACCAGGCGTCTTATGCCCGCACGGTGATGGCGCAGGTGTCGGGCGACCCGCACGGGCTCACGCCGCTCCCGACCACGCTGGTGTTCAACCCGGCCGGCAAGTTCGTCGGCTTCTACGCCGGCTACGGCCCGACCACCCACGACACTTTGGCCAACCTGCTCATGCTGGCGGGCGTCGACGTGGCCAGCGAGGACAAGCCGAAGACCTTCTTCCCGGCGGGTTCGTCGGTGCGCCCCGCCAAGATCGCGCCGAAGGGCGGCGCCGCCGCGGAGCCGCGCCTCTCCCTGCTCAAGCCTGGCACCGTCGCGCCCGACTTCGTGATGCACGACGTCAATGACCAGGAGCTGAAGCTCTCGTCGCTGCAGGGCAAGGTGGTCATCCTCGATTTCTGGGCGACGTGGTGCGGCCCGTGCATCGCCTCGATGCCGCACACGCAGGAGATCGCGGCCAAGTACAAGGACCAGGACGTCGTGGTCATCGCCTCGGGCACCAGCGACACCATCGCGAGTTTCAAGAAATGGATCCCGGCCAACCAGCCGAAGTACCCCGACCTCCGCTTCGTCTTTGACCCGAAGGCCCGCGGCACGCCGGACTTCGATCATCGCGCCTCGTCGACCCTCTACGGTGTCTCCGGCATTCCGACGCAGTTCGTGATCGGCCGCGACGGCAAGGTCGTCGCCGCGATCGTCGGCAACGGCGGCAAGGACGATCCCCGCACCGAGGGCGCGCTGGCGCTGGCCGGCGTGAAGATGGACCCGGCCCGCGCCGAGGAGGGCAAGAAGGCCCTGCAGCGCGCCGCCGAGGAGGAGGAGGCCGCCGAGGAGCGGCGCCTGGAGGCGGAGAAGAATCCGCCGCCGCCGTTCTTCGAGGCGATCGGCTCGATTGCCGCCGGCAAGCCGGTGGGCGACTTCACGGCCGAGGACGCGGACGGCAAGCCGGTCAAGTTCTCGGAGCTCTCCAAGGGCAAGACCACCGTGC
>CAZUQB010000176.1:0-5440 GCA_964622405.1 uncultured Opitutaceae bacterium | reverse complement strand
AGTTGGACGATAGGTCCCGCGAGAGTAGGTCGTTGCCAGGTTTATGGCCCGGATCCTCGAAAGAGGATCCGGGCCTTTCTTTTTTCCGCATTTCGCGCCGTGCCGTCACCGAGGAGATTTGATCATGGTCCTCGGGTGTTCGTGCGCGGCGAGGACTCGATGCCCGAAAGGCGACTAACTTGCATGAGCGCGAGCTGCCCGTTCTGGCCTCAGGAAGATTCTCGATGACCGGACTCTCGGCTTCCTTCGACCTGGCCGCGGGAGGTCACACAAATTCGAACGACGGCAAGATTCGCACCTGCTCCAGATTCTCCGTTCCCTTCGCTCGGCCGGTTTGCTCACCGGCGCAACGGCGCGTGCAAGCGATCAGCCAGTGAGCGCGTCTTCGAAGCCCCCGCATATCGCGCGAGCGGCGGAGTTACTTTTCAGAAACGCCAAGCACTTCGAATCCCTCGGGGCTTGACTGACCACTGGCACGGGTCTTGCGTTGACCAACTCAAGCTGTCGACGGACCTATCGCCGGCAAGAAACGTAACCGAAACTACCAATCCATGCACAAGACTACCCGCATCGCGCATTTCCTGACGGCGCTGATCGCCTTCAGCCTAACGATGGCAACAGCGGTGTTCGGCCAAGGTATCACTACCGCGGCTATCAACGGTGTTGTTACTGACAAGAACGGCACGCCCTTGGCGGGCGTCAACGTGACTGTGGTTCATGAACCCACAGGAACGCGTTCGGTCGCTGTCACGCGCTCGAACGGCCAATACAACCTGTCCGGTATGCGCGTCGGTGGACCGTACACCGTCACCGCTTCGGCCAAAGACCTTCAGCCCCAGGAGCAGAAAGATATCTTCCTGAATCTTGAGGATAACGCCGAAGTGAACTTCAAGCTTTCCTCCGAGGTGGTCACGATGGAGGCCTTCAGCGTCTCCGCCAGCAAGGACACCACGTTCGACGCCGGCAAGATGGGTACCGGCACCGCGTTCTCCTCGCAGGACATTAGCAACACCGCCACGGTCCGCCGCAGTGTGCAGGATATCGCCAACCTCGACTCGCGCCTGTACCTCGGATCACTCGACCAGGGTGGCCAGCTGAGCGCCCAGGGTCAGAACTTCCGCTATAACTCGTTCCTCGTCGACGGTGTGCAGGCGAGCGACACGTTCGGTCTGAACAGCAACGGTTTCTCCTCGCTGCGCAGCCCGATCCCGCTCGATGCGATTGAGAACCTGAACGTCCAGCTCTCTCCCTACGACACCCGCTATGCCGGCTTCACCGGCGCGCTGCTCAATGCCACGATCAAATCCGGCACGAACAACTTCCACGGTTCGGTCTACGGTGAGTGGACCGACCAAGATTGGCGCGCCAAGAATCCCGTCACGAACCTGAAGGAAACCTTCAAGGAGCGCACCTACGGCATCACGCTCGGTGGCCCGATCATCCGCGACAAGCTGTTCTTCTTCGTCGCCTATGAGGACTTCAAGCGCAACGCCGCTCCGCCGCAGGCCAACTTCGTTCCCGATGCCTCCCAGCTGGCCACGATCGTCGCCCGCGCCAAGGCGCTGGGTTATGACCCGGGCTCCCTGAACGCCGACAACACCTCGACCCAGCGCACGCTTATCGGCAAGGTCGACTGGAACATCAGCCAGGCTCACCGCCTTTCGCTGTCCTACCGCAAGAATTACGGTCACGACACCGCGTTTGCGAACTACACCGGTTCGACCGCCACCTCGTTGAGCAACTACTGGTATGACCAGCCCCGCAACACGGACGCTTACACGGCCCAGCTGTTCAGCCAGTGGACCCCTGACCTCCGCACGGAAGTCGATCTCTCCTACAACCGCTTCAATGGTTCGCCCGCCAACAAGGGCGCGCCGTTCCCGCAGGTTCAGGTCCAGGGCATCACGGGCACCCGTTACGACACGGGCGCCACGATCACCAACGGCGCGGTCTACTTCGGCACGGAGTCGTCCCGCCAGCTGAATCAGATCATCACCAAGGAGACGGTCGGCAAGTTCATCGCCGAGTACTCGGTGGGCGACCACACGATCAGCGGTGGCGCGGAGTCCGATTCGACCAAGTACCGCAACGCCTTCGTGCAGTACACGGACGGCTACTACACGTTCTCCAACATCACGAACTGGGTGGCCGGAACGCCCCCCAGCGCCTACCAGCTGGCCAAGGCCTACTCGGGCTTCTCCATCAACGACGCGATCGCGAACTGGAAGTATGACGCCTATGCGCTGTTCATCCAGGACACGATCAAGGTCAACTCGGCGCTCACCTTCATGCTCGGTGTGCGTTACGACTATCCGCACATCGGCCAGAAGCCGCCGGTCGCCGCCGGCTTCTCGTCGGCTGGTTTCACCCGGCAAAATGGCGGTGCGGTGAACGACAACACCACGACGAACAGCGGCAACGAGACGATCGCCCCGCGCGTCGGCTTCACCTACAAGTTCAACACCGAGCGCAAGACCCAGCTCCGCGGTGGCTTCGGCCTCTTCCAGGGCAAGAACCCGGCGGTCTGGATCTCCAACGCCTACTCGAATGCCGGTTCGGTTGCGAATGCGACCGCCACGTCGGGCCAGCTCCCGGGCATCACGTTCAGCCCGGACGTAAACAACCAGCCGATCCCCGGCGGTGCCCTCGGCAGCCCGAACATCAACGTCACGGACCCGAAGTTCCGCCAGCCGGCGCTGTGGAAGAGCAACCTTGCCTTCGACCACCAACTGCCGTGGGGCGGTATCAACTTCACGGCTGAGGTTTACCACAACGTGGTCGACTCCGCCCTGAACGTTGAATTCCTCAACTACAAGATCGCGACCGACGGCCCGAGCGTCATGCCGGACGGCCGTGTTCGCTACGGCACCGTTTCGAGCATCACCTCGAGCACGACCACCAGCACGGCTGGCCGCCGCCGGGTGACCACGGGTGGCCCGGTTGGCAACGGCTTCGCTGACGTCTTCCTCCTCACCAACACCCGCAACGGTGGTGCTGATGGCACGACGTTCTCGTTCAGCCGTCCGCTGAAGAACAATTGGGGCTGGTCCGTTTCCTGGACCCGCGGCAAGGCGACCGAGGTCAGCCCGATGACGTCGTCCGTCGCGAGCTCGAACTACTCGAACCGCGCCTCATTCAATCCGAACGAGGACAAGGCTTCGATCTCGAACACCAACATCAAGGACCGCATCGTCGGCACGCTCACGCGCCAGTTTGAGTTCATCAAGAACAACAAGACCCGCGTGTCGTTCATCTGGCAGAGCCGCACCGGCCACCCCTACTCGTGGGTGTTCCGCGGCGACGCCAACGGTGACGGCTATGCGTTCAACGACCTGCTCTACGTTCCGGCCGGCCCGAGTGACCCGAAGGTTGCCTGGGCGAGCGCCACCGAGCGCGATGCCTTCTTCGCGTTCATCCAGACGAATGATCTCTGGAAGTACCAGGGCACGCACCCGGAGCGCAACAGCGAGGTCTCGCCGTGGATCAACACGCTCGACATCCGCATCTCGCAGGAGGTGCCGATCTGGAAGAGCGTCAAGACGGAGCTCTTCGTGAACATCCTCAATGTCGGCAACCTGGTTGACAAGAGCTGGGGCCAGCTGGAGGAGATTCCGTTCTCCTACCGCCGCGCCGTCGCGGGTGCCACTTACAACGCCACGGGCAACAATGGCCAGGGCCAGTGGAACTACACCTTCAACAGCGGCACGCTCGACGGTATGCCGATTGTCGCCAACGACACGCCGATCTCCCGTTGGCAGGTCCAGGCCGGTCTGAAGATCAAGTTCTGATTCCAGCCCAAGGATGATTCATCTCGAGAGGCGGCTGCGACAACGCAGCCGCCTCTTTGTTTGTAGCGCTTAGGGGTAGCGCGAAAGCAGCACCTGAGCCGTGGAAAGCTCAACCATACTGCTCAAGAGCAGTTTCACAGAAAGGATAGCCGCAAGAACGCACAAAAAGCGCAGACCAATCCGAATGTGGTCGTGGTTGCGGCGGTTTCAAAGACTCGACCCAACCTTGTTTTCCGGGGTACCGCTGCGGCGGCAATTTCTTGCGCCTTTTGCGCATCTTTGTGGCTACGAATCCGGTTAGAATGCTCTAGCGCGATTGCCGCAGTTGCTCGAGATGCTCGCGGGCGGCCGGGAAATCAGGCTGCAGGCTCAGCGCTTCCTCTTCGTGTGCGATGGCCTCGGCAAACCGACCAGATTGAGCCAAGGCCAACGCGAGATTGTGGTGTACCACCGGGGACTTCGGCATCTGGCTCAAGGTTGCTTCGTAGTGCGGCACCGCTTCTGCCGGGCGGCCCAGGCGCATCAGGGTCACGCCGGCATTGTTGTGGGCCGCTGCCGAGGAGGGATCGAGTGCCAGCACCCTCTCAAAGGCATTCAGGGCCTCGAGGAGTAGGCCCTGCCGCAGCAGCGTGTCGCCGAGATTGTTCCAGGCTGCGGCATGCCCCGGGGACTTCTGCGTTACCTCGCGCAATTGAGCCGTGGCTTCCGGCACCCGCCCAACCTGCGCGAGAACGACTCCCAGATTGTACTGAATATCGACATCCGCGGGTTTGAGCTGACGCGCGGCGGTCAATTCTCGAACCGCCTCTTCGCCTCGGCCGAAACGAAGCAGCACGTTGGCGTAATCGCTCCGTACGTCGGCGTAGTCCGGCCGCAATCGAGCCGCTTCGGCCAGTTGTGTCAGTGCCTGCTCCCAATCTCCGCGCCGGACATAGACCGCCGCCAGGCTCGCGTGCGCCCGGGCATTGCCCGGAGTCTGCGCGATATTGTCGATCCAGAGCTTCTCGTCATCGGCATATTGCCCAACCCGGAGCACGGTCAGGCTGCCGTAAATCCCGAAAATGGCGATTGAGAGCAGACGGCGCCATCCCGGGGAAACCAACCAAAGCCCACCAGCGGCGAGGGCAATCAGGCAGGCCAGCGGAAGGTACATCCGATGTTCTGCGATCGGCTGGGTTGTAAGTGGTACAAAGCTCGAACTCGGCGCCAACAGGACAAAGAACGCCGCGGCGAAGAAGCCAATGACCGGCTTCCGGACGAGCGTCCAAATCGTACCGGTGAGCATTGCGACGATCAGCAGGCCCTGTCCCCACACTTGACGCAGAGGGGCGAGGTCCACGCCGTAGTCGACAATAAGCGGGCGCGGCCAAACGGAGAGTTTCAGGTAGATGCCCAGCGCGCGGCACTGGGACACCAAGTAGTCCCAGCTGCTTACTCCAAGTCCAAATCCCACGATGCCGGCGCGCTGGTGATGCTGCGCAATCAGCAGCAGCAGGATTAGCCAAGTCGCAGCCAGTCCGACATAGAGCCAGCGACGAGCTCTCCACGCTCCGCTAAAACTGCCAGCGAGAAAGGTCCGATCATAAAGCAGGGCCATGACCGGGGCCGTCGCCATGACCTCCTTGCTTGCCATGCCAAGGGCGCAGCTGGCG